>JBJEBN010000033.1:0-62715 GCA_051870095.1 Candidatus Cryptobacteroides sp. | reverse complement strand
TCAGAAATCACACTTTCACGCAGAAACTTTTGGAAGTCTGCGGAATTGAGGTATATTAGCAGCAAGTGTCAAGAAAAATATACTAAGTGGAAAAGAATACAGATTTGAAGAAATTGCCGGGGACGGATTATCTGGCCCCGGCATCAGATATTTATATAATTTGTCCTGAAGGGCATCTGTGCCAGAGTTTTGTGGGGAATCCGGATTCTCCGTCAGAAGGCTATGGTTTTGTTGATTTGGGAGAAATCTAATGTCTTGGCTATGAGGAATCTGCTCACTCTGTCTTTGTCAGTTGCCGCAGCATCGGCTTTATTGCTTGCGTGTCAGAAAAGCGACCTGGCGGCCCGTCAGGTACATGGTCTTTATTTCCAGTCGGAGAAGCCTGTCTTGGATGATGCCTCCAAGACCCATTGGACAGGTTCGACCATAAATTGGTCTGCCGGTGATGCCATAAGGGTAGGCTATACATGTGACGGTGTCTGGCAGAACGCAGATGGTTCCGCTGCTGCGGATGAGGCCGACGGGAACCGCACTGCAAAGCTTTTTAAGTCCCAGCCTCTTGCCGCATCCTCAGAAACGGCCCGGTTCAGTGTTCCCGGGGATTTCAAGGGAACCGCAGCGGGAGAGTATCGTTTCTACGGCATTTTCCCTGCATCGGTATGCTATGAGACGACAGGATTCAGCAATGCTCCATGCGTCAATGTGGAGATACCTTTGCTCCAGACCCCTGCCGCAGATTCCTTTGATCCGTCTGCCGATCTGATGACTGCCGTTTCCGGGTATTATACTGGTCTTCCATCCGAACCGGTGTCACTTCTGTGGACGCGCCTGGCAGCTCATGCCCAGATTACCCTCACCAAACTGAATGGGTGGACAGAGGGTGAGAAAATATCGAAGATCACGCTTTTTGCAGATGAGTCTGCTGCCATGACAGGCAGGTATTCTCTGAACATGCTCACCGGAGAAATACTCGAAAAGTCCGGGAATGCAACTCATAATATGCTGATTGTCAATGGTGAGAATCTTTCTGTAGATGCTTCGGGCAATGTCACGTTCTGGGCCGCCTTCCTGCCGTGCAGCATCACCTCATTGAAAGTGGTGGTGACCTCTGACAAGGCTTCATACACCCGCGATATACCGTCTTGCAATCTGACGTTTGCCAGAAATGTCCGCAGCGCCTTGCGTGTCAAGATGTCGGCTGCCGTCAGGGAAGCGCATGATTATCTCACTCTTCCGTTTGACGATGGATTTGATGAGGTTACTGTTTCATCGACAACACCAATGACTTCGCTGACCAATTTCAGTGTGGAGGGGGCCGTCTATGGTGCAGGTGCCGGAATCGTCCGTCTGGCAAAAAACGGAGGCCAGGGCTCGTTGGAGACTGTGCATCTGGATCTTTCAACTTCTTTCCGCGTCATCGTGACGGCTAAAGGGTGGGATTCCGATGAGATTAAGCTTACGGTTTCCTCCGGTTCTCAAAGCATGGTTGCTTCGTTTCAGACGTATGGAGAGTCCGGCGAGTTCAAGGATTATGCATTGGATTTCAACGCAGTGGGATGCCCGGCGACTGTAAAGTTCACGGCTGCCAGCAGTGTCAGATGTTATATAGACAGGATAAGGATTGTAAAATATGATTCCGGCGATTCTGGTGATTCCGGCAATAGCGGAGAAGATGTTGTTCTGCCGCAGTCAAAGGTGGCATATGCCGGATGCATGGAATTCCCGTTGGTGGAGTTGCCGTCAGCGCCTGGTACCGTAAGCGGGGTTTCAGGGGATGATTTCTGGTTCTCCACTCCGACAGCCAATGCGGGCCAGACTCTTGTCAGCCATACTTTCTCGAATGGAGGTGACCGTAACCGTACCTTGTCACTTCTTTTTGACGAAGGGAAGAGGTGTGCTCTTTGGGTGGCTTGTGCATTCAATTCTACCACATTCGGCAATAATTCTGTCGGGCGCAATGAAAATTGGGTCTATGACCCGGCGTTGAGTACATCCATTCAGCCGAATCTTTCGAGTGCATACAAGAACGATGCTGACGGCAATGCCTATTCCCGTGGCCATCAGGTGGCCTCAAACGACCGTCAGACGACTAAGGCGGAAAACAATCAGACTTTCTATTATTCCAATATGACTCCTCAGAACCAGACTCTTAACGGTGGCCAGTGGGCACAGTTGGAGGGGGCTGTGCAGAATTTGGGTTCATCGGTACGCGGAAGGGATACATTGTATATGGTGACCGGTCCTGTATTCGATTCAGGCTACAAATCCACCACCGACAAGAGCGGAGCGGTATGCGCTGTCCCGAGTCGTTTCTTCAAGGCTTTGATGCTCTGCACGTTCGGTGCTGATGGCAAAGTGGTTTCGGCTCAGGGTGCCGCATATCTTACGACGGGAAACAATGCCGCTGCGAACACCGCATATTCAACATGGATTACTACAATTGATGCTGTTGAGGAATTGACAGGACTTGACTTGTTTGCCAACCTTCCTTCTGAGATACAGAAATCTGCTGAATCCGTTGCCGTTTCGGTATTCTGAGAATGAGAATCTGTGATATGTGGGTATAAAAATAAATGAGACATCGCCATTCACATGGGGACACCTCATTCTAACCACATAATTAATAACACTAAAACTAATAACCAATATGTTGTGAGAGTTACAGAAGAACTCTCTGAATCAACTCTGATGCAAAGGTAGTGCTTTTTTGTTTATCTGCAATACTTTCCGAGGCCAATCCCGACGAACTGCGGGATTTTCGGAATGAATATATTTTGCATATTTCTAAATTACTTTGCCTGTTTTGCGCGTCTTGCTTTTAAATTGTAAGTAAATTTGCAAAATGTCAGAAAAAAGTCACGTGAACGCCTCCCTTTCTTAAGAATGGTAATATTCGCATTTCCCGACGAATTGACAAAACTTGGAGGAGCATAGGTACAAGAAAAGCGGCCGCAGTCCGCTTCAGATGTTTTCACAACGGAATAATCCTTATTGTGATCCGTTGCGCAGCTGCTTCTTTTCAGTCAACCAGGGGACGCGGCCATAAGGACATTTGTAAAAGTTGCAAAATTATTTTGTAAATGATATAAATTTATATATCTTTGTAATGCCAAACAATCAGGATATGAAGAGATATAAAGTAAGTCAAATCATCAAGCTACTCGAACAGGACGGATGGACAATCAGAAAGTGGACGGGCGACCATAGACAATTCACAAATCCGAACAAGCCTGGAAAGGTTACTGTAAGAGGGAAACCAAGCGATACTTTAAGTCAGGAATTATTAAACAGCATTTTCAAACAGGCAGGGTGGAAATAGCCACCCTGCAAAAACAAGAGAGATATGGCAACTAAGATTGGAATAAAGATTGACTGGGATGGGCACAATTTTGCATCCTGCACTGAGAACGAGGATATAGCCTGCATAGCGACTGGGAAGACATTGGATGGAGTCAAGATGGATATGCTTGATGCTCTACGGCAACATATTGCCTGGATGAAAGAGGATGGAGACCAGCTTCCTGAAGAGTTTAGGGGAGAATGGGAGCCCGAATGGCATTTGACTACAAGGGCCCAGTTGAAGTATTCAGAGTCTTTCATTACCCGCAAAGCTCTTTCTGAAGTCACGGGCATCAATCTTCAGCAGCTCACCCATTATGCCAGCGGATGGCGTAATCCGCGCCCGGAGATGCAGCGCCGCATCACCGAGGGAATACACACTATAAGTCAGAAATTAGCCGTCATTTCCTGATTGTTTGGTAGCATCGCAATGATGGCCGAAGCCTTCGGAGCAATCCGGGGGCTTTTTAATTGACAGATGTAGTGGCCTGTGCAATAATCAAGCGAACTTTATGGCCGTCAGTTTATTTGCAAAGTGGTCCTCTTCGCTCTGAATCTTTGCGTAAATTTCTGGTTGAACAGTTTTCGTCATTCCCGGCTTGACCGGGAATCTTGTTGTAGATAGATGCCCGATCAAAGTCGGGCATGACGGTGAGGAAGGAGGAGCATAGGTACAAGAAAAGCGGCCGCAGCTTTTGTGCTGAGACCGCTTTTGTTGAGATACCAAGATTCGAACTTGGACAGACAGAACCAAAATCTGTAGTGCTACCGTTACACCATATCTCAGTATTAACCCCTGTCACTTCGTGACATCCCCTGTTAGGGGAATACGGTCAGGACGTTGTCCTGCCCGGTGGCCTTTGCGCCTTTCCAACTTTTCCTTTGGAAAAGTCCCGGCCCGGCCACGGCTGCTGATGCAGCCTTGTTAATTTAACCCCTGTCGGCTTTGCCGACATCCCCTGTTAGGGGAATGCGGTCAGGACTTCGTCCTGCCCGGCGACCTTTTCGTGTTAATGGCTTCGCCATTTTCCTCCTTCGCACCTCGGCAGAGAAAATTCATTTTCTCTGCGCTCGGTTTGTCGTCGGTTTCCGACTTTCTTCGAAAGTCCCGACCCGGTCGCGGCGTCTGATGACGCCTTGTTAATTTAACCCCTGTCGGCTTTGCCGACATCCCCTGTTAGGGGAATGCGGTCAGGACTTCGTCCTGCCCGGCGACCTTTTCGTGTTAATGGCTTCGCCATTTTCCTCCTTCGCACCTCGGCAGAGAAAATTCATTTTCTCTGCGCTCGGTTTGTCGTCGGTTTCCGACTTTCTTCGAAAGTCCCGACTCGGTCGCGGCGTCTGATGACGCCTTGTTAATTTAACCCCTGTCGGCGTTGCCGACATCCCCTGTTAGGGGAGTGTGGGGGGGACGCGGCGTTGGATACGCGTTGGGGTTGCAAAGATATTATTTATTTTGATTTTCTGCAATAGTGGGGGCGAAACCTATTCTCAGACCATCGAAAGCGGGGAGTATGCTGCCTTCCGGTAGAGCGTCGGCTGATGCTCCGGTTTCGAGCATTGACATCGCTTCTGGGCCTCCTGGCAGTTCTTCGGCAAGATCTGCAAAGCGGGGAAGCTGGTGTGAGAGATGTGTCAGCCAACTGTGCCGGGCACCCACCTTCCTGGCCACCTCCACTGCTTCTTCGAGGGAGTAATGCGAGATATGCCTTCCTTTCTTCACGCAGTTTATTACGAAATGGTCGAGCCCATGGAGCTTCTCGAACTCTTTTTCCGGAATGAAGTTCATGTCGGTGCAATAGGCTATGTTGCCGAAACGGTATCCCAGCACCGGAAGCTTGTAGTGCATTCCCCTTATCGGAATGACATCCACCGGCCTCATTCCTTCGTTGGCAGGATGATCCTCGATTATGCGCTCATACCCGTTCCCTGATTTCCAGACCAGCCTCTCCCTGCAGTCACATGGATGTATCTGGAAAGGCATGTCATCAATGAGATGGATATGCCATTCAGGAGCTCCGGGGTATTTCTTCTCTGCGAAGGCGTATGAATATTCGTTGCGCAGCGACTCCTCCACATATTTCTCGCAGTATATTTCTGCAGGCAACCCCTCAAGGTAATTGAATGCCCTTACATCGTCCAGTCCGCCCGTATGGTCCTTATGATTGTGGGTCAGCAGGATGGCATCAAGATGGGAAACGCCTTCCCTAAGCATCTGCTGCCTGAAATCCGGTCCGGCATCTATAAGGATCGTCATCCCGCAATATTTCACCAGAGCGCTGGCCCTCAGCCTCTTGTCCCGCGAATCCCTGCTTTGGCAGACCTCGCATCCGCATCCTATCATCGGCACTCCCTGGGAAGTCCCTGTCCCAAGGAAAGTCAATTCCGCATTCTTCATATTTCCACCTCCACTATCCTGCCAATTTTTGAAGAATCATAAGGAGCGGATACCCTGATATAATTCTCGGTATATCCAGACATCATCCCGTCCTTGTCCGTGCTCTCGAACAGAACTTTGCCCGTGAGCCCCCTGTTAGCCTCAATGAATGCCGAATGGAGAGTGTCGCTCAGCTTCTCAAGCATCTCCACCCTCGCGGTCTTGACGGAATCCTGTACCTGGTCCCTTCTTGCCGCCGCAGGCGTACCGGCTCTTTTGGAGTAAGGGAAAATATGTATGAATGAAGGCTTTATGACATCCTTCAGAAAATTGTATGTCTCCATGAAAAGATCATCCGTCTCACCCGGGAAACCGACTATGACATCTATTCCAAGGAAGACTGCAGGCTTGCCAGACTGCTCAAGCTTTTTCCGGACATAATCAATCTTGGAAGCGAAAGCCGCTGTGTCATAGCGCCTTCCCATCTCCTTGAGAATCGTATCGCTCCCGCTCTGGAGAGGAATGTGGAAATGAGGAAGGAACTTCGTACCTCCTGCAATCCAGTCAATTATTTCCTCCGTTAGCAGATTGGGCTCTATGGATGAAATCCTGTATCTGTCAATGCCTTCAACCGCATCCAATGCCTTAATGAGCTCGAAGAAGCTTTCTCCGGTAGTCTTGCCGAAATCTCCTGTGTTCACTCCTGTGATGACGATTTCCCTTATGCCTTCAGCAGCAATCTCGCGGGCCTGGGCAACAATATCCGCTATCGGGATGTTGCGGCTTTCTCCGCGAGCATAAGGCACTGTACAGTAGGCGCATTTGTAGTCGCATCCGTCCTGCACCTTAAGGAAAGACCTCGTCCTCTCGCCGCTCGAGTAGGCAGGGAAGAATGAACTCCTTCCAATCATGCCTCCGCAGTCCTCCGCGCCGAGCATGGCGAGAGTCTCAGGCACAATAAGCCCTTTCTCATCCGCGCCGAATACTCTCGAGACCCCTTCAAGAGCCTCTATTTCAGCACGTTTAAGCTGTGCATAGCATCCTGTTACGACTATTTTGGCGTCAGGGGATATCTTGTGAAGCTTCCTGATTATATTCCTGCTTTTCTTGTCGGAATGCTCGGTCACGGAACAGGTGTTGACAAGGAACACATCAGCCCCTTCCGTCCACGGAACCGCCTTCATGCCTTCCTTCAGGAAGGCCCTTTCATAGGATGAAGTCTCTGCGTAATTGAGCTTGCATCCGAGAGTTATGAATGCAATTTTCATATCTATCTTTCCACTGTAATCCTTGACCATTGAACCTTTCCGGCAACGGGCGGGTTCTTCTTTGACACCCGAACCTTGAATTCTGCAAATTCCGGGAACTCTCTGCGGATTCTGTCGGCAATCCTCGTCGCAACGGTTTCCAGCAGATTTGACGGAATGGCCATTTCCTGTGCAACAACATCATATACTTTCCCGTAATCTATTGTGTCTGAGAGACTGTCGCTGCAGGATGCCTTGTGGATGTCCGCATATCCGGTGAAATCAACCTCGAAAATGTTCCCTTCCTTACGCTCACTCTCCAGACATCCGTGGAAGGCGTGGAATTCCATGCCTTCAAGCTCGATTATGGCGAAGTCTGAGCCTGCAACATCCGATATTCGTTTCTTCAACTTATTGTAAAACTCACTCATAACTATGCTAACATTAAGAACACGCAAGGCCTCTTTCCGATTATAATCTTCTCTTTCTTCCACTGAGCCACCGTCCTTGTCATGATGTATTCGTCCGGAGTGGTAATATCAGCGGCAACGCATATCCTCGTGGAAGGGGCGCATACAGCAAGCAGGTCGGCAAAAAGAGAGTCGTTGCGGTAAGGTGTCTCAATCATGATCTGAGTCTGACCGAGCTGCCTGGAAACCTTCTCCAATGTCCTGAGACGGCTTCTCCTCTCTTCAGTCTTGGCCGGAACATAGCCGCAGAACGCGAAAGACTGCCCGTTGAGGCCGGAAGCCATCAGAGCAAGCATGAGGGAAGACGGCCCCACATACGGCACCACCCTTATGCCCCTGTCATGTGCAAGGGCCACCAGCTTCGCACCGGGATCAGCTACGGCAGGCAGACCGGCCTCTGAAATGAGAGCCACGTCATTGCCATCGTCGAAAAGGCTCAGGTAGCTTTCCACCGTCGCATCGTCCGTGTGCTCGTTGAGTTCATGGAATTCAAGCCCTTCTATATGTCCTTTCAGTCCTGCCCTGGAAATGTATCTGCGGGCGGTCCTGACCTCTTCCACAACGAATGTCCTGAAACCGGCGAGCGACTTGAGCACCGGATCGGGAATCACCTCTGAAGGATCATTGTCCCCAAGTGGTGAGGGTATGAGATAAAGTTTACCTTTTGTTTCTGTCATTTTTACTGTTTTTCCTGTTTGTTCCACGGCTTTCGTCAGCCGTGATGTTGACCACATTCTTCTTTCCTTCAAGCAGATACCTCTCCTCCTCGATCTTTGCTTCCTGCCTTTTGGCCTTGGAGGAGAACATATTGCGGAAGAATTGCCTGAATGTGTTGAACTCGGTCTGGTAGGTCACACCGATTCCGCTTCTCTGCGTGTTGTCGAGATAGTTGGTATATTGGTCGGCAGAGTGGGAGAACAGGTTCAGACGGAATGCCCCCGCCCTGTCGAGCTTTATTTCGATTTCAATGTCACCGGCAAAACCTGTCTGTGAACTACCGGAGTATTGCTTGTTTCCGATATTGCCGTTCACTATGACACGGTTGTTGAAAAGCTGTGTAGATACGGCGACGTCGAAAATATCCTTTCCTCTTTCGTTCGGCTGATAATTGAGCCCGAGGTCAAGAGGAATGTCGAGTTTCTGGAAGATGTTGTTGATCTGGTTGGCCATCAACTCACCCACATTGCTGTACATATTATTGACGATACCTGATTGGTCGTCAGGAAGGAAGTTGTTGGTAATCAGAAGGGAAAGGAACTGTTTCTGAACCTTGTCATCACTGCTCAGGGCACTCTCCACTCTTGTCTTGACGGTCGGTTCGAGGTCTGGGATGTTTATGGAGAAGTCTATGCGTGGGTTGCTCAGATTGTCGGATATGCTTATTCCGCATTCCACTGCCCTTCTGTTGGACACTGATGAAGTATCCGAGATCAGGGTGGACAGGGAAGCTTTGGTCTTGTACAGGGCATTGATGTCCAGACGGCTGTCCATGATATCGCCTGTGAAATTGATGGTACTTCCGTCCTGAATCTGGAAATCCCTGGAAACCAGGCCCATGGCTACGAATTTGTATTTTCCTGATGTCAGCCTGTAATCTCCCTTGATGCTGAATATGTCCTTGTTTACCTCAAGGTCTATGTTGCCGGTTCCTCGTCCGGAAAGCACGTTTCCGCTCGCTTTGTCGATTTCAATGAATGCCTCCACATCAGGTGTCGCGTTGGCATGTATCCTTACACCGAGGTCTCCCGAGACTGCCTTCTGTTTCTTGAGCTTCTTCATCATCTCCTCGTAAGGGTCGATCTTCACAAATTTCTCGGGTTCCGTGAATTTAAGGAGGTTGGTGGTGCCTCCGCCTGTGGAAATGTTGGAAATCGGGATATGGAGCTGTCCTGGCTTGGTGGTGGCGGCGTCGATGTTGAGCTGGATGGCGCTGATAGGTCCACTTATATGGAGCTTGCCGGAGCCGAAGACCTGTCCGTAGAATACATCCGCATCCTTTTCGCTTATGTCAACGCACTCGATATCTCTGACATTGATATAAGTGTCGAATTCTATGTCATTGAAATTGACCCAATTGATGCTTCCCGAGACAGTGCCGCTTCCTTTGTTCCTGTCTGCAATCTCCACTCCGTCGAAATACACCCCTTCGCTGTCAAGATGGAATGGTCCAGCGGCAGTGTAGGCTACATTCGTGTATGCAATCTTCAGCTTTGCATCGTCCAGTCTCGTGCCGTTGCTGGCCAGTGAAAGACTGCTGACCGGACCGTCGATTGTTATGCCTCCGGACAGATATCCTTCCATTTCGCTGAATATGTCCTTAAGGAAAGGCCTGGCGTATGCCACGTTGAACCTGTCGAAATTGCCGGACATGTTCAGTATGCTGTGCTTGGGCGAGTAGTTGCCGCTGAGGTCAATGCTGCTCTTGCCGTCGAGATCGTTCCTGAGGCCTAAGTCGAACCTTTTGAAATCCTCATCCCATCTGCTTCCGATGTGCAGGACGCCGAGGGGAACCTGGGCAATGTAAGTCGAATCGCAGATCAGATCGGCCAGGAGGCCTTTGTCCGTGAGCGGCGAGGTGAGGCGTACGTTTCCTGTCAGGGCTCCCTTGAATCCGAAATCGCTTCCTGCCAATGAGTTGAGAACTGAAATGTCGAATCTGTCCAGACTTAGCGTAAGCGTGTCACTACGGATGTCGGATGTCCTGCCATATATCCTTATGGCTTCTTCCCCGCTGGAGAATTCAATCGAAGGCACATCAATCTCATGCCCCCTGACAGTCACGCTCGAGGACTGTATGTTCCATTCCTTGGAGTTGAGATAGAGGGTAGAAGGGAGAATGTTCATGCCCATTTCGATTTCGTCGCCGATGCGCTTGAGGTCGCTGTGCAGGAAGAACTCTCCTCTGTTAATCAGATCTCCCTTGTTCTCATAGGTATATCCGGCACCTATGTGGTTGTCGTCGAGAAGCAGCATGAATCTGTTGTCGTTCAGCAGTACTGATGCCGCGCTTGCCTCCGAGCTGGAGATTTCTCCGGAGAAATGCCCGTCGCGGTTGCTCATGGATGCAGTTATGTCCTTCATGTACTGTTCCTTGAACGCTATCCTCGGAGAATCGAGCTTCAAGTCGAATGTCCCGTCCTTGGAGACTGCAGCATTGATTGCGGTTTCGTCGGCGATATACATTCCCGGGAGGACGAATGCCAAAAGGTCAATCGAGTCATGGAACTTGATGCCTGCATTGTAGGAATTGCCGTTCCATGTGTATGTGCTGTCCTTGAATATGGCAGGTATCTCCTTCCTGAGGGTTATGTTGCCCACATCCCTGATAAATTCCGTGATGGATGCAGTGCCTGAGAAGCTGGCGTCTGCAAACCCGGAGTTGAACTTCATCCTGTAAAGCCCGTCTGAACTGTGTGAGGTAATGTTGATGTCTCCGACCTGATGCTTCCCGAGGCGGTTCTCAAGGACTATGCCTCCGATGTCGATCTTGCCGAGCATCTGTCCGTTTGCCGTCCTGGTGAAGTTCGCATTGGTCTGAAGCCGGATCTTGGACTTGCCTCTTTTGTCTATGTTCATTGCGTTGAGGTCGGCCTGGCCGATATTGGCATAGAACCGGTAGAGGGTGTTGCGGGTTTTGGCAGACAGCGCGAAAGTGCCCTGAATCAAGAAGTTGAGGCTCGGGTCGTTGCAGATGATCTTTCCATTGAAACTGTCCTTCGTCAAGTCGCCGGCGGCAGCGATTCCGGAGTAATTGTATCCGTTCAGGAGCAATCTGTCGACTATCAGTGAGTCTATCCGTACCTGGGTCGCATCTTTCTCGAGCACGGCATCCAGACCTGTCCTAAGAGTCGTCTGCCTTATGATGTCTGTGCCGAGGATTGCTCCCACGTCGAGGTTGTGAGTGCTCACTCCTGCGTTTATGCCTACCGGCTTCCTCGGATCTGCCGCATTGCGTATGGTCGCTCCTGCCCTCAGCCTTCCCGACAATGAATTTATGTCGGCATTGACATGCAGCCTGTTCAGGAGACCTTTCACACCGCCGTCGAGCATGAAGATGGTGCCCCTGGCATAGTTGTCGAGGTCAAGATTACCATCAGGAATCCATTCGCTGATGAACTTTCCCATTCCTTTGGCAGTGAAATGGAAATCCTTGATTTTCATGTCCAGCCTCGTGTTGTCTATGTCCGGAAGTCCTTTCATGTTTCCGCTCACGCTTCCGGAGAATCCTCCGTCTGCAGAAGTTACCTTGATACCGGATATGTCGAAGTCATCCACATATCCGGAGGCCCCGCCCGATATGGCAAGCCTCAGCCTGTTGCCTTCAAGCTGTGGCGCAAAATACCACAATGTCCTGAAATCCAATGTGCTCCTGTCTATTTCTCCGTCTATCCTGACTTTATGGATGAAATCAGCGAAGTCTTGAGGGCAGGTGTAGCTCATCATGAACAGAGGCAGTCTCAGGTCTGAAATCCCGTCTTCAATCCTGAGGTTTTCGATTATGGTGCGTCCGTTGCCGACCTTGACATCCGGTGAGGATATGCTCTTGCAGACAAATCCGCTTTTTTCCCTGAACGAAATCATGTCTCCGGCACCGCTCATAACACCGCCCTTGAAACGCAGGTTCCTTGCCTTGACGTTGATGTCAAAGACTTCCATGTCGTTCCAGTTGATGCCTCCGTAGTACGTGGTCTTCCGCTTGGAGAAATTCTTCATGGAAAATTCCATTTGCCGGATTTCTGCCTTCCTGATCATGAATATCTCCTTTTCCGATACCTTTTTGTCGTTATTGCTCTTCAGGTGAAATATTCTTGCGAGATTTACTGTAGTGGTATCTTCTGCCTCCAGCCCGGGTATATCCTCTATGACAAGGTTCATCCTCGCACCTGTAAGATATACCTTGTCAATATGGATTCCTTCATGCGTGAGCAGGCTTTCCAAAGAGAACTTCGCAATGATGTAGTCGGCCCTGAACAATGTATCCACAGGCGTACACAGGCTGTCGGAAAAATCCGTCACCGGAGCCCTGTCCGTTATGACCGTATTTTTGAGGATGAGGGTGGTAAACGGTTTCAGATGTATCTTATCGATGCTTATCTCGCCGTCAAGCAGGTCCGAGACCTTGCCTACGACAATCCTTGCCACGGCAGTCTGCACCCTCGGGAACTGCAGGGTTATCGCAGCAGCCGTGATGGTGATTGCAATGGCTATGACTGTCAGCCACAGTATTTTCAGAATCTTCCGTAAGATAAGCCTCTCAATTTTTGTCCAACTTGCAAAAATAATAAAAAATATCGGATAAAAACCGTATTTTTGCACCGGTCAACCTGCCCGTCCAAGATGCAAAATACATGCGCAGGTGTGATATAACAGGAGAACAATATGGCAGATATAATACTCGGAATAGAATCTTCATGTGACGACACATCGGCCGCTGTCATAAGCGACGGCTGCCTGCTGTCGAATGTGCTTGCAAGCCAGGATGTTCATAAGGCTTACGGGGGTGTTATCCCGGAGCTGGCATCGAGAGCCCATCAGCTGAACATAGTGCCGGTGGTGAGCGAAGCCCTTTCGAGGGCAGGCGTGACGGCGGATCAGCTTACGGCCATAGCATTCACCAGGGGACCGGGGCTCCTCGGATCGCTTCTCGTGGGGACGTCTTTTGCAAAAGGACTTGCTGTAGCTACCGGCAAGCCTCTTGTTGAGGTCAACCATCTTCAGGGTCATATCCTTGCAAATTTCATAAAGCAGCCGGGGGTGGAAAGCCCTCAGCCTGAATTCCCTTATCTCTGCCTTCTGGTGTCTGGAGGCAACTCGCAGATAGTCAGGGTGGACAGCCCGCTGGAGTACGAGATTCTGGGACAGACCATCGACGATGCCGTGGGGGAGGCTTTCGACAAATGTTCCAAGATGATGGGGCTCGGATATCCGGGCGGCCCTATAGTGGACAGGCTGGCGAAGGAGGGTGACCCGGAGAAATTCAAGTTCTCGAAGCCTCATGTCCCTGGACTTGACTACAGTTTCAGTGGCATCAAGACCTCCTTGCTCTATTTCGTCAGGGACAGGCTTGCCGAGGATCCCATGTTCATGGAGAACAACAGGGCGGATATATGCGCAAGCTTCCAGAAAGCTCTGATAGACATATTGATGGACAAGCTGATAAAGGCTGCGAAGATGACCGGCATAAAGCAGATTGCAATAGGAGGCGGAGTGTCTGCCAACAGCGGGCTGCGGACGAGAATGCTGGAAGAGGGACGCAGGAGAGGATGGACCGTTTTCCTTCCGGAGTTCAAATTCACCACCGACAATGCCGCGATGATTGCCGTTGCCGGATGGTTCCATTATCTTGCAGGCGAGAGGACATCCCTGGATGTCGCCCCGGTCAGCCGTCTTGCCGAATTCTGAACGGAACGCAATCTTCCTGATCACAAAGAATCATCACTTGCGAAACTTGAGTTAAACCGAACATGAAAATAATAGAACTGACATCCAAATTGGGAAAAGACCTGACCCCGGAGGAAATCCAGGCTGCAGCCGTCAAGGCACTCGGCGTGTCTCCGAAAGTCAAGGTCCAGTACCGTATCGTGCGCCGTTCGATTGACGCCCGCACGGACATACTCTACAGGTACCAGATTGAACTATACCGTCCGGGAGAGGTCCCGGAAGATTATGTACTTCCTGATTATAAGGATGTTGCTTCTTCCAGACCCGTCATCGTGATCGGGGCCGGTCCGGCAGGGATGTTCGCTTCCCTCCGTCTTCTGATGGAAGGACTCAGGCCTGTTGTCCTCGAAAGGGGAAAGGATGTCCATGCGCGCAAATTCGATATGGCGAAGCTTTCCCGGGAGGGAGTGGTCAATCCGGATTCGAACTATTGTTTCGGTGAGGGCGGTGCAGGCACATTCTCTGACGGAAAACTATATACCCGTTCGTCGAAGAGGGGTGACATCCGTGAGGTGCTTCACCAGCTCGTGACATTCGGTGCAGATCCGTCAATCCTGATAGATGCACATCCTCACATCGGAAGCGACAGGCTTCCGGTGATTGTCGAGAATATACGCAAATGCATCATCGAACATGGGGGAGAATACCATTTCGATACACGAGTGACAGACATTGTGCGCAAAGGAGACGGATCTTTCGATGTGATTTCTGCAGACGGCAATGTCTATTCAGCTTCGCAGGTCATTCTGGCCACAGGCCATTCCGCAAGGGACATATATGAATTGTTCGACAGGAAAGGATGGGAACTTCAGGCCAAGGGCTTTGCTCTCGGAGTACGTGTGGAGCATCCTCAGTCGCTTATCAACAACATAAGATATCACGGTAAATATCAGCCGTTCATGCCTACGGCAGAATATTCATTCGTCACCCAGATCGAGGGCAGGGGAGTCTTCTCATTCTGCATGTGTCCCGGCGGAGTGCTTGTTCCGGCGGCCACCGCCCCTGGCGAACTTGTCCTCAACGGCATGTCCAATTCGGCCCGCAACTCGAAATGGGCGAATTCCGGAGTCGTCGTGTCCATCGAACCCGAAGATATGCCGGAATATTCCAAATACGGGCCGTTGGCCCTGCTTCAGTTCCAGAAGGATGTGGAGAAATCCATGTATGATTATACAGGTTCCATCAAGGCTCCGGCTCAAAGGATGATGGATTTCTGCCGCAGGGTGCCTTCTGCGGGCCTTCCTGCAACTTCATATCATCCGGGAGCCGTTTCAGCACCGCTGCATGAACTCCTTCCGGAACATGTGTCGCTCCGTCTGAAATATGCATTCCCTATGATTGGCAACAAGCAGATGCGGGGCTATTACACCAATGACGCCCTGCTTCTTGGAGTGGAATCCAGGACATCGTCTCCGGTGAGGATTCCTCGCGATCCGGATACATTGCAGCATATCCAGGTTCCCGGTCTCTTCCCTTGCGGGGAGGGAGCCGGCTATGCAGGCGGAATAGTGTCATCTGCCATTGACGGTATCAACTGTGCCGTCAGATGTGCAGCATTATAATATATATGAAACGGATTTCAGTACTTTTGCTTGTTCTTGCGGCATTTTCCCATTCGTTCGCCGCAGACCGTACCCTCAGGGTTGATTACATTTTTTCAGGTACGGCCAAGACAGCCGGGATAGCGCTTGACGAGATGTCGGTCTTCGACGGATGGGCAGGGCGTTCCCACAATCTCGATTCAGTTGCCCTCAAAGGGAACGGACAGATTTCAATGAGGGATGCAGCCACCGGACGGATATTGTATCGTCAGAGTTTCTCCACGCTTTTCCAGGAATGGCAGACAACCGAGGAGTCAGTGACAGTGTGCAAGTCATTCGAGAATGTATTCCTGCTTCCCATGCCTTCAGCGAAAGCTGTTGTGAGGGTGGAACTCTATGATTTTCATGGAAATGTGCAGGCTTCATTCGAACACCCGGCGGATCCTGACGACATTCTTATAAGGAGACTTCCGGCCTCGCAGGTGCCTCACCGCATGCTTCTTGAGAGTGGACCTGCATCGGAATGTATCGACATCGCAATTGTCGCTGAGGGATATACGGCATCAGAGGCGGATTTGTTCTATGCAGATGCAAAGGTGGCCATGGATGAAATCCTCTCTTATGAGCCGTTCGCAAGTTTCCGTGACAGGTTCAATTTCGTGGCTGTGGCTGCGGCATCCAATGACAGCGGAGTCAGTGTCCCTGCCGAAGGCGACTGGAAGGACACTGCTCTCGGTTCCCATTTCAGCACTTTCTATTCTGACCGCTACCTGACCACGCTGCGACTGCGCAGGCTCCATGACCTGCTTGCCGGGATATCGTATGAGCATATCATAATCCTCGCAAACACAGATACTTATGGTGGTGGAGGCATATACAATTCCTATACTTTGACAACTGCCCATCATCCCAGCTTCAAGCCTGTTGTCGTGCATGAATTCGGGCACAGTTTCGCAGGACTTGCTGATGAATATTATTATGACGACCAATATTCCGATTATTATTTTCCGGATGAGGAACCTTGGGAGCAGAACATAACCACCATGTGCGATTTTGCTTCCAAATGGGGAGCCCTTCTGCCTGAAGGTGCGAAAGTTCCGTTTGAGGGTGAACCTTGCTCCAAGGAAGAATTGTGGAAGAGGATTGCGGAAGGGGAGCCTGCCGGCAACTTCGTCGGAGTCTATGAAGGAGGAGGATATCTGTCAAAAGGAGTCTGGCGCCCGTATCCGGACTGCCGCATGCATACGAATTATGCTCCGGCCTTCTGTCCTGTGTGTCAGCATGCTATCCGCAATCTGATAGAGTTTTACATAGATTGACGGATACGAAAAAAGGGTAAGCTTGATACATCGCACCGCTACGACCTCCTACCCTTGCTGCGGTCAAGCCCTGGGGGAATTCAGAGGGAGCTGGTCGTGTATGACTTACCCGGCCACAAAGTTAATCAAATTTTATTTGCCTCCAAAATATTTGTTCAAACTGCTTGGTTTTACTCTCAGATTCCTCACTTTGTTCGGAATGACAGGGAGCGCGGTGTTCGGAATGACAATGCCTGCATTGTTAAGAATGGCAGGGGGCGCGGTGTCCGGAATTATAGACTGTCGAATATCAGGGGAAGAATGTCGTCCACTTTCGAGAATTTCCAAATCTTTTCCTTGCCGATGAGAAGTACCTCCATAGGTTTCCCCGATCTGGACTGATACTGTGCCATGACCTGCCTGCATGCACCGCAAGGAGTGGCAGGACTGTCGCAAAGGACTCCGTTCTGGCCGCCTGCGATGGCGATTTTCAGCATTGCCTTGTCCGGCCTGTGTGCCCCTGCGTAGAACATGGCGGTCCTTTCGGCACAGAGTCCTGAAGGATAGGCGGCATTCTCCTGATTGGAACCTGAGATGATTTCCCCGTCCTCAAGCATCACTGCCGCTCCGACATTGAAACCGGAATACGGCGCATACGATGAAGCCGTTGCAGCTATTGCAGCATCTGCGACAAGCCTGTCCTGAGAATCGAGTTCATCAAGCGACAGGTATTCGGCATAGGATATTTTTATCTCTTTGTTTGTCATAACAAATCAATTGAATTATCTTTGCGCAAGTGCAAAGTACACAAATATAATCTTTTTCTTTTGAAAAGATACGATTTGTGCCTTGAAACATGATTTTTATCTTGTTTCGGGCTATTTTTATAACAATTTGACAAATTTTCAAGCGTTTATGGACAACAGCAGGACAAAAGTATGTGTGGGACTTTCAGGCGGAGTGGATTCGAGTGTGGCGGCACTTCTTCTGAAACAGGCCGGATATGATGTTTTTGCTTTGTTCATGCAGAACTGGCATGATGCCTCAACGACCCTTCACGGTGACTGCGAGTGGGAGGAAGACCGCTTCGTGGCCGAAATGGTGGCACGCAGGATAGGCATCCCGTTTTATTTTGTGGATCTCAGCAAGGAATACAGGGAAAGGGTGGTCGATTATATGTTCGATGAATATGAAAAAGGCCGTACACCCAATCCTGATGTGCTCTGTAATAGGGAAATTAAATTTGATGCATTCTTGAAATGTGCAAGGAAGCTCGGGGCAGACATGGTAGCGACCGGGCATTATTGCAGGAAGGAGGAGACCGAGGTGGACGGGAAAAAGGTGTACAGGATTCTTGCGGGCAGCGATCCGGGCAAGGACCAGAGTTATTTCCTTTGCCAGCTTGACCAGGAACAGCTTTCATTCGCGATGTTCCCTATCGGCGATATGCTCAAGAGCGAAGTCCGGAGGCTTGCACACGAAGCCGATTTGCAGTCAGCAGACAAGAAGGATTCACAGGGAATCTGCTTCGTCGGCAAGGTGGACCTTCCAACATTCCTCCAGCAGAAGCTTGTTCCGAAGGAGGGTGACATAGTGGAGGTTTATGATGCATATTATGACCGTAATGAACAATATAGATTCATCCATGACACACTCGCATCCATAATGGAGGACCATTCTGCTCAGGTCAAGATGATAACTGATTATATATCAGAGGACAAGACTGACAGGACGATTTGTGGTACGAGCCCGTTTTCGGCCCGGAAGATTGCTTCCCTGGATGACGAATCCCTGTTGAGGCTTTCCGAGCCGGTCAGATATGACATACGCTTCGAGACCGAGACCTACCGCAGCGGCAAGAAACATGTCAGGAAAACCAGATTCAAGGACAATCCTTTTGGTAAGATTGTCGGCAGGCATGACGGAGCTCAGTTCTTCACGATAGGGCAGAGAAAGGGGCTCAACATAGGCGGCCATAAGGATTCCGTTTTTGTCATAGACACGGATATCGAATCCAATACCATATATGTAGGGGAAGGCCATACTCACAAAGGCCTGTCGCGCAGCTGCCTGAGGATTGCGCCTGATGAAATCCATTGGATCAGGGAGGATATGAGGATGTCGGCAGGGGAGATCAGACGGTACAGGGTAAGGATAAGGTACAGGCAGCCGCTTCAGGATGCTACTTTGATAATGCGAAGCAACGGCCTCTATATCCTTTTCGACACTCCGCAGCGTGGCATCACCCCGGGGCAGTTTGCGGTGTGGTACATGCCTGTCGAGGACGGGTCTGATGTATCTGTGGCTGATACCTCTGTAGAAATGCTCGGAAGCGGCGTCATCTGAGAAGTGACTTCGCCGCACTGATGCCTGCGAGGAAGCCTGTGGAGAACGCCGTCTGGAGGTTGTAGCCTCCTGTATCGGCATCGATGTCAAGTACCTCTCCAGCGAAATACAATCCTCCGGTCAGTCTGGATTCCAGAGTTTTGGGTACTATTTCATCCCTGCTCACCCCTCCGGCTGTGATGACGCACCTTTCATATCCGACATATCCCTCTATATCCATCTTCCACGATTTCAATGACTTGGCGAGCGATTTATGGTCCATGCCGGGGTTTGAACGGATGAATGCGGGAATCAGGGATGATGGCAGCACCTTGCCCAGAAGTATGCGGAACCGTTCCTTGTATTGTTTTCCTGCGCTTCTTCTGTCCCTGGAAATCTCATCGAAGAGAGACACTATCCGGGAGTGCAGAGCATCAGGCTCCACTGCCGGCTTCAGGTCTATGGATGCCGTTACCTTCGAACCATGGACCAGGGCGCTGACACATCTTCGGCTTACCTTGAATCCAATCGGGCCCTCTATTCCTCCGTCTGTGAAGTCGAGGTCTCCGAATTCTGTCTGAACCACGGTCCCGTCCACAGAAACCGTAAGTTCCACATTCTTCAGTGAGTTCCCGCAAAGGAGCTTGCCGGTTTCTGACAGGGGCTCGCTTCTGTCGATATGACCGTGCATCGTGCTCATGCCGTTCCCACTCTTGTAGCCTTTCGGTACGATTGCAGTCAGGGATGGGAAGAGCTCCTTGATCGTATGTCCCATTGATTCTGCCCATCTGTAGCCGTCTCCTGTGGATCCCGTCTTCGGATATGACAGTCCTCCTGTGCAGATTATCAACTTCCTGGAGATAATCCTGCTCCCGTCTTTGCAGACCGTCACGAAGCCTTCTGCCGTCTTTGTGCAGGACTCCGCTTCCTTGCCGCATAAAACCTCCGCTCCTGATGCAATCGCTCCTTTCAGAAGGGTATCCACGACGTCAGCCGCGTTGTATGAGGCCGGGAATGCCCTGTCACCTCTCTCTACGACCGACTCCATACCGAGCTCAGTCAGATATTCAATCATTTTCTCCGGTGTCAGATTGTAGAATGCGGGTTTGAGGAAATCCGGCCTTGGATGTATATGTGATGAGAATTCGTTCCATGGCTTTGCATTGGTGAAATTGCACCGGCCTTTACCCGTAATCATGATTTTCCGGCCAGGACGTGGCATTTTCTCGATTACTGTGACAGTACCGTTTCCTCCGAGGGCTCCGGCAGCTCCCGATGCGGCCATCAGTCCTGCAGCCCCACCTCCAATGACAAGAATATCAGTTGTCTTGCACTCCATATCAGGTATAATTCAAAAGATTCTCAGAAATCCCTGCAAAATTATGGAAAAATATCTATATTTGCAGTCCCTTCACGAATATCATGTATGTGAAGGAGATAGGTTGCCAGTTTAGCTTAGTCGGTAGAGCATCGCATTCGTAACGCGAAGGTCGTGGGTTCGATTCCCATAGCTGGCTCAAAAAAGGGGTGCTGGAATTTCCAACACCCCTTTTCGATTCTTCTTCCCGATTGTCAGATTGCTCCGACAGTTATATTGTATGTATATGAGTTTCCTGCTTCAAGGGTCGTGGGTGAACCGATTGCCGGATTGTATATGTAGGTCTTGCCTCCGTAATCTTTTCCTCCTTCAATATCAATGCGGATGAAGTCTGGTGTATGGATTTCGCCAGGTACAACCAATGCTTCGTATGATGAATCGCTGTTTTTGCAAGCCTTTATATATCCTATGGAACTTCCAGTAAGGGCTCCGTCAGTCCAAACTGCATAGAGCGTCCCCAATACCTTGATTTGTGTGATTTTGCTCAGGTCAACTCCTGTTCCCGCCGTGAGCACAATGTTTATCCGCGACATCGCATGGGTGAATTGCAGGTTAAGTGCAGAACCGAATGTGACGCCTGTTGCCGATGCAGTAAGGAAATCGCATTTCAACAGTTTTTCAGCAGAGCTCTGATCGGATATGTTGAATGTACTCTCTGTCACGCTCGACGGATATATTGCCTTTACGTTTGCTACCGACGATGTAGATTGCCAGTACGCGGGTGTCACAGCAACGGTCTTACCCATAGCGTCGGCTACCTTGTAGATGCCTGTACTTGACACTCCACCCTGTGTCAGGGTAAATGAAATCAATTCCGTCCCGTCACCTGTCCAGCTGGACTTTCCTTCAGCCTTGCTGAAAGAATCTGCCGGAATGGCATTGAATATTGCTTCTCTGTAATTTTCCGTTCCATGTTGCAGCGGCCCTCTGCAAGAAATGGCTGCAAGCATCATGGCTGTCATTATGATTCTTCTGTCCATTACCTTAAATTTCATTAGCAATTCCGCTTCCTCCTGTCTTGTTTGTCCATCCGGAAATGTTGGAGGATGTAATCTCAAGTCCACGTTTGTTTACCTTTACATTGAATACCTTGAGATAACCTCCGGCCACTTCCTTGTGAGGTGAGGTAGATTCAGGAATATAGTAGTAATATTCTCCATCGTATTTTACGGCGATGAATTTCTTTCCCGTCAAATCCTGAGGAACGACGAGAGCTTCGTAACTGCTTATGCAACCAGTAGATGTGGTTACCTGCCTAGGCCTGATGTATCCTACAGGGAGGTCATCTGCTCCTTTGAGTCCGCTCAACTTTCCTCCGGCTATATCAATCTCCGAAGGGGAGAATCTTCCATTCATGCAGATATAGTTGTTCACATCTCCGATTGTGACGGTAATGGTGGAGGAACTCTTGTCCTTCAGTATTCCGTCATTTACAATGTTTATACGTATTTTTGCCATCTGATGGTAAAACTTGACGGAATTCGTCACGCCGAAAGTGCATGTAGTTGAAGGCGCATATAAGAGGTCAGCTTTGCAGAATCCGCTGACATTACTTTGATCTCCGGCTGCTTCGAAGGTATCAATATCAGTAAGATAGTTTCCTCCAGCATACCATGCGGATGCGTTCACAGAACCAGCCCCCTGCCAATAATGGCTTTCTTCAGGACTGCTGCCCTCTATTACCGCTGAAGGCCCGCTGAAACTGGTCACCTGATATTTCTTCACTTCCGATCCTATCTTTACTGCAACATAATCACCGCTTTCCCATGTTCCATCCGGTGTAACTTTGCTGTCTGCATCGACAAGGTCATCCGTCATGAAGGAAATGGCCTCGCCATACTCAGGCATACATTTTTTCGGATTGGAACATGCGACTACAAGTGCTGCGGCAGTACAAACCAAAGGCAGCAGGAAATGAGTTCCATCTATGATTTTCATCGTATCCGTTTTTTTTATTGTTCAGTGCCACCGGCAGGCGCGACCCTGCCGATACACCATAGATATCCTCCGGACTTACGCAATGTCCGGACGGTGGCAATAGAGGATATTACATCGTAGCATCAACATCTGCACCGAGAGCTTCAGTCCAGTCAGCAATCTCTGCCTCTCCTACAGAAATGCCGGTCTTTGAAATCTTGATATTGTATTTGTAGTTAAGGCCTTCAGCAAGAGCTGTCGCTCCTCCTGGAATGGCGAGTGTTGCTGAATAAGTGATACCGTTGAGCTCGACTTCAATATCGAAATTTCCTGTTCCAATAGTTTGAGGGAACAGAATTATTGACGGAGCCGTGAATGAAGGGTCTGCTCCTCCCGATACAGCCATTTCAAGGTTGCTTGGAGTACCGTTGGCTTTGGCTTCACCGTTCGTCACATTGAATCCACCCTGTAATACGATACCTTTGACAGTATATTTTGTAAGGTCAGCAAGAGTTACGTCATTACCCTGCACGAAATTGAATGTCATCATGCACATCTTGTGCTTGAAAGCATTCGGACCAAGGAATTCAACGGTAGGCAATGTAATATTTGCTGTAGTCTCTGCGTAGAGGAAATCGATTTTAGGCTGGGCAGCAGATGTCTGGTTGGCTGCGATTGTCTCTGCTTCGATTACACCGAGAGTGCCAGGTACGGCATTTTCAGGTCCTGTAAATGGATAATATGCTGCAAATGTAACATCACTCTTGTTCTGGAAGTAAATAGGTTCTCCTTCAAAAGTCATTCCTCCGTCTGTAGTAGTGTATTTTATGTTGGTATATTCAGTACCATCTTTCTTTGTATTTCCGGATGTCGTGATGCCGATAGCATCGCCGTCGGCCCAGGCAGTTCCTGATGCCTTTGTCTGAATAGATGCGATGATGCGTGCTGATACCTGTGAATCGTTTGTGAGATTCTTGTTCTCCATTTTGTTGCATGACACAATAGCAAGGCTGATTCCTGCAGCTGCTATTGTTCCGATAATTTTAATTGTTTTCATGATTATAGTTTTTATTTGGTTGATGTCTGTTACATTGTAGCATCTGAAGATGATTCGACCTCATTCCATGGTTCTATCATGAATTGCCCCAAAGAAGCTAGAGTGTTGCTGATTTTCATTGTGATGCTGTATTTATATCCGGCCTGGAATCCGTTGATTCCATCGTTGCCGTTGATAAGTGAAAGGTCCAGATCAGCCTGGAATTCCATTTCAGGAGTTGTCCCCGTCTGTGCCGTCCGGACGATGACTGTAAGTGGCCCGTTCTTCGTAAATGTCTGAGGAATAAGTATGAGTGTATAGCTTACGGCATCATTGCCAATGTTCTCGCTGATTGCTCCGGTATTCTCTTCTTCATTTTCCTTGTTGTTGGCAAATGTCAGATTCTCAGGACTTCCTGACGGGAATACCTCACCTGTGAAAGTGTCGAACACACCTTTGTTGACTATTCCGGAAAGCTGGCATGAGGCCTTGGCTATATCCTCGAAACCGGTTCCGTTCTCGCCTTTCAGAGTGAATGTCAATTTGCTCATCCTATGCTTGAATGAAAAAGGCACCGGGGCAGAATCTGAACTGCTACCCACGGCGGAGGCCCACAGGAAGTCAAATGTCTTCATCTTCGACTGACTGTTGGTTTCAAATTCCAGGATTGTACCATCAATAAGATTATCGCTCCATGGATAATAGGCAGAGAAAGTTACAGCGTCTGAATTGGTGTAATAAATGGCATCATCCGCTGCCTTGAAATCATCTCCGTCTCCCGTCTGAGTGGAGTAACGGACATTCAGATACTCCCTCGCACCTGATATACCGGAAATTCCTATCTGGTCACCTGCCTCCCAGGTTCGGTCGTATGCTTTAGTTTCCGCTATGCTGCATGAGAAACGAGCTATCTTGGAGTCATTCTGCAAGGGAGTGTTTTCCTTGCAGGATATTACTGTCAGACAGGCAAGCAATGCAGTTGAATAAAATAGATATTTCATATTCATTAGGTGGATTCTTTATTCTACAGTTATGGCCTTCCGTCGATTTCGTAATCATCAGTAGGCTTCCAGTCTTCAATCGTAAAACCAAATTCAGCCCCTGTGTGAGCCTCGAAATTGCCAGTCAGGACTTTCTTGTCCACAGTCTCGTTGAAATCTTTCAAATAGGAATCGAGGACAGTCTCGAAGGACTGATCATGGCCGTCAATGAAATGAATAGTAATCCTGAATGTCTTGGAGACATCAGGGTGGAGCCCGAGGAGATGGTATGTCGTCTTCAGAGTGTCTTTCTGGATGACGAACGAATTTCTGCTGAATGAAGGCTCGCCACAGCATGAACCGTCTTCCAAGTCGATTGACCTGTACAATCCATTGAGCTCACATGTCGCTGATTCAATCTTGTCAAGGCTGCCCCCTTTGACCTTGAATAAGAAATCCAGCCTTCTGGTATGCTGAATCAGAGGGAGCGCAAGTGACAATGTGTCGTCCTTCCTGATTTCGAATACGTCGCGTCCGCTGTAAAAGTAGCCAGGTAAAGCCATGATGTTTCCCTCATCATCCCGGCATACGGATATCGTGCTGTCAGAGAGCTCCATGCCTTCTGGAATGTTGAACATGTATATGGAATGGAAACCTGGTTCCAAAAGATCTTCGTCAGCAAAATATGTAGTGTCTAAGAAATATCCGCAAGAATCTATTATTATTGCGAATTCTTCAGGCAGAACAGCCTCTTCGCTCTTGTGGGCATAGAATGCTTCCACTTTCAGAGCACCGTCATTCGGATGTGGCGTATTGAAAATGGTTCTCTTGATGCACCCTGAAATGGCGATCATTGTCATGAGGACTGCCGTGATGTATTGGATGGTTGCTTTCATTTCTTCACTTTTACGGTTCTTTTGGCTTGGAAATTGACTTTCTGCACATCAGCAGTCTTATCCTTCCCGGATGACTTGGATCCCTTGATCATCCAGGTCAGTGTCACTCCGATTGATGTCGGACCTATCCAGTGCTTGTCCGTTTTGGCTTTGCTGACATTGATGGCATTAATCATCGTATACTCCTCGCATCTTGTATAGATATATCCGAGTCCGAGTGAGAAATCCAGGGCAAGTGACTTGTTGAGGTTCATCTTATATCCTCCGATAGCACCTATTCCTGCGAAGTTGCCCTGTTTGCCTACATCTGAAGCCTTGAAATTGTAGCTTCCGGCTTTGGCCTGAAGACCTGCATACCAGTTAAGATTCTTGCCGAAATAATATCTGGCCTGTGGAGCTATCTCCCAGAGAGCATAGTTCCTTTCACGGAATTTCCAGTTCCAATTTGCATATGAGAAATCCGCAGCAATGGACCAGTTTTTGTCAATCCTCCACTCAATTCCGATGTCAGGAGTAAGAGTCGCCCATCTTACAAGGTTAGTCCGGATGCCGATAAGATATCCGTCAGCGTATGCTTTGCTATATGCAATCTTTGGTCCCGCTGTTGTATCCTTTACATGCTTTGTACGTTCAGACTTGCTTTTCTGCTCCTTAGCCTCGACTTTCCTGTCCATACCTGAAGAACCGGCATGGGAAGGAAATGCCTGTAAAGTCAGTGTCGTGGCGACAATAAAATAGTAAATCCAAGGTTTCATATCAAACAACAATGAATCACACAATTTGTAATTCCCAATCAACAAAGTTATAATAACTTTTTATTAAATCAATGAATTTTGGTGAATACTTGGCGGATTGTAAATATGAAAATAAAAAAAGAACGGTCCTGAAATTTTCAGAACCGTTCTGGCGGTGCGGACGGGACTCGAACCCGCGACCCCCGGCGTGACAGGCCGGTATTCTAACCAGCTGAACTACCGCACCATTTTGTTCAGTCTTATGCGTTTTTCTCGAACGCGGATGCAAAGATACGCAAAAAATCCCATTCTCCAAATTTTTATTGCGGAAAATGGGATTTTTTAAATAAAAAAGTGCAACCGGGACTATTTGATTTCAATCTCGTGCCTCTCTTCTTCAGGTTTAACGTACTGAACCTTAGGAACTTCTACGAAAAGTACACCATTTTCAACTTTGGCGGCAATGTTGTCTCTCACTACATTGTCCGGAAGGAGAAGAGTCTGGCGGAACTTCGTGTATGAGAACTCGTGGCGCAGATAGCGTCCATTCTTCTTCTCATCGTTTTCCTCTGTCTTCTTTTCCATTTCAATCACAAGATTGCCTTCTTTGTTGACATGAATCTTGAAATCTTCCTTCGTCATACCCGGAGCGGCGAGCTCGATGGTATATGAATTTTCGTTTTCCATCACATTCATTGCCGGTGCGTTGGCGTTGATTCTTTCGTAGTCGTTGTTGTCAAAGAAATCATTGAAGAAATCTGGCAACCAATTCTGACCGTTGATCTTTCTTACTGGTACCATAATCTTATCTCCTATAATTGAATTAAACATTGTTTTAATTTTTATCCTGTCTGTTTCGTTCAGACATACGTGTAATAGTCAAGATTCATACCATCGAGGTTTTTATCCATAAAATTGTTATCTTTGTCAGTTTCCCGTTATGAACTGCCAAATTGGCATCGTGATACGGGGTAAAAGTGGTTAAAATGGCAGAAGAAGGAAATATAACGGTCAGGGGAGCGAGGGTCAACAACCTCAAGAACATCACTGTAGAGATACCGAGGGGCAAGTTTGTCGTCATCACGGGCATCTCCGGCTCGGGCAAGTCCTCGCTTGCTTTCGATACATTGTTCGCCGAAGGTCAGAGACGTTTTGCGGAGAGTCTTTCTTCTTATGCAAGACAGTTCCTCGGAAGGATGTCCAAGCCTGATGTGGACCTGATAGAGGGGATACCTCCGGCAATTGCCATTGAACAGAAAGTGAACACGAGGAATCCACGTTCCACAATTGCCACAAGTACCGAGATATATGATTATCTCAGGATGATATTCGCCCGTATAGGAAGAACATATTCTCCTGTAACGGGAGAAGAGGTGCGTTGCAGCACGGTCAACGATGTCATATCATATATAATGGAAGATGGCTCAAGGGCGGCATATATCCTGTCCGACCTGCGCTGGAGCGGCAGAGATGACAAGGTCGAGCTGATGCTGTCCCTGAAAGAAGAGGGATATTCAAGGCTTTTCCATGACGGCAGGGCAGTCCGTATCGAGGATGTCATGCAGATGGACGGAGATTATCCGGAAAATGCATATCTGCTCGTGGACCGTCTCAAACTTCCTCAGGCGGAGAGCGAAGACCTCATGACGCGCCTCCATTCTTCGGTGGACACAGCTTTTGACAGGGGGGATGGAACTATATATATATATAAGGATTCCATTTCCGACGGAGCATCCGTGCTTCGCAGATTCGTCAACCGGTTTGAGGCTGACGGAATGCAGTTCACGGCTCCTGACGAATATCTGTTCAGTTTCAACAGTCCATTAGGCGCCTGTCCGGTCTGCGGAGGTCTCGGCCAGATAATAGGCATAAGCGAGGACCTGGTAGTCCCGGACAAAAGCAAGACATTGTATGAAGGTGCCATTGCCTGCTGGAGAGGAGACAAGATGGGGTGGTTCAGGGACCGTCTGGTTCTCAATGCGGAGAAGTACGGCATTCCCATCTTCGAGCCTTACTGCAACCTCAGTCCGAAGGTAAGGGAAATGCTCTGGAAGGGGTGCAAGGCTGAAACTGAGGAAGATTCGATAGTCGGAATCGATGATTTCTTCAAATGGGTTGAGTCCAACCGTTACAAGATCCAGTACAAGTATATGCTCAGCCGCTATTCCGGCAAGACCGTCTGCCATGAATGTGGCGGAAGCCGCCTGCGGAGGGAGGCTCTGTATGTCAGGGTCGGAGGTAAGAATATCCATGAATTGCTCTGCATGAATGTTACAGCCCTGAAGGAATTCCTTGAAAATCTGACCCTTACCACGACAGAGCATAAGATAGTGGACAAAGCAGTCGCAGAGATTGTCTCCCGCTTGACATACATCGAGGATGTCGGTCTCGGCTATCTTACTCTTGACAGGACTTCCAACACTCTTTCAGGAGGAGAAAGCCAGAGGATAAATCTGGTGACTGCTCTCGGCAGCTCGCTTGTGGGGTCGCTGTATATTCTCGATGAGCCAAGCATAGGACTTCATCCACGTGATACCGAGAGACTTATATCTGTCCTGAAACGCTTGAGGGATATAGGCAACACCGTCGTTGTGGTGGAACATGACGAAGAGATAATGAGGGCTGCGGATCTCCTGATTGACATAGGGCCGAAGGCCGGAATTCACGGAGGGGAGATTGTGTTCTCCGGCAAACTGGACGGATGCGTGTCTGAATCCGATGTGGACAGATCTCTCACGCTTCAGTATCTGGCCGGAAAGAGAGGCCGGTATGTAAGGCAGAAACGAGCATGGAATTATTATGTCGAGGTCAACGGAGCAATGGAGCACAACCTCAAGGACATAGATGTCAGGTTCCCGCTCGGAGTTCTTACGGTGGTGACCGGAGTCAGTGGCAGCGGCAAGTCCTCGCTTGTAGGCGACATCCTCTATCCTGCACTTTACAGGCATCTGAACCACACCGGTTCCGCTCCGGGTACATTCCGCTCTCTGTCAGGCAATCTTGACAGGATAACCCAGGTCGAATATGTTGACCAGAACCCGATAGGAAAGAGCTCCAGGTCAAATGCCGTGACCTATCTCAAAGTGTATGACGACATACGCAAGCTGCTTTCTGAACAGCAATATGCAAAGATAAACGGTTACACGCCTTCACATTTCTCGTTCAACATGGACGGCGGAAGATGTCCGGAATGCCAGGGAGAAGGCTTTGTCAGGATAGGAATGCAGTTCATGGCTGATGTGACGATGGTGTGCGAGGCGTGCGGAGGACGCCGTTTCAAACCGGACATCCTCGAAGTCAGGTACAAGGGCAAGAATATAGATGACATCCTGAACATGAGGGTTGATGAAGCGATATCTTTCTTCAGCTCACAGGACGATCCTGTTGCCAGGCGTATTGCAGAACGCCTCCAGCCTTTGATGGATGTCGGTCTTTCGTATATCCAGCTCGGACAGAGCAGCAGCACCCTCTCAGGTGGCGAAAGCCAGAGGATAAAACTTGCCTATTTCCTGTCAATGAATGACTCTCTTGGCAAGAGCACTCCTCAACGCATCCTGTTCATCTTCGACGAACCTACCACCGGTCTCCATTTCTATGATGTGGAAAAGCTTCTCCGGTCCTTTGACGCCCTGCTTGCAAAAGGACACAGCATCGTTGTCGTAGAGCACAATCCGGATGTCATCCGGGCCGCGGACTGGCTGATAGACCTTGGACCTGAAGCCGGAGATGGAGGCGGACGCCTTGTATATCAGGGTACTCCTGAGCAGCTTTCATCCTGCATGGAATCCTATACCGCACGGTACATTTGATGATCAGGTAACTCTTACGTCAATGCTTTCGGTCAGTTGTTGTTGACCACTATCATTGCCGCCCGGCTGTCATTGATGGGATATCCGGCCGTCATGTATATCATACCGCTTCCTGGTTTCCTCAGAGTCAATGTGACCCCGTGTCCGTCGTCGTCCACGGTATAGTCATATATACCTCTTCCTTTGTCATATTCCAGTTCTTCATATCCAATGTCGAACGGAGTTATTGGTGGAAAGAACTCTGCCCATACATGGATTCTGTCTCCGACATTGCCGGTGATGTACTGTCCCGGGTACAGATTGAAATAATATTCCTTGAACTTGGACACCACACTGCATTGCGACCATGCACCGGCCCCATCCGGGCTTGTGCAGGTTATTGTGCATGTGCCTTCTCCTTTTGCCGTCACCAACCCTGTGTCTGATACGTCCGCCACGTTCCTGTTGCTGCTTTCCCAGTTCAGATGCTTCATGGATGCGTCAGACGGAAGGATTTCGGCTTCCAGGAGTATGCTTTCTCCCTCATACTCAAACTCTATCTCACTCCTGGAGAGCCGTATTTCCCTTATGAATGTACATAATCCTTCCTTGTCTATACTCCATCCTTCCCTCGAAAGCCCGTCATCCTCCGGACACACAGTTATATGATAGTGACAGTTCCTTTCGACATTGAGGTCTGACTCTCCGTCACCCAGATAGAATCTGTATCTCAACGGAGAACTCCAGCTTGCCTTTTCAGAGGACAGGTATTCAATGTCTATTTCCGCGTATGAACATGTCTGTCTCCTGATGTCATTGTCCGCAAAATCCTTTCCTGCATCCTCTGCATCAAGGATTCCCTGTTTGTTCTCAAGCATGTACAGGCTCACTTCTCCGCTTTTCCCGTCTGCGCCTGTGATGTTCAGCGGACCGGTCTCATATTCGTTCCTGGAAAAACCTGCCGTGAAGCAGTCATCCATGCTTCCTGCACTACTGTCTCCGAACACTTTCACTATCCTTGGACAGTTGCCGATTCTTGCACCGGTTACATTCATCTCAACCCCTTCCGAAAGCCTTCTCCTGTCCATCCTCAGGCTTATCTTTGCCATCAGCCTCTGTATTTCCAGACTGATGCTCTGACATCCGGCTCCGATTTCAAGATTCTCCATGATGAACATCGGCATGCCCTCGCGATAGTCGTCTGGATAGACGAGATGAAACTTCAGATTGTCAAGTTCCTCCATGCGGGTGACATATGTCTTGCTCCCGAAATTCACGCATCCTAAAAAGGAATATCTCTTCCCGGTGGCAAGCCTGACTTTCATCCCGTCCTGAACCACGGATGCCATTTCCTGCCGTGACACCCACCGGTATTCTTCAAGCGTCCCATATTCGTCAAATATCATCAGGCTCAGGTCCGTAACCTTGTTTTCGTCCGGGTCGGAAGACTTGCATGAATATCCGGCTCCCGTGAACCTCAATACAATCTCAGTTTCGTCAGTCTCCATGCCATTGTATGTCAGGTTTTCACACCCATAACTCAGGCATAGCGGCAGCATCAGCAATTTCAGAACATGATGTTTCTTTCTTCCTTTTCCTCCCATCTTGCAACCTCCAGATTGATTATGATGTCTTCTGAACTTATAGCAGTGTCAGGGTCAGTATTGCCCTTCCTCCTTATGTCAATGTCATATATGTAGCAGTAGTTCCTGAAGATTCCATCGTCTTCCGTTCCCGTCCCTTCTCGGTTTACTGCTATCGGCCAATAATATGTATTCCCTTCAACGACTCCTTCTATCACCAGTTTGGTGAAGGGCGATCCGGGGCTCTCTTCCTCTCCTGAGTTTGGATAGCACATGAATGTCACTCCGTCATCCAGCCTGGCATTTCCTATTTCCTTGCTGAAACGGTGTTCCATCAGGCTTCTGTCCCGGAATCCGGACACATCATCTTCTACAAACCGTCCTGAATTGATGATTCTTGAAGGCAGGACCCTGCCGGATGCAGTGACTGAACACTCTGCATTAACATTCAGCAGATATGCCCTTGCCTGCCGGATGCATTCCCCTGAATATGGCAGTCCGCTGAAGTCGCACCTTATGGACCGGACTACAATCATGCTTCCCAAAGGCTTGAGGTCGATGGCCCCCTCATTGCTGCCCCCCGCAGCACTCATCCTCATCACCCCGCTCATGACAGGGTTTTCCATGTCTTCTTCCTCAAGCCTTGCCATTATCCTGTCCATGGAGTTCAGTGAATTCACCTGCGCCCATCCGAACCTTTCAAATCCGCTGTTGGCGATTGCATATACTATCTTGTCTCCGCTGCACGATGCTATTTCCACCATGTCACTGTCCCATCCTTCGAATCTCTGATAGGAGTCAAGCCGTTTCAACCTGTCGTCGTTGAAGACGAATATGTCAAGAACCGGAATCTTCCCTTCCGGGCTCTTGCCTTGTAATTTGTTTAGTGTTATTTCGGTAGATACCATCCGTCCCGGATCCTGGTACGGGGCGGATGAGCATCCCGAAATCAACGCCGGGAGGATAGATAGTGTCAAGGTTGCGCCCAGACCGGACGCGATGAAGATGTAGAACAGATTGATATGATAGAATATGTTCTCCCGGCATTTACCGTTGCATGTATGTCTTTCAGAACGCATAATTGATTCCTATGTTTATGTTGTCCGTATTGATGCCTCCTTTCCTGATACCTTCCGCTATTCCGCATTTGAGTGACAGGGATATTCCCAATCCTTTCACTATCCTGATTCTGAATCCTGCCTCGGCGAAGGCGTCCACTCCTGTCCTGTCACCATATCGTATTCCCAGCGACAGGAATGTTCCTTTGAAGCAATGCCCTGTCCAGTATTGGACTGCACATTCACATATATGGAAATCTGTGGATAAGCCTTGCTTGCCTGCAACGGAAAACTCTCCGTAGTGGTCCTTCTCAGTTTGGCTGAATCCTTTGGCCGTTCTATGGAAATCCAGCCAGGCTCCTGCATATATGCTCCAATGCCTTCCTGCGGCATGTGAGAAGTGGACTCCTGCTCCGGACAGCATGACAGCTGGCATAAGGTCCGCTCCTATAAGGATTGACCGGCTTTCATCACCGGCTGGTTTATGTTCTGCCGCAGGAGATACGGTCCATGCGGTTGCCAAGCACAAAATCGTCATCAGCACTCTCATTTTGTTTTTGTGCAAATCTATGACATGCCGTCGCACCGATTGCACGATTTAAAAAAAGAAAAACGGATTTTTTCTGTTTTTGATGATTTTCACATTTTTTCGAGCCAATGATAAATTTGTTTTACATTCTTTTCGAGCATTTATGGGCAAATTGGGATGAAATTTTATACGGAATCCCCAAATTAATCCTATATTTGAGCTGACGCTCATATATACGCTTGGGTCTCGGCATAGTCAAAATAAAATTTTGCCTCTGCTCTCGACTTTCGCTATATGTGGCAACAGGATGTCAGGATGAAATGGAACGTATCATAACATTCGAGTAAGGATGGGAATTGTCAGTTTTTTCAGAAAGTTCACGGGACAGAAGACTCATTGCATCACAGTCTTTGTCCAGCAGGCAACATATCTTCAGCAGGCTTCGGAGGCTCTCTGCCATATGATCGACACTCTTGACGTATCTGTCTGGAGAGCTTGTGAGAAAGAGGTCAAGGCATGTGAAGTCCAGGGCGACGCTTTGCTGACGGAGTTCCATGAGCAGTTGTATGACAGCATAATCGGGCCTGTAAGAAGGAGCGACATGCAGACTATCGCAATGAGCATGGATGAATTTCTTGACAGCATCAATACTTCTGCAAAATCTCTTCTGCTTTACAAGCCGGGGAAGATAGACCCTCATATCCATGAACTTGCGCAATATGTCCATTCAGAGGCGGATGCCATCCGTGCCTTGATGGAGAATTTTACGGATATCAGGAAGAATTATGCCCAGATGTCCAACCAGTGTGACAGGATAACTGAGCTTGAACATGCTGCAGATGATTCGTACGAGGAATATATCGGTTCACTCTTCACGGATGAGAAGAATGCCATCGAGCTGATGAAATACAAGAACATTGCAGAGGTACTTGAAGCTGCGACCGATGCTGCAAAGAGGGTATCAGACAATGTCAGGAAGATCATCCTCAGATATGTGGAGCAATAGAGGACAAATCATTGTCAGACAAATGTATCAATAGTAGAAACAATAATATGGATGTCGTTATAACTTATGTTGACGGGAACGACCCTGTGTGGAGGGCGGATTACGAGAAGACTACCAACAAGTCGATAATGAAGAAACGGTTCCGTGACTGGGGGACTCTGAAATACCTGCTCCGGGGCATAGAGAAGTATATGCCATTCATCAGGAATGTTTATCTTGTTGTATCGCATCCTTCACAGGTTCCTCAGTGGGTTGATACCTCTGAACTGAAGATTGTGCTTCACAAGGATATAATACCTTCGCGCTTCCTGCCGACTTTCAATTCGAATCCTATCGAGATGCATCTTCACAGGATACCTGGACTTGACGAGGAATTCCTGTATTTCAACGATGACATGTTTCCTGTCTCCCCTTGCTTGCCGGAAGACTTTTTCAAGGATGGCAAAAGTGTGATGGGCTGCTACAGACATTTCATATCTTCAGGAATGTACAAGAAAATATGCAGGAATTCAGATTCTCTTGCAAGAAAGGCGGCAGGTCTGGGAACATCCATCTCTTTCATACGACCGCAGCATATCTGTACTCCTATGGTCAAGAGTGTCTGTGACGAACTTTATAACAAGGTGCGCGCAGATATAGACAAGACATCGGAATCCCGTACCAGGACAGCGGACGATCTCAACCAGTATCTTTACTGGGACTACATGTATTATACCGGAAAGGTTGAGGACGGCAAAATCTCAAACAAGCATTTTTCGGCAGCAACCGCGACAGTGTCTTCGCTCCGTAGATTCATTCTGAATCCTACACGAAAGATGGTATGTATCAATGATGTACATCTTGGAGATTCGAAGTTTGAGGCTTTGCAGAAAGCTGTCATCGAGGCCTTTGAACATCGCCTTCCGGAAAAATCAAGATTTGAATTATAGCCATGGACCGTCCTTTGGTAATATCTGTCGTAGTGCCTGTCTATGGCGTTGAGAAATATATTGCAGAGTTTGCGGAGTCTCTGTTCTCTCAGAGTTATCCTCATATCCAATTCATATTCGTGAATGATGGGACCAAGGATGCTTCCATTGATATCCTGAATTCACTCATTGATGCATCTTATCCTCATCTTAGGGATAAGGTGCAGATAATCAATAAGAAAAATGGTGGATTGCCGGCAGCGAGAAAAACGGGTATGGATTATGTTACCGGAGACTATGTCTGTCATATGGATCCCGATGACTGGATTTCCCCTGATTCCATTTCCCGGATAGCAGCAACCGCTGCCAGAACAGGCGCAGATTTCATATATTACCATTATGTTAAGGAATATCTGAACCGCTCAAGCCTCAAGAAGGAGGGACTTTATTCTATTGACGACAAGTCCCGTTATATAAGGAATATGTATAACCACCGGGCGTACGGAACATTGTGCAACAAATGTGTCAGGACAGAAGTCTACAGGAAGAACGATGTCTGTTTCCCGAGGTTTTCCTATGCTGAGGATTGTTTCCTTTCCTCCCAGCTTGCAGGGTATTCAAAAAGCATGGCAAGACTTGACGAAGTCGTGTACCATTACCGCAAATTCAATTCTTCTTCAATCACACATCAGGGGCGTAAACGCAAGAAACGCGAGTATGCAATGAATTTTCTTGATCTGTATGAGAAATACAAGGATGTGCCTGAGAATTCCAATCCGGTTTCATGTCTGTTTGACGATATATTGATCCAGGCAGGATGGTATTCCATACTTTATGGGTTCGGCTTTTTCAAAGAGTATCCATATCTTGCCCGTGCAGTCTTCAACGCCCGTATGCATTTTGGAACAGATGTGAATGTATTTGCCCAGCTTCTTGTGAAAATCGTTGCTGCATTCCATTGTCTCTGAGAATTGTCACTCCTGATAATACAGGAAAAGCCGGCAATCAAGCCGGCTTTTCCAATATGCTAACCTTTACGCACCGAAGTTGTCGTAGAGGATGTTCTCCGGTGGAACTCCGAGGTTGTCAAGCAGCTGGTTCACGCAGTTGACCATCATAGGAGGACCGCACATGAAGTACTTGATGTCCTCCGGAGCCTCGTGGTCCTTCAGATACGTCTCGTACATTACATTGTGGACGAAGCCTGCAACATACTTCACTCCTGCTGCATCGGCTGCCGGATCCGGACGGTCGAGAGCGAGATGGAAGTGGAAGTTCGGGAACTCCTTCTCGATTTCTGCGAAGTCTTCGAGGTAGAATGCCTCGACAAGGGCGCGGGCACCATAGAAGTAGTGAACCTCTTTCTTTGTCTTCAGGGTCTTGAAGAGCTCCATGATGTGGCTGCGGAGAGGTGCCATACCTGCACCGCCACCTACGAAGATGTACTCCTGTGAATCCGGGTCGTTCTTCGGGAGAAGGAACTCTCCGAAAGGACCGCTGATGATGACCTTGTCACCAGGCTTGCGGGTGAAGACATATGTTGAACCGATACCTGGGTTTACAGGGAGGAATTTAGGACCCTGTTCACGTGGAACGCTCCTGTCAAATGGAGGCGTAGCAATTCGCACATTGAGCTTTATGATGCCTTTCTCTCCAGGGTAAGAGGCCATGGAGTATGCACGGACTGTAGGAACAGGGTTTGACGTATGGAGGTTGAACATTCCAAATTTCTCCCAGTCACCTTTGTAGATGTCATCCACATCCATGTCCTTGAAGTCAAGCTCATAGGCCGGGATGTCAATCTGGATGTACTCACCGCTCTTGAACTCAAGATGCTCGCCTTCCGGAAGCTTCACGGTGAATTCCTTGATGAAGGTAGCTACGTTGTCGTTGCTGATAACCTCACATTCAAGTTTCTTCACGCTGAGGGCCGATGCCGGGATCTCGATGCTGAGGTCTTCCTTGACCTTGACCTGACATCCGAGTCTCCAGTGGTTGGCAATCTGCTTGCGGTTGAAGAAGCCGACCTCGGTAGGGAGGATTTCTCCGCCTCCTTCAGTCACACGGCATTTGCACTGGCCGCAGGCGCCCTTTCCACCGCAGGCTGAAGGAAGGAATATCTTCTGTTCTGCGAGTGTGTTGAGAAGGTTGCCGCCAGGAGTGACCTCGACGATCTTGTTGCCGTCATTTATGTTGATCTTGACCTTTCCTGAAGGTGTCAGCTTCGCCTTGATGAAGAGGAGAAGCGCCACCAGTATGAGTGTGATGATTACGAAAATTATCACAGAAAATATAATTGTCATCTGCATAGTCTATCCTCCTGTTAAAGCTGAATACCCATGAAGGTCATGAAGGCGATGCCCATGAGGCCTACGGTTATGAATGTGATTCCGAGGCCTTTGAGAGGTGCCGGAACATGTGAATAGGCAAGTTTCTCCCTGATTGCCGCAAGTGCGACGATTGCAAGCCACCAGCCGATACCGGAACCGAGGGCGTATGTGGCTGCTTCGCCAACATTTACGAAGTCCTTCTCCTGCATGAAGAGGGAGCCTCCGAGAATCGCGCAGTTCACGGCGATGAGCGGAAGGAAGATTCCGAGCTGGGAGTAAAGTGCCGGAGCGAATTTCTCCACAACCATCTCAACTATCTGCACGATGGCTGCAATGACGGCGATGAAGACGATGAAGCTGAGGAAGCTGAGGTCTATGCCGGCATATTTTTCTCCGAGCCATGAAAGTGCACCCGGTTTGAGCAGGTACTCGTTGAGGAGATAGTTGATAGGGAGAGTTACGAGAAGCACGAAGATAACAGCAACACCCAAACCGTTGGCTGTCTTCACATTCTTGGATACCGCCAGATATGAGCACATGCCCAGGAAGTAGGCGAATATCATATTGTCAACGAAAATTGACTTTACGAACAAGCTAATATAATCTGCCATTTTGATTTGAGTTAGTTGTTATTTCTCCTGAAGGTCTTTCTGTACGGATCTCTGAATCCAGATGATACATCCGAGAAGGACGAGTGCCATCGGAGGCAGGATCATCAGACCGTTGTTCATGTATCCGAGATCATAGAATGACTCCGGAATGATGCGGAATCCGAACAGTGTGCCGCTTCCGAGAAGCTCACGGAAGAATGCCACCACGATAAGGATGAGACCGTAACCGATACCGTTTCCAAGACCGTCGAGCAGTGAAGGAATAGGTTTGTTTCCGAGTGCAAATGCCTCGATGCGGCCCATCACGATACAGTTGGTGATGATGAGGCCGATATATACGGACAGGGTCTTGCTGATAGGATAGGCAAATGCTTTAAGTACCTGATCCACAAGGATTACCATCAAAGCAACCACGACGAGCTGCACGATGATACGGATTCTGTTCGGAATCGAGTTCCTGAGCAGTGATACCACAAGGCTTGAAAGGGCTGTGACTATGGTCACCGAAAGTGCCATCACGCAGGCTCCTTTCAGCTGTACTGTAACTGCGAGTGAGGAACATATACCCAATACAAGGACTGAAACAGGGTTGCCCTTGAAGATAGGGTTGAGCAAGGTTTCTTTAAGATTGAAGTCTTTCATACACTACTCCTCCTCTGTTGCTGTTGTCTCTTCCACTGCTTCCTCTGCCTCTGGCTGGGCTGCAAGTGATTTGAGATATGGTTCATAGTATTTAGCCCAAGTGTTGATGGTCCTGCCGAGGGACTGTGAGGTGATGGTGGCGCCGCTTATGGCATCGACTCCGTTTTCAGAGCCGTTGGCACCGCCTTTCACAACATCGAATTTCTTTGAGCCTTCAGCGAATTTCTTGCCTCTGAACTGGCTGTAGAAAGGGGCCTCGGTAATCTTGGCACCAAGACCTGGAGTCTCGCTCTTGTGGTCGAAGATTGCGCCTTCGATGGTGCATCCGTCTTCAGCCATTGCGATGTAACCCCAGATAGGGCCCCAGAGACCAGCACCGTAGCAAGGAATCACAGTCACGGTCTTGCCGTTGATGTCGAGGACATATACAGGAAGTGCGAGTGTTCCGAGGAGTTCGCTCTGACCTGCTTCGATTTTCTTGATGATGTCGTTCTGGGCTTTGAGATATGACGTTGACTTCACTTCGATGTCCTTGATGCTCTCCTTGCCGAGATTCATCTGATCACCGACAACTCCGAGACCATTTACATAGAAAGCTGCAACTGCCTTTTCTGCATAGAGGCTCATTACGTCGGCATCTTCAGCGATACCGTTGCCGTCAGCCTGGAAAGCTGCAGAAAGCACCTGGGTGATAGTCTCTTTCTTGACGTTCTCATCCTGCATAGGCTTGAGAGCTGTAGCGGCGAAAGCCAGAACCGCTGCGACTATCACTACAAGGACAGTCGAATATATTACCGTATATACATTGCTGTTAGTATTCATACCTTATATATATTAAGCGATTGTAACTTTCTTTGACCTTCTCTTGATCGAGAACTCGATGACATAGTGGTCAATCAGAGGTGCGAATGTGTTGAGGAGGAGGATGGCAAGCATCATTCCCTCAGGATATCCAGGGTTCCAGAGCCTTACGGTAACTGCAAGAGCACCGATGAGGAATCCGTATATCCATTTTCCGCACTCAGTCTGAGCCGATGTCACAGGGTCTGTAGCCATGAAGACTGTACCGAAGAGGAAGCCGCCCATCACGAGCTGATAATAGCCCGGGAGGTCGGTAGCTCCGACTGCATATCCGAGATATCCTATGGCAAGACCGCCGAGAACAGAAGAAAACATGATCTTCCAGCTTGCGACACCTGTCCAGATGAGGATGACCGCTCCTATGAGGATTGCAACTGCGGATGTCTCACCTACAGCTCCCGGAATAGTTCCGAGGAACATGTCCATGAAAGAAGTACCGGCATTAGCAAGTCCGTCTGCGGAAGCGTGTGCGAGAGGCGTAGCTCCTGAGAAGCCGTCAACGAGGCCTTCGCCGCACTGGAATGCCTTTCCTTCTGCTGTCCATCTTGCAACGCCGCCAGTCCAGACGGTATCACCGGACATCTTGCTCGGGTAAGAGAAGAACAGGAAGGCACGGCAGAGAAGAGCCGGGTTCCATATGTTCATACCTGTTCCGCCAAATACCTCCTTGCCGATGATGACTGCGAAGGCAACAGCGACTGCGAGTGTCCACAGAGGCACGTCCACAGGAACGATGAGCGGAATGAGCATACCGGAAACAAGGTAGCCCTCATTCACTTCGTGGCCCCTTATCTGGGCTGACGTGAACTCAATGGCAAGACCTACGATATATGAGACAAGGTACAGAGGAATGACTTTCAGTATTCCGTACCATACGATGTTCCAGAAGCCCCAGTCGGCAAGACCGAAGGCGAGTTTGTGCTGGTAACCGACATTCCAGATGCCGAAAAGCATTGATGGAACGAGGGCGAGCACTACTATGATCATGATTCTCTTCAGATCGACGCAGTCCCTGATGTGTGAACCTTTTGTGGTCACAGTGTCCGGGACGAAAAGGAATGTCTCGAAAGCGTCGAATGTCGAATGAAGGAATCCGAGTTTGCCGCCTTTCTCGAAGGTCGGCTTGATTTTGTCAACCAAATTTCTTAATCCGTTCATAAATTCCGGGCTTTTAACACATTTCCTTCAACATAAGTGCGATACCGTCAGTGATTATCTGCTGGATGTAAATCTTTGACGGGCATACATATTCACAGAGGGCGAGATCTTCCTCGAGGACTTCGTAGATTCCGTATTTCTCCATCTTGTCGATATCCTGTGCAAGGCAGGCCTTCAGGAGATATACAGGGTAAATGTCCATAGGGAGGACCTTGCTGTAGACATCGTTTACCACGAATGCTCTCGGGCCGCCGTGGAGATTGGTGTCCATGTCGTATTTCTTATTCGGCGTGAGCCATGAGAAATAGGTGCGTGATGCGCTGAACTGGCTGCATCTTACAGGCTTCGCCCATCCGAGGAGTTCGTGGCTGTTTCCTTCCCTGAGGATTGTAATCTGGTTGTCATGGAATCCGAGGAATCCGTCCGGGCCGATGTTGGATCCTGTGAGGGCGTCTCCGCTTATGAAACGGAGGTTCTGTGTTCCGTCATAGAATTCCTTGATGTCCTTGATAGATATGCCGGGAAGTCCGTCGATGTATGCCGGCTCGACTGCTGCCGGTCCGGTGACTGCAATTTTCCTGCTGAGGTCGCATTTCCCGGTGTTGAACAGCTTTCCGATAGCGGCAAGCATCAGAAGTGATACCGTCCATACTGTCTCTCCTTTCCTGATAGGGGAAATGTGATGGATCTGCACTCCCACATTTCCTGCCGGATGCTTTCCGGAGAAAGTGTGCTGGATTACATTCTCAATCTTGTGGAGAGGGGTACCTGAATAATTTTCGGAATTGAGGGAGAAATGGATTCCTCCGTCGGTCAGCTTGGAGAGTGCGTTGATTGCTGTCTGGATGTTTGCCACTTCATCCTTGAATGCAAATTCTGGATTTGCAGCAAGAGGGGCGGTGCTGAAGGCTGATACGAAGATGGCCTTCGGTTTGGTTTCAGGGTTTGCGATGATTCCGTAAGGTCTCTGGATGATGCCTGGCCACAGACCAGCAGCCATGATGGCTTCCTTGATCTGATCGGCTGTAAGCTCGGCAGGTTTCCTGACTCCGAAATCAACATACTCCTGTTTCTCGTCCGCCTTGATGCGTACCTCAAGCAACTTTCTCTTTTCGCCTCTGACAACTTCTGCTACAGTTCCGCTTACCGGAGATGCCAAAAGAATGTTCTGAGACATCTTGTCTGCCAGTACGGGTGTACCTGCGAGGACCTTGTCACCTTCCCTGACCAGAAGCTTCGGGATGAAACCCCTGAAATCGGTAGGTTTTACGGCCACAACATCAGGAACTACAACCTTTCTGGTCTTCTGGGCCGCGGCACCTTCGATCGGAATGTCGAGACCCTTTTTCAAATAGATGTTGTTTGACATTATAAAAACCGTTTTGAGTATTTTCGAAAATTCGCCGCGAAGATACGCAAATTTTTTGTAATTTCGCCGCCGTTATGGAAAACAATTGCAGAGCTATTTTAGAGGGACTTAACAGCGAACAGAAACAGGCTGTAAGTTGTGTGGACGGACCGGTGCTGATAGTTGCAGGTGCGGGATCGGGAAAGACGAGGGTGTTGACGAGCAGGATAGCGTATATTCTTGCGGAAGGAGGGGATCCGTCGAGGATTCTTGCCCTGACATTCACCAAGAAGGCGGCGTCGGAAATGAAAGAGAGGGTGGCTCTGATGGTCGGTGAAAGGAAGGCCCGGAAGCTCTCCATGGGAACATTCCATTCCGTATTCATCAGGTTTCTTAGGGAATTTGCAGACAGTCTCGGCTATCCGCAATCGTTCACCATATATGATACGGGTGATTCCATAAGCGCCATAAAGACATGTCTGAAAGAGCTTCAGCTTGATGAGAAGGTCTATAAGCCAAAGGATGTGCTCTCCAGGATTTCCATGGCGAAGAACAATCTCGTCACGGCTTCGGCATACAGGCGCAATTCTGCCGCGATGGAAAGGGATGCAGCCTCCAAGAAGCCTAAGATATGTGACATTTATGAACTCTATTCGGCAAAATGCCGGCAGAGCGGGGTGATGGATTTCGATGACATACTTCTCAATATGAACATCCTCCTGAGGGACAATCCGTCAGCTCTCGAATCCATTGCAGGCAGATACGACCACATAATGGTGGACGAGTATCAGGATACCAATTTTGCACAGTATCTCATATTGAAGAAGCTCAGCCAGTTCCACAATAATATATGTGTGGTCGGGGATGACTCGCAGTCAATATATGCTTTCAGGGGTGCCAAGATTGAGAACATACTGAATTTCCGCAAGGACTATCCACAGCACCACATATTCAGGCTGGAGCAGAACTACCGATCCACAAAAGTAATCGTGGATGCTGCCAATTCATTGATTGCCAGGAATTCGGCGAGGATACCGAAGGAATGTTATTCAATGGGTGAAGAGGGTGAGAAAATCAGGCTTGTCAAAGCATATACCGAGCAGGAGGAAGCATTGCTGATAGCATCATCTATAGTTTCCCGTATCCAGTCCGACCATGCGAGATATCAGGATTTCGCCATATTATATAGGACAAACGCCCAGTCCAGGGCTTTGGAGGAGGCCTTGCGCAAGCGCAACCTTCCTTATGTCATATTTTCCGGCAACTCATTCTTCGAAAGGACTGAGGTCAAGGACATGATGGCATATTTCAAACTTGCTGTCAACCTGAACGATGATGAGTCGTTCAAGAGGGTGGTCAATAAACCTGCGAGGGGAATTGGAGACACTTCAATGACAGCATTGTCGTCAGCGGCATTGAAGCACGGGCTTTCGTTGTTCAAGGCAGCATATTCCGACGACCTGGAAAATTTCGGTCTCAAGGCTCCGGCAATCAAGAAGATAAGGGATTTCTGCGAAATGATGAACCGTCTGGCTGTCAGGGCGCAGAAAGAAAGCGCGAAGGATGTAGCAGCGGCTCTTGCAATAGAGTCAGGACTTCTGATGTTCTACAAGAGTGACAACAGCATAGAGGGGCAGTCGAGGACTGCCAATGTAGAGGAACTTCTCGACAGCGTCACTACATATATAGAGGAAAGACATAACGAGATGTTCGAGGAAATGCAGGCCGACGGAGCGGTGGGTGAAGGCGTCGAACTTTCTGAGGGCGACCTTGATACGGTCACTTTGGGAGATTACCTTGAGAATGTATCCTTGCTGAGTGCCGTTGACATGGAGGATGACGAAGACAGTTCCAACAAGATAACTTTGATGACAGTGCATTCTTCCAAGGGCTTGGAATTCCCTTACGTCATAGTGGCCGGGATGGAGGAGAACATATTCCCTTCAGGAGGTTTTCTTGCCTCGGAAAACGAAATCGAAGAAGAGAGGCGTCTGTTCTATGTGGCAATGACCAGGGCGAAGAAGGTGCTTGAACTTTCATTCGCATCCACAAGGATGAGGAACGGGAAACATGAGTCCAATTCTCCGAGCCGTTTCGTGAGGGAGATATCTCCCGAATTCATACTGAATCCTCTTTCAGCCGACGAAGGAGACATGGATTCTGCTTTTTCCGGTTCTTCGTCAGGTTGGAAGAAAACTTCGTTCCAGCGTCAGGAAAGCGGTTGGAAATACGGACAGTCCTCCAGGCCTGAGACAGTGCGCAGGTCTGCGGAGCAGATTCGCAGGCCTGAACCCGTGCGCCGGGCTGGGCCCGTACCGTTCAGCAGGCCTCAGCTGGTCCCGAAAAGAGTATCGGATGCAGACTTCGAGCCGACACCTATCCTTGAGCTCAGGGCCGGCCAAAGGATTGAGCATAACCGTTTTGGCTTCGGAAAGATAATCGAGGTTACAGGCAGTCCCGCTGATCTGAAGGCGAGGATAGCTTTTGATGAATACGGAGAGAAGATATTGATACTCAAATATGCAAAAATTCGTGCGGTCAATGTTGCAGAATAATATATTATCTGTATATTTGCCACGAAGTTTTTCATAGTTTAAGTTTAGGTTAAGTAGCGGGATGGTCGCAGTGATTGTGATTGTCCCGTGAATTTTTTTGACAAACATGACTTAAAAAAGAAAAAATTCATATCAAAAACGGAAATATCCAACTTTTTCTGTTTTTGACATTCAATTTGGTTAACTCTTCATATTTTTGTCATGTCGGCAATGTCGCCGGCGTTTGATTTGAGGAGGAGGAATTATGAAGAAAAAATCGAATTCATGCAGGGCTTTTCTTGCCGCTGCAATTTCCGTTTCGGCTATCTTGCCGTTTCATGGGTGTGTTTCCAGTCTTGATGATAGCGGAGAGGGAGAGGTCAGGATTTCGTTCACTCAGGAATACAGATATATGACCCGCGCCGGTGTTGCGCTTCCGGATACAAGCGATTTCCTGCTTACATTGAAAGACCAGTCGGGAGATATTGTCTATGACGGCCGCTATGGCGACATGCCTGAGTCATTCAAGGTAAAGGCGGGTAGCTGCACGGTGTCCATCATATCGGAGGAATTTACCTGTCCGGCATTCGACTCTCCGCAGTACGGTGACGAACAATGCGTAGTGGTGCCGTCTGACGGAGTGGTTTCGGTTAAACTTGTTTGCTCACAGCTCAACTGTGGCGTACGCCTCCGTGTAGCTCCGGAATTCCTTGATACATATCCCCAATCCGTACTTTTCCTCAAATCGGGAGAGGGAAAGCTGATGTACGGATATTCTGAAAAAAGGATTGCATATTTCCGTCCGGGGACAATCTCTCTTTCGATGGTCACCGGATCAGACGAGGAAATCTTAATGACAAGAACTCTTCTCTCGCGTGAGATTCTTTCCATCGGAGTTTCCGTGGCTGCCTCCTCAGGAGGGGGACAATCGTCGCGGCAGGGCATCTCAGTCAGCATAGACACAGCACGCGTATGGAATGAGACTGCCTGTGTGATAGGCGGAAGCGATACGGGAGGATCGGATTCGGGAGATGCTCTGACCATATCGCAGGCAAAGGACAATATCGGAGCGGAGGATGTCTGGATATGTGCCTATATTGTTGGAGGCGACCTTACATCGGCTTCCGCTTCATTCGATCCGCCGTTCAAATCGAGGACGAACATCCTCATCGGACCTCGTTCGACGATAGCGGACAGAACTTCAGGAATGTCTGTACAACTTGCCGCTGGTGCTATAAGAGATGCTTTGAATCTTGTTGATAATCCTAATCTATTAGGCTCCAGAATAATGATCAAAGGAGATATCGTAGAGTCATATTTCGGACTTCCTGGTATCAAAAATGTGACAGAGTATCGTATCTATTGATTTGATAGCAATAATACCCGATATAACAAATATTATCTGAATCGTTGAGAAGTGTAAGTGCCAGCTTGCCGGTCAACCCGTTTTTAATGCCTTTGTTACAAGCTGCACTTACATTTTGAAAGATGATGTCTTTTGGCTGCCAATTTTATTGTATTTCAAAAGGTTGAATTAAATTGTGTTTTTAGAAATAAAGGTGTAACTTTGTCGTCCTTTTTGCTTTCCGGGCAATGTGTGCAATACGAATACGGGTTGCAGAAAGGGAATAGGAAACATTACTTTTTGAATTGATAAATGGGAAGATTTAGACATTTAATCCTGACGGCTCTTCTGGCTTCACTCGCAGGCGGAGGTCTTGCCTTCGCCCAGAATCAGGTAAAGGTCAGCGGAGTCGTCACATCTGCCGATGACGGACTGCCGCTGGTCGGAGTCGCTGTCATGGCCGGCCCCGGGACCGGTGTCGTGACTTCGCTCGACGGCGATTATTCCATCGAGGTGGCACCGGGTACGGAACTGGTTTTCACCAGCATCGGTTTCCTTGATGCGAAAGTGGTAGTACCTCAGACAGATTCATTCGTACACAATGTCGCGATGCAGACCGAAAGCATGAAACTTGACGATGTCGTTGTCATTGCTTACGGAGTCCGCAAGAAGGGAACGGTTGCCGGTTCCGTCTCCACCGTGAAGTCCGAGAAGCTTGAAAGCACGCCGACGGCAGCATTTGACCAGGCACTCCAGGGACAGGTGGCCGGACTTACGGTACTTTCCAATACGGGAGAACCGAGTGCATCTGCAACAATGACAATCAGAGGTACGAACTCTATCAACTCCGGCACGGCACCTCTGTACATCCTTGACGGAGTTGCCATATCCGCTTCGGATTTCAATACAATCAATCCTGCGGACATCGAGAGCATGTCCGTATTGAAGGATGCTTCATCAACTTCCATCTATGGAGCACGTGCTGCGAACGGCGTAATCGTGATTACTACGAAAAGGGGCCGCAACATGGAGAGACCTGTAATCACTTACAGGATGCAGCTCGGAATTTCGTCGCTTGCCCAAGGCAAATGGGACCTGATGAACACTGACGAGAGGATACAGTACGAGAAGGAGATCGGCCTCACGGAAGGCAAGGATTATCAGTATCTTGCCAAAACTGATGTCAACTGGATGGACGCAGTCTACAAGGATGACGCCCTGCTCCAGAGCTACGAACTGTCGGTTTCAGGCGCAAATGAGAAGACGAATTACTATCTTTCAGGAGGTTACTACAATCAGGATGGCATCGCCCCAGGTTCCGGATTCGAACGCTATTCAATGCGTTTCAATTTCGAGCAGGTAATGGCAAAATGGCTGAAGATGGGTACGAACACGATGTTCAACTATCAGAACATCCAGCAGGCGGATGAAGGAAGCTACAATCTTCTCACTCCTATTTCTGCCGCGCGATTCATGCTCCCTTATTACAGCCCGTTCAATGCTGACGGTTCGCTCGCAAGCATTGCAGACGGCAGTTGGAAAGGTACGGGACAGAATCCATTGGAGTGGCTGGAGAACAATCCTCTCACATATAAAAAGTATAAAGCCATTTCAACGGTATTTGCGGAGTTGACTCTTTACAAGAATCTGGTGTTCAAATCCCAGTTTGGCGTTGACTACTCCCACTCGACTGGCTTCAGCCAATCATTTCCTGAATATTTGCCAAACCAGGGGGATGGAAGTGCTGCAAGAAGTTCTTCCGATGCACTCAGACTCCAGGTTTCTAATACGTTGACATACCGTTTTGCCATTGATGATATCCATGATTTCAATTTCCTTCTTGGTCAGGAGGCCCTGACATATCACAGTGAGGGATTTTCAGTCACTACGGCAGGCCAGTCCAACAACAAACTTACTGACATTTCTACCGGAACACGTGCAACCGGCTGGTCAAGCACTTCCACGTCAGACTATTCGACAGTGTCATTCTTCGGAAGGGGGGAGTACAACTATGCTGACCGTTATTATGCTGACTTCTCGGTACGTACCGATGCTTCTTCACGTTTCGGAAAGAACAACCGCTGGGGAGCTTTCGGTTCAGTCGGACTGATGTGGAACCTAAGGAATGAAGCATTTGCCGCACACACAAGGAATTGGCTCACCAATGCCCAGATTGCACTTAGCAGCGGAACTTCAGGAAACTCTGAAATTCCGAATTATGAGCATCTTCCTCTTATCGGAGGTGGTTATGACTATGTGGGTGACGCTGGTGTTGCTCCGGTTCAGCCTGGAAATGAATCTCTCACCTGGGAGAATACATGGACTACGAATCTTGCTTTCCATCTTGGATTCTGGAATAGAGTCAATCTTGACTTCGAACTTTATAACAAGAAGACCACTGATATGCTCATGCAGGTTCCTCTCTCCTATGCTGATTCTAACGGATATGGCTTCAAATGGTCCAATATCGGTGCGATGGTCAACAGGGGATTCGAGGTTAATGTAAATGCAACTGTTCTTGCAATAAGGGACTTTGCATGGTCCGTCAATGCCAATGCCGGATATAACCACAACAGAATCAAGGAATTGTACAATGGTGTGACAGAGTATGAAATGTCAAATACCAATACAAAACTGGTAGTGGGACATCCTCTGGGCGAGTTCTATATGAACCGCTATGCCGGTGTCAATCCTGCAAACGGCGATGCTCTCTGGTATGACAAGGACGGTAACATTACCAATGAATTGAAGGACGAGGACAAGGTACTGATTGGAAAGAGCTATTTTGCTCCATGGCAGGGAGGTTTCGGTACGTCACTTTCATGGAAAGGATTGGTGGTTTCTGCACAATTCAGCTGGGTGGCAGACAGATGGATGGTCAACAATGACCGCTATTTTGATGAGTCAAACGGACGTTTTGCATCTTATAACCAGTCCAAAAGACTTCTTGAAAGATGGAAAAATCCAGGTGACATCACCGACATTCCTCGTCACGGCGTCTATACAGAATTTGACAGCAGGCTGCTGGAAGATGCTTCATTCCTTCGCCTGAAGAACCTTATGCTCGGTTATTCCCTTCCGGAGAACCTTCTCAAAAAAACAGGTTTCCTCAGAGGTGTAAGGGTTTACGTACAGGGTCAGAATCTTCTGACTTTCACAAAATTCTCAGGTCTTGATCCGGAGAGCTCATTCAATGTATATGCGGCGCAGTACCCTATGTCCCGCCAGTTTACATTCGGACTTGATTTGACTTTCTGATATGAATGATATTATGAACAGATTTTTGACATATATATATAGGACTGCTGCTGTAGTATTCCTTGCCTTCAGCCTTGCCTCCTGCCTGGAAAAAATGCCGGGTGATTATATTGAGGAAAGCGAAGGCATGCAGACTTTCAATGACGCGGAGCAGACATTGACAGGTATCTACTCGGCATTCATGAGCGGATCACTGTACAGCGGACACCTTACCTTGTGCCCGGATATCCAGTCCGACCTTGTTTATGCAGTAAAAGGCAACTCCAACAAATACGGCCAATTCTGGCGCTGGAACATCCGTTCTACAGATTCCGAGATAGGTTCGGTCTATGCTGCACTTTACAGAATAATAGGCCGATGCAATTTCTTCCTTGAAAAATATGACAACCTCAAAGCAAGCCTGACAGATGACGGTCAGATTACGGCTTTGGACTATTACAAGGGAGAAGTCCTTTGTGCAAGGGCACTGTCTTATTCGGAGCTCATCAAATGTTATTGCAAGGCTTATTCTGATGAAACGAAGAATGAAGCAGACGGTGGAGTTGTTATCAGAACCAAATGGTCTGAAGCTGAGCCGGTGCGCCGTGCTACACTTGCAGAGTCATATTCCCTGGTGATTTCAGATCTGGAACAGGCGATGGAACTGCTTGATGATGAATATGACAGCTACAACAATTACTATTTCACCCATGCTGCAGCATGTGCGATAAGGGCCAGGGTAGCCCTGTTCATGCAGGATTGGGAGAATGCTGTGAAATATTCGACTCAGGTTATCGAATCGGGGACTTTCACCCTTGCGAATTCACGTGCCTATGTCACAAGTACCCAGACCTTCCTCAATTTCCTCTGGACCAATGACTCCTCATACGAGATTATCTGGAGGATCGGATTCACTCCTACATCTTATGGCGGAGCTCTCGGTCAGGTATTCCTGAACTATACGAAGGATTATCACTATTATTATCCGGATTACGTGCCTGCACAAAGTGCGCTGAATCTCTATGCCCAAGGCGACAACAGATACGGTGCATATTTCTCCAATATCAGGACAGGATATGAAAGTGCACTGGAGTGGCCTCTTCTCATAAAATACATTGGTAATGAATCATTCATTTCCAACAGGATATACCATGTCAATATGCCGAAACCTCTTCGTCTTGCCGAGCAGTACCTGATTCGTGCCGAGGCATATTGCCGTCTTGGCAAATATAATCTGGCTTCCAATGACCTGACTGTCCTGCGCCAGTCCCGTTACTCTACTGGTGGTAATATCGGAGTGAATGCAGAGAATTGGCTTGAAACCATCAGCAATGAAAGGGTTCGTGAGTTGTATATGGAAGGATTCCGTCTGAACGACCTCAAACGTTGGGGAATGGGCTTTGAGCGCACACCTCAGTCCGAATCTCAGGAAGACGGCAGCAGTTTGAAGGTGAGTAAGGACAATGCACTTTTCGTATGGCCTATCCCACGGCACGAAATTGAGGCTCCGGGTTCAGAAATTAAAGGAAATGAAAGCAACTGATTATGAAGAGTGTATATAAATATTTCATTCTGCTCATCCTGGCATCATGTGCCATGGTCACTTCTTGTCAGGAAGAGTATATCACATACAATGATGCGGAGTATGTGATGTTTGCAGACACTCTTGCGACATATGCGATACAGGAAAATGAAGTGAAATTCAATATTCCGGTAGTATCCACCGTTGCAAGGAATTATGACAGGACTTTTGCCGTTGAGGTAATTGACGTCCAGGGACAGGCAGTGGAGAAACTTCATTTCAGCCTGGAATCCAATACTGTTACGATTAAGGCTGGCCAGACCAGGGCCGATGTAGTAGGCTTCGGCAACTATGACAACCTGGATCCTGCAGAGCCGGTTTATCTGACTCTTCAGCTCATAGCGCCAGAGGCTGTCCAAATGCCATTGTACGGCAACAGAACGAAGGCGGTCCTCCAGAAAGTATGTCCTTTCAAGCCTGAGGATTTCAGCGGTTGGTGCGTATTCTCATCAATGTTCCTCTACCAGTACAGCATGACCGGGTCATACCAGAGACTTGTCAACTGCAAGGTCAAGGAGGGAACCGAGAATGACGTGAATCCTGTGATAATCTGCAGGAATCTTTTCAAGGACGGCTATGATGTCGAGATTGCCTTCCATCCTGAAGATCCGCTCAACCAATATGTTACCGTACCTGAAGGCCAGGCTGCGGCGGACGAGTATTCATTTTTCGGCATATCATACGGAGACAATGCGATTCTCGTGAGGAACAGCGCCCTCTATAGTTCAAACTTCTTTACTTACGGCAGGTACCTCTATGTGTGGACCGAGTTGTATGTGGAAACATTGGGAGAACTTTACGGAAGCGTAGGCCACTTCTACAATGTCATGGAGTTCGTAAGCGATGCGGAAGCGCGCCGTCTTTTCAATGAAGGAATGCCTGGATATGATGATAGACTATAGTGGAATAAAATAAAAATCAATATATTATGAAAGCAATCAAATTTACCCTTATAGCCGCTCTGGCAACGATTTTTGCTGCCGGATGTCAAAAACCACAACCGGTTGTCGATCCGGTTTTCCCGGAGGGAATCGGTACTGTGAATGTCAATCCTGGTGACGTAAAGATTGTAAATGTCGTCGCCAATTTTGACTGGGAACTTGAACTTGTGACAGAGGGCGGCTCATCATGGTTTTGGATGGAAGAGGGAGAAGGAAAACAGCCTGTAAGCAAGATCAAAGGAAACGCTACGGAAGGTCAGAACGTGGAGATATTTGTTTCTGACATAGAGGAATATGACATAATGAGGACTTGTGATGTCGTCCTGTCCATGAACGGACAGTCCAAGACTCTTGCAACTCTTGTCCGTGGTTCGAAGGACAGGAATATCTCGGTATGGGTTGCAAAGTCTGATGAATACGGATTCATCCTGTCTGAAACGGAAGGAACCATATATGAATACGAAGCAGATGCCGTAGCTGAAGGTGCAAGCCTTACTCTTGTATGGCCTTCTGAACTGGATTTCTATCAGATGGCCGTCAAGGTTACCGCCGATTTCCCATGGGAACTTGCAGAGCTTCCTGAATGGCTTGAGATTTTCGGCCTTGATGAAGACAAAGACCTCAGGGTAGGTACTGTGGAATTCAGGCTCAAGGCGAACATTGAAAAGATTTCCCTTGAAGAACAGAAGGGCAAGGTAACTTTCCTCGGAGGCGAGAATGAGATGCTTTCATTTGAGGCAGTGCTCCCGGAATCCAAGAACACCATAGACTCGAATTTCCCGGAAAAAATAGAGGTCTCGGCAGAAGGCAAGTTTGCCAATGACATGGGCTCCGAGCAGGAAATTCTGTTCAAGACAATCACGGCTGCAGCAGGATTGCAGGTCTATCTTCCATATTTCGATGGAGAATACTGGTATACTACTACTGATGAATATCTTTACAACTGGATTGAACTCAGCACTCCTAATGGACAATGGGATGAAAACGACAACAGCAAGATTCAGTCAGTCACATATCAGCTGAAGGTCAAGCCAAACACTTCTTCTGAACCTCGTACTGCATATATCCTTGCTTTGCCTGCAAGCATTGCTGCCGGAATCAAGGATCCTGACTTCGACCTGTACACAGGCCCAGACGGCACAGGTGACATCAAGGATGAATACAAACCTTATATCCTTTCAACCATCGAGCAGAAAGGTGCGGAGTCTTCGTTTGACGAATTTTTCCTTCTGGGAGAGAATTTCCAGACAGAAGGGGCACAGATGACGGTTATGCAGCCGACGGATGAATGGTATTCCACCCTTTCCGAGACAGGTTGCCCTTATCTGTACAAACTGGTTTTCTCTTATGCTGATGGCGCATTCGCCAGCGGAGACACTGCCGTGAAATGGATGTCTGCAATGCAGTGCAGTACGGATATGTTGTTCCTGGAAGACAATCAGACATTTGTCAATGTCTCATACGATGATTATGGCAATACACAGTTCATTCCAAAGACTTCCGTTTGCGGAAGCGAGAGGCTGGAATGCTTCGTGGTCTTCTTTGATGCGACTTCTGAAACTCCTATTGCCATCGTTGATGTTATCTATAATCCTGGAGGTGAAGCCAGTGCACCATTTGCATTCGTCTATCCGAATTATGTCAAAGGTGCTACCCTCGAAAGATATACAGGAGAACTTTTGCCAATTCTGAAATCGTACTCGATTCCGGAAAGCGCAATCTATATCCTGACTTATACTGTTCCGGAGCCTCAGAATACTGTTATAACCTGTCCTGGCAGTCCTTATTTTGATTGCGCATGGGGTAATGAAACGGGATCAACGGATTATTGGCTGACTCATGAAATGACTGGAGCAAACGAAATGATGGTGTTCATGAGTGAAGCAGGAAAAACCGATTATTTCCTGTTCGGGAACATGAACTCAGGTGGTTTTACAGCTGCCTTGGTCTGCACGAACACTACGGTTGTAGAATAATGAATAAATGACTATTTGAAACTGTATGAGATTTTTTAAATCATATCTGCTGTTGTTTTCTTCTCTGGCTGCCCTGCTTGCAACTTCCTGCGTGAAGGAAATGGGTACGGACAACCGTGAGAAGGATTACGGCTATGTCCAGTTCAAACTGTACAAAGAAGCGTCTTTCGACTCTGCCACCAAAGCGGTCGTCAGCCAGCTGGATTATCTATCCCAGGCAGCCAAGATCAAGGTCACGTTGAGTTATTCGGATGTGACCATATCACAGACGTTGACCTTGAGTGCAGCTGATGACGAGTCCGCTGAATATGGGCTCAGGAGTGAAAAAATCCAGCTCCTGGGAGGAGAATATGAAGTGGATTCATATACTCTCTATGACAAGCTTGATGAAGAACTCTATCGCGGCGATTCAAAGGGAGCGAAGTTCACTGTTGTCCCCGGAGGCCTCGAGATATGCGACCTTACGGCAAATGTCCAGCCGCGTGGAAAGGTCAGATTCCGCTTCGTCAAGGATTTCAAGCCTGCCACCAAGGCCTCTGCCAAGGAATATACATTCGATGAAATCAAGTATGTCAGCCTGACTGTCAAGAAGAACGGCTCGTCTGACAGGTTCAGTTTCGACAAGATCAAGACAGAGTTCGAAATGGACTTTGCAGAAGATGACATAAGGGTGTCATTCCTTCAGTGTGATACTTTGCTGTCCATTCCTGCCGGAGAATATACAGTTCTCTCTTATTCAACATTTGATTCTTCGAAGATTCTGAAGGAGACCAATACGGCCCCGACCGAGTCGGTCTTCAGCATAGCAGACAATGTGACTACTGAAGCAGATGTGAAGATAACTCTCAATGAATCAGATGAGTATATCAAGGATTATATGGCTCTGAAGGATATCTGGGAGGCTCTTCACGGAGAGGACTGGTACTACAGCGGCGAAGATTTCCAGACAGGTGTCAACTGGGATTTCAACAAGGATGTTGACCTCTGGGGAGACCAGCCAGGAGTCGAGCTTCACTCCAACGGCCGTGTTGCATCGCTCAATTTGAGCGACTTCGGCTTCTATGGCGATATGCCGGCTGCAATTGGTCAGCTTACAGAACTTGCAGTCCTGTATCTTGGAACACATAATGATACAAATCTGCTTGATTACGATCCGACTCTTGATGATATGAGCGGATTGTCAAGAATGGATGCCCACAAGGCCTATATGAGGCTGAAGCATCCCGCAACCCAGATGTCAGAGCCTGTCGCAAGGGCGCTGATGGAGAACAATATCTCAATCCCGGAGATTGAAATGTACAAAAGCATGCCCGAAGATGAGATCATTGAGAAGGGTACTGGAAAAATGAGAATCAAACCGATGGACATGGTTCACGGAAAGAAATGCAACGGCCTTAAAAGCCTTCCGGATGAAATCGGTCTTCTTGTCAATCTTGAGAAGCTGTTTATAGCCAACGGCGACCTTGAATCGATTCCTGCCTCTGCAGCCAATCTGTCGTCAGTCACAGACCTGGAGATTTACAACTGTTCTGAAATGGCGGAGTTCCCGATGGCAATCACTCAGATGTCATCTCTAGAGTCCGTCAACCTTTCGAACAACGGTCAGTGGTCTGCCGGAGAGATTCTCAAAGGAATGAGGGCCCTGGCAAGCGGTCCGTCTGCTGAAAAACTCCAGATTATCTATCTTACGGAGAACAATCTGGAGGTGGTACCGGAGGAATTCTGCAATATGAAGAAGATAGGCCTGCTTGACTTGTCCAGCAACAAGATAAGGACGATAGAGAAGGCATTCGGCAAGGACATCAATCCTGTCCAGATGTGCTTCGACTACAACCAGCTGAGCAGCCTGCCGACTGTCGTGGCCGATGGAAAGACCATATTCTGCATGACGGATGATGTGGAAACTTTCTCATTCAAGTTCAACAACTTCACGGAATTCCCTGACATCTTCAGTTCGGATTCGAAATATGTTATGGGTTCCGTTGACTTCTCTTTCAACCAGATCACCGGTTTCCAGAAGAACGGCATGGGAGGGACAGCCTATCAGGGCATCAAGGTCGAGACTCTGACATTGAGCAACAACCCGTTGACTGTCTATCCGATAGAACTTGCGCAGAGCAATTCTACAATTGCAAACATAAATGTCCGTGGCTGTAACATGAACACAATCCCGGAGGGAAGCTTCACATACGAGAAAGCCGTGAACATAACTTCCATTGATTTCTCATACAATGAACTGACATCGCTTCCTAAGGAGTTCCATGCCGGCAACATGCCTTATTTCTATGGTATCGACTTGTCATACAACAGGTTCTCTAAATTCCCGTTCGAGCCTTTTGACAGCGCGTACCTCACGGTGTTCGGAATCCGGGCACAAAGGGACGCCAACGGAAAGCGTTGTCTTTCACAGTGGCCTACAGGCATGTACAACCACAAGGGATTGAGAGGATTCTACATCGGTTCGAACAATCTCGGCAAGATTGACGACACCATATCCACGCTTATCTATTATCTGGATATCAGCGATAATCCTAACATCGTATTCGATGCATCCGGAATCTGTGCTGCATGGAGAGCCGGAGCGTATTATCTCATATACGACAAGACGCAGGATATCCGTGGATGTGAATATATGTTGAACTAAGCATATCTACTGATTATGATTAAGAAGAACAGAATATATTTCATGTTGTCCGTACTTGCACTTGCGGTTGCATCCTGTCAGGTCGTGCCTGAGGTTGAATTCACTGTCCCTTCGGACACTGTCACCATAGGCCCTGACGGAGGTGTGAGGACTGTATCAGTCAAGTCTCCGTCAAGCTGGATTGCAACTACACAGGCACCTTGGATAACATTATCCCCTGCAAACGGGAATGCAAGTTCTGAATGCAGTGTGATCATTGATTCCACTCTGTATGACCATTCACGGGAAGCCTATGTGCAGTTCAAGCTTGCAGACGGTTCCCAGTACAAAGAATTCAAGGTTGAGCAGGACGGATATCCTTACTCGATTACATTGGAAAAGGCCACGGTCGAGATTCCTGAATATGCCGATTATGCAGACCGCAGCTTCGACGTTGCCGTGAAATCCAATGTTGATTTCGATGTTGTCATACCGGACAATGTGACCTGGATTGCCAGCAAGAAAGATAAACCCGATTTCGACAGAGGAATCCGCCCGAGGAATGTGCTCGTGCATTTTGACTGGAAAGTGAATTCCCGCCCGTCCAAGAATGAGGTGGAGATTGTCTTCAGGCCAAAGGGGGACAAGGAACTTGCAAAACAGGACAAACTGACTGTAATCCAGGGAGCAGCTCCGGAAATCGAGGCCGGCACTGTCAAGGGTGATTCACTTGCCCTTCTGGCAATATGCCGTGTGATGAACCTCTGGAGAGAATGGGATACGTTCGAGAAGATGGAGAATTGGGACGGAGTCGAGGTCTGGAAGGAAGGCAAGGACAAAGGAAGGGTCAGGAAGGCCTCATTCTTCCTTTTTGGGACAAAGGAGGAACTTCCTTATGAAGTTTCATATCTTACGGCTGCAGAAGAACTCTATTTCTACAGTAATGAGAATTCATTCCTTCTGAATCTTTCTACAGGTTCCCACATCTGTGAACTCGAACGTTTGCGCAAGCTTACGATAGGAGCGTACGGCCTTACCAAGCTTGATGACAATTTCAGCAAACTGAAGAATCTCGAGTATCTTGATCTCAGCGGCAACAACTTCGAAGAGGTACCGCCGATTCTTTCAAAGGAGAATTTCCCTAAATTGACAGCATTGATAATGAATGCGAACCAGAGGAATGTTATCGGCAACCTTGAGATAAACTATAAGGAGAACAGTGGCGGACTTGTAAATGAATGTCCTCTGAGAGAGGATGGTACAAGGGAATTCCCTCGTCGCCTTCTGAAATGGAACACTCTTGACACACTCAGGCTGTCAGTGAACTACCTCCAGGGAACGATTCCGGACCTGATGAACGATCCGGATTTCCCTAAGTGGACAGCAGAGGAGGTGAATGCCTGCGATACTCTTCCTGCCAAGCTCATAGGTCTTCCGAAAGTGCTCCCGGAAACGGATTTCTTTGCAATAAACCTCAACAGACTGCATGGAGAACTCCCGGAATGGCTTCTCTACCATCCTAAACTTGATTTGTGGTATCCGTTCCAGCTCATCTTCCTACAGGAGGGAAAGGATATGGAAGGCAATACGGCAGGATTCACAAATGAACCGGCCAACCTGAACTACTACTACGAGCATTATACTAACAAGAAATACAATCCCAACAACTAACACCGGATTGAATGACGATGAACAGAATATTGAAAAACATAATTATTGCGACTGCAACAGCCTGTCTGACAGCCTCCTGCAATATCACTGCACCGGAAACCGGTCTTGACAGCCAGTCTCCTGAGATGACCGATGACGTACTCTCGGGACAGCTTCTGGTCCGTTTCGATGCATCGGTTGCCGATATCCTTAGCGAGGCAGGCCTTACCAAGTCCGCTTCAACCAAGAGTGGTGTCACATCGGTTGACGAGGTTCTCTCGATTCTTGACGGATGTACTCTCGAAAGGGTCTTTCCCGTGGACAGCAGGAGGGAAGACAAGACTGTGCAGACAGGTCTCAACCTTTGGTATGTCGTAAGGTTCTCGGAAGATGTTTCCGTCGAGGACCTCGCCATGAGGCTTTCTGCTCTCGGCGAGGTAAGCCGTGTTGAGTACAACAGGACGATCAGGAAGGCATTCAGCAAACCTGCAATCCCGCTTACCAGAAAGGATGTTGCAGCTGTCACCAAAGCTGCTTCTGATGCCGTGTGGAATGACCCGGAGCTTCCTTACCAGTGGCATATCATCAACAACGGCAATCTCAAGCCTGAGAAATTCATTGCAGGCTGTGACGTGAATGTGGCAGGTGCATGGAAGAAATGCACAGGAGACCCATCCATAATTGTCGCAGTCGTGGATGAAGGCGTGGATTGTTTCCATGAGGACCTTCATGCGAGCATGTGGGTGAATGAGAATGAAATCTGGCGTTCGAAAGATGACAACGACGGCAACGGATATGCCGGAGATGTCTATGGATACAACTTCGCGAGGAACAGCGGCGTAGTCGCAACCGACAGCAAATATGACACGGGCCACGGAACCCATGTCGCCGGAGTGATTGCCGCTCAGAACAACAACGGCAAGGGAATCAGCTCAATTGCCGGAGGAGACGGCGTGAACCCTGGAGTGAGGATAATGTCCTGCCAGATATTTTCCGGACAGTATGCGGCTTCAGTCCTCGATGAGGTAAGGGCCATCAAATATGCCGCTGATAATGGAGCTGTAATCCTCCAGTGCAGCTGGGGTTATACTTCAGGCGCGTCTAATCCGTACGAATGGACTCCTCAGTATTCTACAGACGAACAGTGGAAATATGACTGTCCTCTCGAAGTTGCCGCCTTGGACTATTTCATACATTATGCAGGTTCTCCTGACGGGGTCATCGAAGGCGGTATCGCAATTTTTGCCGGCGGAAACGAGGATGCTCCGGCAGCAGGATATCCTGGAGCATACAAGGACTTTGTCTCTGTTGCCGCGACTGCAGGGGATTTCACTCCTGCAATTTATTCGAATTATGGAACTGGCATCAATATAAGCGCTCCGGGAGGAGATCAGGATTATTATTGGGAATACGATGACAGGGAAGCGCTCGGTGCAATAGGATGCGTTCTTTCAACTCTTCCAACGACAATCTCCGAACTCGGATACGGTTATATGGAAGGCACTTCGATGGCATGTCCTCATGTATCGGGAGTCGTGGCCCTGGGTCTTTCTTATGCTGCAAAGCTCAAGAAGCATTTCAAGGCAGAAGAGGTAATCAACATGCTCTATGAATCAGCCCGTCTCAGGCCGGTGGAGACTGCCTGGAATCTGGACTCGCCTAAGGTTTATTACAAATATGTAGCGGATCTGGGTCTGGCCCACAAGTCTTCGATTGACCTCAACGAGTACAGGGGTCAGATGGGTGCAGGAATGGTCAATGCCGAAGGGCTGCTCCAGTTGATTGAAGATGAGGCAAATGGTTGCAAGATGTCTTTCCCTAATGTCACAGTATCTGTGGACTCAAAGGCATCTTATTGCCCTGACATTTATATAGATGGCAGCAGTTTTACTGTTTCGGTAGATGATACTTCGGTCGCTGACTGTGCCCAGGATGGAAAGTATATCATCTTTACTGGCAAGAAACCAGGGCAGACCGGAGCAGAGATAAGATGGGAGGGCGGTTCACAGAAGTTTGTGATTACCGTTAAACCTTCCTCTGCATCCAACGGATGGCTGTAAGATGAAACGGTGCCTGGGCATAATCTTCTGTCTTGCCGTGGCTTTGGTTTCCGCTATCAATGTCACGGCGCAGATCAGGCTTGTGCCTTCGACCAGGCTGGACAGCATTGCTTGTCCTCCGAAAAGTCCGGATGCCGCATTCCTTAAACTGGACAGTACCAATGTCAGCCTCGGCAATATGACCTCCGGTGATTCTCCTGCTACGGTGAGGCTGAGGATGTCGAATACAGGAACCGGAGTTCTGGATATTGACAGGATTACAACTTCGTGCTCGTGTGTATCGGCAGTAAGTGACAGAACGGTCATCAAACCCGGGGAGAGTGCAAGGCTGAGGGTGACATTCAATCCCAAGGGCCATTTCGGACACCAGACCTACAGGGTGCAGATTTATACCGGAGGATATGCCGATCCGTCGGCAATATTGGATATCAAGGTTCATGTCTCGGATTGATTATTCATGGCCTGTGATACCTGCAATTGTCCGGCACCAGAAACAACTTGAATAAATTTAAGTTTCGCAAGCGGCACAACCTTCAGGAACTGAATCACTTATCACTTGCGAAACTTCAGTTGAATTAATATAATTATGAAGAATATGAAACAGATGGTTAAAACGGTTCTCGCTGTACTTGCAGTGATTCTGTGCATGTGTGGGTGCAACAAGATAGAGACGCCTGCGATTGAATATCTTCCCGTTACGGCTGACAATATCTCCGGAGAATGGATTTTGGTGGAATTCTCAGGTGTGGAGCTCATGGAAGGGACTTATATGAAGATTCAATTCGTCAGGAATGACAAGTCATTCGTGATGGAGCAGAATCTGGATTCTCCTGACAATATACCTCATGTCTCAACAGGAACTTTCAACATTATTGTCGATGATGCAGTGGGAAGCATTATCAAGGGAAAATATGATTATGACGGAGGCCTTTGGAGCCATGACTACATTGTTACTGACTTGACTGCTACATCCATGACATGGACGGCAAGGGACGATAGCTCATATATTCAGAAATTTTCCCGTCCGTGAGACATAAGGACTTTAATCAAAAAGGGGACTTGCTCAGTCGAGCTTGTCCCCTTTTTGATTGTAGAATTCATTTTGCAGAACAGTGAAATCGGTTATTTCAACCAATTCTATCCTACATTTGTACTTCTTCTTCCATTTCCCGACAATCGAGGAGAACAGGCCTCTTGTAAGGTATGACCCGAGTATCGGGCTGACTTTGAGAACAAGGTCCTTGATGTTCTTCTCCTTCACATAGTAAGAAAGCCTTCGTTCAATGGCTTCGTCTATGACGACACTTGATGATATCTTTCCTGTGCCGTTGCACACCGGACACACTTCAGTGGTGTTTATCTCGGTGGCCGGACGCACTCTCTGCCTGGTTATCTGCATGAGTCCGAACTTTGTGAGCGGAAGCACGTTGTGCTTGGCCCTGTCGGTCTCCATGAGCTCCTGCATCTTCTTGAAGAGGGCATTCCTGTGCTCGTTGGTCTCCATATCGATGAAGTCCACTATCACAATCCCTCCCATGTCCCTGAGCCTGAGCTGTCTCGCAATCTCTTCGGCTGCATAGCAGTTTACGTCGAACGTGTTCTGTTCCTGCTCCTTGTTCTTGGCCCTCGTCCCGCTGTTCACGTCTATGACATGCAGCGCTTCTGTATGCTCTATGACAAGGTATGCACCCTGCTTTATCGGAACCACCTTGCCGAATGCGCTCTTGATCTGCCTTGTGACCTCAAAGTGGTCGAAAATCGGAGCCTTGTCCTTGTATAGCTTGACAATTTTCTCCTGTTCGGGCGAAATCAGAGAGATGTACTTGCGGATTTCCTCATATATGCCTTCGTTGTTGACATAGATATTCGAAAACGAATCGTTGAGCAAATCGCGGAGGATGGTCGTAGTCTTGCTGTATTCAGTGAAAAGCAGCTGAACGCTCTTGGACTTTGCCAGTTTGTTCCAGGAACTCTCCCATTTGTCGATGAGCGACATCAGTTCCGCATCGAGAACTGCTGCGTTCTTGCCTTCTGCGGCAGTGCGGATGATTGCTCCGTAATTCTTGGGGAGGATGCTCCTTACAAGTGTCTCCAGTCTTCTTTTTTCTTCCTTTGAAGAAATCTTCTGGGAAATGCTCACCTTCTCTGCGAAGGGAAGCAGTACAATGTTTCGTCCTGCCAATGAAATTTCCGCTGTCAGTCTTGAACCTTTCGTCGAAATCGGTTCTTTTACAATCTGGACGATTATCATCTGTCCCGGACTCAGCACATTTTCTATCCGGCCCTCCTTCTCGAGGATGCTCCCGGGCTTGATGTGTGAGTATATACCCTTGTTGTCCGTATTCGGGTTCACCCTTCTGACGAATTCGTCGAATGAACGGAAATACAGCCCTAGATCAAGGTAGTGGACAAACGCCTCCTTTTCGTCGCCGATATCGACAAAGGCAGCGTTGAGCGCAGGAAGAATTTTCTTCACTCTTCCGAGGTAAACATCGCCTACGGAATAGCTGTGCCCTTGGCTGGACTCCTTGTTGAGCTCGATGAGCCTGTGGTTCTCCATCAGTGCAATCGAGACTTCCGTCGAATTGACATCAACGATAAGATCTTTTTCGGACTCCATCAGGAATTTCAGTGATAAGAACTAAGTGAGGTAATGCGAAGAAACTCTCTTCGCCTAAACTAAAGAGGCCGACCATCCGGGCCAGCCTCTCTTTAGCAGACTGCTAAAATGGCAGACACTTGGGAAGATTACTTTCTCTTCTTGTGTCTGTTCTTGCGCAAACGTTTCTTGCGTTTGTGCGTTGCCATTTTATGCCTTTTATGCTTCTTTCCGTTTGGCATAATTGAAAAAATTAAAATATGTTGTTATTTTACAGAATTTACAAATACCTTGGCTGGCTTGAAAGCCGGAATATTGTGTGCCGGAATGGTGATTGTAGTCTGTTTTGTAATATTCCTTGCAGCCT
>JBJEBN010000032.1:23114-63094 GCA_051870095.1 Candidatus Cryptobacteroides sp. | reverse complement strand
GAGAAGGATTGGGTGGAGTATCCTGTGCTGCATCTGGATTTGAATACAGAAAAATATGACTCTCTCGAGGTCCTGATGAACAAATTGTCCGCAAGTATTGACTCATGGGAGGGAAAATATGGTCGAAATGAATCAGAGAAGAGCCTTCCGATGAGATTCGAGGGCATCATCCGCCGTGCCAAGGAGAAGACCGGACGCAATGTCGTAATACTGGTGGATGAATATGACAAGCCGATGCTTCAGGCAATTGGGAATGAGGAACTCCAGAAAGCATACAGGGACACCCTTAAAAGTTTCTACGGTGCCCTGAAGAGCATGGATGCATGCATCAGGTTTGCACTTCTGACGGGTGTCACCAAGTTCGGAAAGGTCAGTGTGTTCAGTGATCTGAACAACCTGAATGACATATCGATGGACCACCGCTATTATGACCTCTGCGGTATTTCAGAGGAGGAACTCCATCGTTATTTCAATGCTGAAATTCAGGGACTTGCACAGGCGAATAATCAGACATTCGAGCAGGCGTGCGAACAGTTGAGAGTTGATTATGACGGTTACCATTTCACCTATGACACGCCGGGAATGTACAATCCATTCAGCATTCTGAGCACACTGTCAAAACAACGTTACGGCAGCTATTGGTTCGAAACGGGCACTCCGACCTTTCTGGTTGAATTGCTTCAGAAGGCTGATTACAATCTGGAGGGGATGGCCCATGTTGAAGCAGATTCAGATATGCTTGGTAGCATTTTCAATGATGACAATCCCATCCCGGTTATCTACCAAAGCGGTTATCTGACAATAAAGGATTACGACAGCAGGTTCGGAATATATAAGCTCGGCTTCCCGAATCGAGAAGTTGAAGATGGTTTCATGAAATACCTTCTTCGATATTATACGGCGAATAAAAACACCAATTCAGCATTTGAAATCAGCAAGTTCGTCAAGGACATAGAATCCGGCAACGCCGAAGGCTTCATGCAGAGGCTTCAGTCATTCTTCGCCGGTGCGAAATTCGACCAAATCGCCAAAGATACCGAGAACTGGTTCCAGAATGTTGTTTTCATAGTGACAACCCTCTGCGGACTTTACATCGAAGCCGAACACCAGACCAGCAACGGCCGCATAGACCTCGTCCTGAAGACCGACAAGTTCATCTATGTCATGGAACTCAAGTACGACGGCACTGCCGAGGAAGCCCTTCAGCAAATCGATGACAAGGGTTATACCCTCCCGTGGCAGAGTGACGGGAGGACAGTCATCAAGGTCGGTGCGAACTTCAGCTCTTCACTGAGGCGTCTTGACGGATGGATTGTCGCATGATTATTATGTTGGAGGAACAGGGCGACGAAATGACAATCTATAATTTATAACAAGTCAAAATTGTTTGCAATAATCGGTCATTCTTGATATATTTGCGCATTGATTGCACACATGTACTCATAAAAAGACAGACAGATGACACAGCACAGATGCCCGAGCATGGAGGAATTCAGAGCTCTCCTAAAGAAACATTCCCTCAAGGCTACTCCCCAGCGCCTTGCCGTCCATGAAGCCATGATGTCACTCGGACATGCCTCCGTGGACATGGTGACTGAAAAGGTTCTCGCAAGCGGGACGAAGGTGACGGCGGCATCTGTCTACAACATCCTCTCGCAGCTTGCCCTTCTCGGGGTATATGACCATAGGCTCAGTTCCAACAACAAGATGTATTTCGATGTCAATACTTTCGGGCACATTCACCTGTACGACATCGAAAACCACACCTTCAAGGATGTGGTCGATGATGAGCTTTTCATGATGATCGAGTCGAAACTCATGCGCAAGAGGTTCAAGGGCTATAAGGTCGAAGGCCTTGACATCCAGATCATAGGCCGCCCGAGCCGACGGAAATTCACCGTTTAGAAGCTTTATAAATACAGAGTGCCAGTGCCCCTGCCGCAAGACAGGCGCCACAGATGTACCCTGTCACAGGTGAAAGGTGGAGACCTCCGGCCGAATAAGGTGCTACGAAAAGGTAGCTGAACCATACGAATGTAAGGAAAGTGGCAGGAAGGGAGCACATCCAGTGCGGTTTTTTGTGGGTGACAAGGTATGCGGAGGCAAGCCAGAGCACTATAGCTGCGAAAAGCTGGTTGCCTACTCCGAAATAACGCCAGATTGTGCTGAAATCCATCTGGCAGCAGAAGAATGCGATGACGAAGACCGGGAGGCAGATGACGAGCCTCTTCCAGATCGGCTTCTGGTCTGCTTTGAACAGGTCGGCGATTGAAAGCCTGAGGCTTCTGAACGCTGTGTCTCCTGAAGTGATCGGACATACCACCACGCCTATTATGGCTATGATTCCGCCGATTTTCCCGAGCCAGCTGTTGCATATCATGTTCACGGCAATCGCAGGAGTGACTTTGGTCATCACCCCGTTTATCATCATGCCTTCGGAAGCCGCTCGGTTGAGTCCCTCAGGGCCTCCGAAATATGCCATCGCAGCAGTTGCCCATATCATGGCGACAATACCCTCGGCTATCATGGCGCCGTAGAACACCGGTCTTGCATATTTCTCGCTCTTGAGGCATCTTGCCATAAGAGGAGACTGGGTGGAATGGAAGCCGGAAACAGCTCCGCACGATATGACGATGAAAAGCATCGGTACGAGGATGTTGTTCTCCGGGTCATAGTGCCAGTTCTTCAGGGAGGCCAGTGTAAGTTCCTGAAGCTGAATTTCTCCGCCCAAAGATTTTGCTATCATCACACCTCCGACTCCGACTGCCATGAAGAGCAGGACGGCTCCGAGATAAGGATAGATCGTTCCTATTATCTTGTCAATCGGGAGCATGGTGGCACATATATAATATAGGAATATCACATAAAGCCAGATGTTCTTGTCCACACCCGTCATCGAAGAGACAAGGTCTGCCGGTCCGGTAACGAATGACACGCCAACTGCAAGCAGGAGGAAGACAAGCACACAGTTCATGAGCACACGGACTCCCCTGCCGACATATTTTTCCGCGAGGGCAGGCATGTTGAGCCCGCCTTCGCGTATTGACATCATTCCAGAAAAGAAATCATGGACACTTCCCATGAAAATACAGCCGATTACTATCCACAGATATGCAGCAGGTCCGTAGGCCGCTCCGAGAATCGCGCCGAAGATTGGTCCGAGCCCGGCGATGTTCAGGAACTGTATCACGAACACCTTCCATGTCGGCATCGGCATGAAGTCGATTCCGTCCTGCTTTGTAATAGCAGGTGTAGGGCGGGCAGGTTCGACGCCGAAAAGGCGTTCTGCAAGTTTTCCGTAGAGGAAATATCCTGCAATGAGCAGGATTATGGAGAGTATCAGCGTTATCATGGTCTATTTTGTCAAGGTGGGATGATTATTCTGAGAGTTTGTCGAGGGCGAGCTGCACCAGCTTGCGCACATGAGGTTTGTAGTCAGTGTTGCTCGTTCCGATATGCCGATTGGCGATGATGCAGCAGACTGTTCCCGCATTGTGTCCGAGGTGGGCTGCTATGCCGGCTACTGCCGAGCCTTCCATCTCAAAGTTGGTTACCCTCTCGTCGCCGAAGCGGAAGGATTCGAAGCGGGACACCATGTCAGGCATTGCAAGAGGCATGCGAAGCACCCTTCCCTGAGGGCCATAGAAGCCTGAAGCAGCGATTGTCATGCCCTTGACCGTGCAGTCCCTGAACAGGTCAGACATTTTCTTTCCGGCCCTTACGAAATATGGGTCAGGAAGGTGCCTGTCCCACCCGACATGCTTCTTGAATGCTTCTTCAATGTCAAGAAGTGAGATTTTGTCCCTGTCGGCGTACCAGTTCATCAGGCCGTCGCATCCGATGGAAATATGTGAAAATACGAATGATCCGAGAGGTATGTCAGGCTGGATGGCTCCTGACGTGCCGATGCGGAGGACATTGAGGGATTTCTTGACTGCCTTCGGCTCACGGGTTTCGAAATCTATGTTGGCAAGGGCATCGAGTTCGTTCATCACTATGTCGATGTTGTCCGTTCCGATACCGGTGGACAGGACAGTCATCCTCGTACCTTTGTATTTTCCGGTCACGGAGACGAACTCCCTGGACTGATGCCTGAATTCCTTGTCTTCGAAGAATTCCGCCACCATGTCAACCCTGCCGGGGTCTCCGACAAGAATCACATTGTCAGCAAGTTCTTCGGGTCTGAGATGAAGATGGAAAACCGATCCGTCTCCATTGATTATAAGTTCTGATTCTGCTATTCTCATAATTTGTTCAAGTTTTAAGAGGTTGAATTTAGTGTGTTTTTATGATTTTTCCTATTTTTGTGAGATTAAAATGAATGATATCATGTGGACAAGGATTCAAGTATTATATCTGGCTATTGCAACAATTCTCACAGGTGCGCTCTTTTTTTGCAACTTCGCGACAATCATAGGGCCCGAGGGCAGCGAGGTGAGCATAGGTTATCATGAGAAGCTGCCTTATCTGATTCTGAACATAATGGCATTCACGGCTCAGGTCGCGGCGTTCGCCTGCATCAAGCTGCGCCTGCTGCAGATGAGGGTATGCATCATTGCCGCCCTGCTGCTTGTCGGTTTCCAGATATGGATAGGAGTGGATTTCTTCTTGAACAGGGATGCAATGGTGTTCTCTTTCACTGCTTTGTTCCCTCTTGTGGGGGCCTTCCTCGATGTGCTTGCAGCAAGAAGCATAATGCTTGACGAAATGATGGTGCAGACTTGGAACAGGGTGCACAAGAAGAAGAAATAGACAAAAACGGCGGCCATTTCCGGTCGCCGTTTTTGTCTATAGGAATTTGTTCTGTCAGGCGTTCTCCACCAAAGCGAATGAGAGTTCTCCCTTGCAGCAGAGCTTTCCGTCAACCTTGAGGTTAGCCTCGCAGAAGAAAAGCTGTCCGCGTCTGTTGGTCAGTCTGGCAGTAATCTCACAGAGGTCACCGGGCCTTACGACATTTTTGAAACGGACATTGTTTATGCCGCTGTAGAGAGTGGTCTTGCCCTGGATTTCATCCTTGACGAGAAGGGCGCAGCTCTGCGCCATTATCTCACATTGGATGACGCCCGGAACAATCGGATTGCCAGGAAAATGGCCCCTGCAGAAAAACTCATCGTCCTTGATGCGGTACTTGCCGTGGGCGACGCCTTCTGCATCGATTTCAATCTCATCCACCAGAAGCATGGGCTCGCGGTGCGGGAGATACTGTTTCAATTCTTCTCTATCCATCGTGCGCGAATTTTAGGGTTGGTTCTTGGAATCTTATTGTATTTTCCTGAACGACACGCATCCGTTGTGTCCGCCGAATCCGAGTGAATCGGAAATGGCAATCGTGACATCAACCTTGACAGGTTTGTTCGGAGTGTAATCGAGGTCACATTCTGGATCCGGTTCGTCGAGATTGATGGTCGGAGGGATGATTCCGTTCCTGAGAGCGAGCACGGATGCTACGGCCTCCACGGCTCCTGCAGCACCGAGCATGTGTCCGGTCATGGATTTGGTGGAGCTGATATGTGCCTTGTATGCATCCTCGCCGAGGGCAATCTTGTATGCAGCCGTCTCGGAAGAATCGTTCAGGGCTGTGCCTGTACCGTGTGCATTTATGTAAAGTACATCGTCTGAGGTATATCCTGCCTCGTCTAGGGCCATGCGGATTGCTGCTGCCTGAGTCTTGCCGTCCGGCCTTGGTGCCGTCACATGATGTGCGTCGCAGGTGTTTCCGTAGCCGCAGACTTCGGCGATGATTTCAGCACCCCTTGCCCTGGCGTGCTCATATTCCTCAAGCACGAGCATGGCAGCGCCTTCGGCCATCACGAATCCGCCTCTGTTCTTGTTGAACGGGAGAGAAGCATATTTTGGATCTTCGGCGCGCGACAGTGCCTTTGCGTTGGCAAAGCCGGCGATTCCGAGAGGAATGGTTGCAGCCTCGGCACCTCCTGCAATGATTGCGTCCGCATATCCATGCTTGATTGCACGGTAGGCCTCACCCACGGCATGGGTTGAAGTCGCACACGCAGTCACGACCGGCACGCAAGGTCCGCAGGCATTGTGCCTGATGGCGATGTTGCCGGCAGCGATGTTGGATATCATGGTAGGGATGAAAAGCGGAGAAATCCATTTCGCTCCCTCCTTTATCATCTTCTCGGTCTCGCGGTACTGGGTTGCGAAACCTCCGATCCCGGAACCCACATAGACTCCAAGCCTGAACGGATCGATGTTGCCTCCTTCCTCTGCCGAGCTGAGTCCCGCCTGGGTCATTGCCTGGGCAGCGGCAGCCACGGCGAACACCGTGAACTTGTCCTGTTTCCTTGCGAATGCCGGTTCAATGCCGAAATCGGAAGGGTTGAAATCCTTGACTTCGCCTGCAATCCTGACAGGAAGGTCTTCGGTAGGGAATGCGGTGATGAAATCGATTCCGCACACGCCGTCGAGAAGATTCTTCCAGAATGTCTCTACATTGTTTCCTATCGGAGTTATGACTCCTGTTCCTGTAACAACTACTCTTCTATTACTCATATTATATCATGTTTTACTATGCAAGGAGGTTTGAACAGGCTTCACGGATCACTTTCTCTGCACCGAGAATCAGATCCTCCACGATTGCCTTTGCAGGTTCAATCTTCTTGACCATGCCTGCACACTCTCCTGCCATGTAACTACCGTTTCTGTCTCCTTCCTTGACGGCTTTCCTCAATGCACCCGTACCGAATGCAAGGATTTCCTCCGGGGTCACATTCGGGTCAGCCTCCATCTTGGCGAAAGATTTGGAGAACGGAGTCTTGAGGGAACGCACCGGATGTCCGAGGGTTTTTCCTGTGACAATTGTGGAAATGTCCGTTGCCTTGAGGATTTTCTGTTTGTATTCTTCGTGAACCGTACATTCCTCTGCTGAAAGGAATCTCGTTCCGACCTGGATTGCGTCTGCTCCGAGCATGAAAGCGGCGGCGGCTCCCCTGCCGTCACATATACCACCTGCAGCAATGACCGGGATGTCGAGCGCGTCAACTATCTGAGGGATGAGGGACATCGTGTGAAGCTCACCGACATGTCCGCCGGACTCGGCACCTTCAGCAACGACGGCATCGGCTCCTGCCGACTGCATTTTCAGAGCGAGGGCCACGGATGCCACCACAGGTATGACCTTTATACCAGCGGCCTTCCATGCCTCCATGTACTGTGCAGGTGAGCCTGCACCTGTAGTGAGGATCTTGACGCCTTCCTCAATCACCATCTGTGCGATTTCTCCGGCATTCGGTGCCTGAAGCATAATGTTGACGCCAAAAGGCTTGTCAGTCAGCTCCCTGCATTTCCTAATTTCATTTCTTACCACTTCCGTACCGGCATTGACAGAGGAGATGAGTCCCAGTCCGCCGGCATTGGAAACTGCGGCTGCGAGGGAGGCATCAGCCACCCAGGCCATTCCGCCCTGAAATACCGGATACTGTATTCCGAGCATTTCACAAATCTTGCTTCTTATCATATGGATTTAGTTTTTAGTTCTCTTTCAAGGTTTCCCAAATATGGACAAATATAGTCATTTTAATCAAATCCGGCATCGTGTTGCCGACGGCTCAGAGCCAATCACCATTCAAAAAGCACAGCTCCGGACACGAAACCGGCACCGAATGCACTCATGACAATCTTGTCCCCGGCCTTGAAGCGACCCTGCCTCTTGCACTCGTCAAGGAGAATAGGGCAGCAGGAGCTCGATGAATTGCCATGGTCCTCGATGTTCACAGGGAATTTCTCTTCCGGCTGTGAGAGGAACTCAGTGATAGTCTTGATGATGCGGATGTTCGCCTGGTGAAGGAGGAAGTGGTCGACCTCGTCGGCAGACACCCCGTGTTGCTTGAGAAGCTTGGTAATGTCGGAGCTTGATGCCTTCACTGCGAACTTGAAAACGTCCTGGCCCTTCATCTGGAGAGGTACGGAATGTTCTTCCTTGGTGATGTAAGGGGTAGGTTCGAGGGTTCGTATCTGATAGAGCTTGTCGGTGGCGCTGGCTGAGGTAAGGCTTATTCCCTTTATGTTGTCGCCAGGAGTGAGCACCACGGCTCCGGCACCGTCACCGAAAAGAACGCAGGTCCTTCTGTCTGACCAGTCGGTCATCCTCGTCGGCTCTTCAGCGCATACGATGAGCACATTCCTGACCCTTCCTGCCTTGTAGTGCGACTCGGCAATGTCAAGGGCATAGATGAAACCGGCGCATGCACAGTTGATATCCACGCAGGGACAGCTTGCACCGATTCCCCCCTGGATTATGCAGCTGAGCTGTGGAGTGATATATTCATTGACCACATTGGAGCAGATTATGAAATCCAGCTCCGATGCTTTCAGTCCGGCGTCGTCAAGGGCTTTCTTTGCGGCCTCGATTGCCATATCCTCTAACTTTTCATCGGAAATCACATGCCTGCTCCTGACTCCGGTGCGCGGATAAATCCATGCATCGTCGGTGTCCAGAAACTCGGAAAGCATGTCATTGGTAACGATTTTTTTCGGAAGTACACTTCCTGTTCCTGCAATCTTCATAATTCAGTCTCTTCGATTCAAATTCCGTTTGTTATTCAAATTTCCGGTGCAAAAGTAAATCAGAGTCCACTGAATTGAAAATTATTGTGGCGAGGGAGCCGCTTGTTTGGCGGAGTTTTGTCGGGGAATCCGAATCCGTGGCGATTTTTGTTTATTTGTGGCAAAATTTATACTTTTGCAGGTGCTAAGTAAAACCGGAACAAAGATGAAACAAGCAAAGTTCCCCAGCTATCTTCTGGGAAAATACCAGCTTATAGGTACGGTTACATTTTCCGTTCTTTTTGCCATCATATTCCTCAATATATATATTCCATTTTCCGATACAGCATGGTTCAGGTTAGGGGATTCCATCATGTTCCTCCTCACCGTAGCTTACATCATGATAGCGACCCTCATCCTGATCTTCAGCAGGATTCTGATGTACAAGTCAAGGAAATATTTCGTGATGACCTATTTAATATATGTGTTGTGGTGCATAGCTGAAATCATAACGGTCTGCGGAGTATATACATGGCTTACCATAGGGATTACGTCTCCTACGGAAGAAAGCATATTGCAGATTTTCGGAAGGTCACTCCTGTACGGAACGATTGCACTGGGTGTTCCATATATAATAGCGGCGATGTATTTCGCCATCATCGACAAGAACAACACCATCCGTCTGATGAACTACGACAATGTGGTCACCGACGAGCCTGTCAATCCCCAGACCAAGAAAATCACATTGTTCGACAACAACGGTTCCCTGAAACTGTCATTGAGTCTCGACAATCTGTTCTACATAGAGTCAGACGACAACTATATAAAGGTGTGGTACACCGACAGCAAGGGAGAACTGAAGCAATACATGCTCAGATGCCGTCTGAAGACCGTGGAGGAGAGTTTCAAGGGAAGCGCCCTCGTCAGATGCAACAGGAAGTACATCGTGAACATAAGAAAGGTGAAAGTGCTCCGCAAGGAAAGCGACGGTTATGTGCTTGACCTTGCCAATGAAGCAATCCCACCTCTGCCTGTCACAAAGACCTACACCGATACGGTGCTGAGTCATTTCACCGGGGAAACTCCCCTGCTCGAACCAATCGAATACTGACTTATTCCGCAGCCTTGAGCCTCTCGGCGTTCTCTGCCACCTGAAGCTGGTCGAGCACATCCTGGATGTCTCCGTCCATGAAGACCGGAAGATTGTACATCGTATAGTTTATGCGATGGTCGGTCACGCGTGACTGGGGATAGTTGTAGGTACGTATCTTGGCTGAACGGTCTCCAGTCGAAACCATGGTCTTGCGCTTTGCGGAAATCTCGTTCAGATACTTCTCATATTCCATGTTGTAAAGGCGTGTCCTAAGCTCTGCCAGGGCCTTGTCATAGTTCTTCAGCTGGGATTTCTCGTCCTGACACTGTACCACGATGCCGGAAGGGATGTGGGTGAGGCGAATTGCTGAATAGGTCGTGTTGACTGACTGTCCTCCAGGGCCTGAAGAGCAGAATGTATCCTTGCGTATATCATTCATGTTCAGTTCGATATCGAATTCGTCAGCCTCCGGGAGCACTGCCACTGAAGCAGCCGACGTATGCACCCTTCCCTGGGTCTCCGTCTGAGGGACGCGCTGCACGCGGTGCACTCCGGACTCGTATTTGAGGACACCGTACACCCCGTCTCCGATAACCTTGAGGATGATTTCCTTGAAGCCGCCGGCAGCACCTTCAGACTGGCTTGTGACTTCATATTTCCATCCCCTGCGTTCGAAATATTTGGTGTACATGCGGAAAAGGTCTCCTGCGAAAATTGCAGCCTCGTCTCCACCGGAACCGCCACGGATTTCCATGATAGCGTTCTTGCTGTCCTGAGGGTCGGCAGGAATCAGAAGCAGTTTTATGTCCTGTTCCATCTGAGGTATCTTCGGCTCGATTTCAGCGATTTCCGCCTTTGCCATCTCCCTGAGGTCCTCATCCTTCTCCACGGCAAGGATTTCCTTTGCCATCTCATAGTCGTCCATCATCTTCTTGTACTCGTTGCCTGCCTTGATAATCGGCGAAAGCTCCTTGTACTCCTTGTTCAGCTGGACATATTTCTTCATGTCCGAGATGATTTCCGGATCGGAGAGCTGAGTCTGCAGGGACTCGTATTTTTCCTGAAGGCCCATTACCTTCTCCAATAGTGAATTGTCTGCCATATATGTATCGTTTTTATTCTATTTCTTTACTGTCGCCCCAATCTTCTTGATCCAGCATCGTCTCCGGAGCCAGAGCTCGTGCTCGTACCGTCCCCACACATTCACGGCGGTATTGGTCTCAATCTGAGGATTGGCTATTGCCCATTCCACTCCACATTCCCTGTACTTGCGGGCCATCTCGCAATGGAAGACAGAGGATATGCCTGTATGCTGCCATTTCGGTGCAGCCCCGTTGAGAAGAAGATCGATATTGCGGCAATCCTTCATTCCCTTCAGTACATGATACCATCCGAACGGGAACAGGCTGCCCTTCGCCTTGCGCATCGCCACGGACAGGCTCGGAACCGCTATTCCGAAAGCTGCAATTTCTCCGTCAGCGTCAATCAACACGCAGCAGAGACGGCTGTCGAGCTGGGATGCAATCTGGTCGATTTCATCCTCGATTTCCGCATCCGTGAACGGGACGAAATTGTATACGGAACCGTCGAAACAGTCGTTGTAGGTATGGAAGAAACGCCTGAAATTGTCCCGGTCCTTCTTCATTGCATCGAAGTCGGCGACCTTCAGGTTGTATCTTTGCATCATCCTTGCCGCTATGGCATTCATCCTGTCGTCCACACCCTGGCTCGCCGGCATTCTGTACTGGAGCCAGTCACATTCCTTCTCGAATCCCATATCCTGCACGAGGTCAACATAATACGGATAGTTATACAGACACGTGAACGGAGAAAGCTTGTCAAACCCCTCGACCAGCATTCCCTGACGGCCGAATGTATTGTACTGGAGCGGACCATGTATTTCGTCCATGCCGTTCTCTGAAGCCCATTTCTCGGCAGTTTCCATCAGAAGCCTGGCTGCCTCAAGGTCGTTTATGACATCGAACCAGCCGAAAGAAGCCCTTCTGACGCCATATTTTTCGTTGTATCTTGTATTTATTATACCGCAGATTCTTCCGGCAACCTTTCCGCGTCCATCCTCGACAAGCCACATCTTCCTCTTGCAATATTCAAGAGACGGAGAATGGATGAGTTCATGCTCCTGACCTTTGTGAAGCGGAGGCACATAAAATTCACATCCTTTGTACAGGTCATCTGGGAAGACGATGAATCTCTTCAGGTCCTTCCGGCTGACAACTTCCTTTATGGTATAATGTGACATAGCGTTGGCATTGTATGATACAAACTGCAAAAATAGCAAAAAGTGAGAGCAGAGGCAAAATTTATTTTACTCTGCCGGAATGGTCTGCATCAGATGCCTGATTGCCGCCTGGGCGCACACGCACCCGAACACCGCCGGAATGTATGAAATTGTCCCGACCTGCGATTTCTTGTTCCGGTCCTCGCAAGGGACTATGGAATCCTTGTCGGGAAGCTCCTCGGAGAACACGACCTGGAATCCTTTGCTTATCCCCATGTGCCTGAGCCTCTTGCGAACTATATATGCCAGAGGGCAGTTGAAAGACTTGGATATGTCGGTCAGGCGGACCTTGGTAGCATCAAACTTGGCTCCCGCTCCCATCGAGGACACGAGAGGGATGCCGTGGTCCATGCAGTATTTGATCAGGGACAGCTTCGGGGAAAGAGTGTCGATTGCATCCACAAGGAAATCTATCCTTCTGCCTCCGAGAAGTTCGTCTGCTCGCTCCGGCTCGAAATAATCCTTTATCATCGTAATGTCGATCTCAGGATTTATGTCCCTGAGCCTGCTGGCAAGCACCTCGCATTTTGGCCGTCCGATGGTGGAATCCAAGGCAAGAATCTGACGGTTCTTGTTGGAAAGAGCCACAGAGTCGCTGTCCAATATCACAATATGCCCCACACCGGCACGGGCAATCATCTCGGCTGCATATCCTCCGACGCCGCCCACTCCGATTACCGCAACGGTGGCCGCCCTGAAACGCTCCAGCATTCCGTCACCTACAAGCATCCTGGTTCTTTCCTGCCATGGAGCAGGAGTGAAATTTTCCATGATTTGTTTCAAAATAATTCAAGTTTCCGCTGCAAATATTGCCAAAAGTTTGCGGATTTGAAAGTCAGGAAACCTATAATATGGGGCTGACCGAATATATCATTCAGTCAGCCCCATATTGGAACTGGTTGGGTCTTATTTGGTTACGACCTTGCAGCAGCGGATGTATCGGGTCGCATTGGTCTTGACTTGCTTATCTCCACCGCCGGAAGCATAACGCTTGCCGAAACGGAATGACGAGCCATAAACCACACCTTCCTTGGTCTGCTCGGTGCTGGACCAGTATGCATCTCCAGTTGCCGTATCGGCCGCAAGGTTGATTGCAGTGCCTCCATTGTCTGTCAGGACCTTGTCAAAAGCGGCTCTGGATGCTTTTTCCGCCTCTTTGATATCTTTCGGGACTGCATTGGTACTTGCCGAATATGTAGTGCCGTTATAAGCCTCGAACACAGCCTGCAACTCATTGAGCGCCGGCCAGTACCAGCCCTCACCGTGGGCATCGCAGAACGCCAGGGCAGGAATCGAGGCAGCTTCTTCGCTTGCACGGAGCAATGCAGTATTCGCCTGACCGTCAGAAGTGCTTTTTGTTCCTATGGTATGAGTCCCGTCAGTTGACCATGCGACGGCAGCACTCCTGTCGAGGCTCAAGATTTTTGCGGTCATTCCGTCTTCGGATACATAGAACACGATTCCTTCAGGAGTTCCTTCCTCAGGATATACATCGAGAAGCTTGAACGGAGTCTTGACCTCCTGCCTGGTGATTGTCCCGGCATTGTAGACCTTGCCGGATTCGAATGTAAGCGATGATTCTATCTTCTTTGTGAACTGGCCGCCACCGTCGCACAGCACTGTCATGGACAGGCCGTTGGAATATGTCAGCGGGAACATCGTGATGTAGTAGTCACCTGCTTCGAGGATGCCGCCGTCCTCTCTTGACAGGACTACGGAATTGTTCTTGGTGTTTTCATGGCCGAATGCCGGGCTTGAATCCCTCATGTCCACGTAGCAGATCCCGGACACGCTCTCCCCTTCCGTGGATACAGTCACGCTGCACACCGAAGGAGAATCCTCTCCGATGGTGAATTTCAGGTAGCTGCATACATGTGAGAATTGCAGGCGGTCACTCTCTGTCATAGCCGCAAGAATGCAAGCCTTCGGATTGAACGTTCCTTTTACCGCCTTCTGCTGCGCAGGCACAGTCACATAGACCAAAGCATCTCCGTTGCTCTGCCAATGGTCCACTGAGGAATAAGGATAAACAGCCCTGTATGAAGACAGTTCAGGAGCATAGCCTTTGAAGACGGCGGTCTCCGACGGCTGTGCAAGCGTCGTAGTAAACTTCAATCCCACATTCCTTTCGGCCACTCCGGAGCACAATGATATGGCATCGCCGTCAGACCAGTACACTGCATTATTACCCACATGCTGAGCCTTTGTCTGGACACCGGCAGAGAAAGCCATAGGAATCAATTTGACGTCAGACGAATCGTTATCTTCCGTCCTGACATCCTTGGTGCATGACACTGCCGCAATGAGGGCAGCCGCACAAAGCATATATCTACATTTCATAATCTTCATTTTTTGATAGGACGTCTGATGTCCCGGTTACTATAAACAATACACGGCTAAAATCCGAAAAAAAGGTCTTCCCCGTCCTGAAGATCCGAGATGAATGAATCGACATCCTGTTCCGTACTTTCGCACAATGCCCCTCCCTGAGGGTAAATCTGGTATGATTCACACGAAGGTGAAAGATAAGTCTGTTTTCTGTCCATGATTATTACTGATTATTGGTGATTACTTTTATGCATCGGGCGTAACGTCCGCTTGAATTTGTCTTGCCCGGAGTGTCAGCAGGAACTGCTTTGTATGCCTTCCCGAATGTCATGAATGACCCGTACGCTTTCTCCCCGGAGACATACTCCGTGCTGGTCCAGTAACGGTCTCCCTTGTCAGTAGGACCGCCTGCATTCATGATGTCCCCGCCGAATGCTTTGAGAGATGCATCGAATTCTTCCCTTGCAGTCTTTTCCGCGTCGGTTATCGCTCCTGGCAATGCAGGGACGCATTCCGCATACGGAACTCCGTTGTATATGTCGAATATGGCCACCATTTCGTTCAGTGCCGGCCAGTACCACCCCTCGCCAAGACTCTCGCAGAAGGCCAGTGCAGGTATGCTCCCAGCTTCAGGACCGGCTTTGAGCGTTTCTGTGTTCGCCATACCGTCATCGAGGCTTGTGGCATTCAGGATATGGCTTCCGTCATTTGACCATGGAATCTCATCACTTCTCTTTATGCTCATTACCATCGATGTCATTCCGTCTTCTGAAGTCCAATATACAAGGCCGACATTCCTGTCATTCTCCCTGTAAACCTTGAATTTGGTTTCAACAGGGTCTGGATCCGGGGTCGGGTCAGGGTCAGGATCCGGGTCAGGGGTCGGATCAGGGGTCGGATCTGGGTCTGGATCCGGGTCTGGGGTCGGGTCAGGGGTCGGATCTGGGTCAGGATCCGGAGCAATATAGCCCGGCTGGGTCACCGTAACCGACATCAGTATCGAGCCGGCTGTAAGATGGACCTTGCCTGTCCTTTCTTCTTCAGATTCATTGGCCTTGTATGCCAGGGTCAGGCATCTGCGTGTTATCTCCGCAGAAAGCCATCCTTCAGCTGACTGCTCCACTGAAGCAGAAGGCTGGGTGTTGGTCGAAAGCAGGATGTCCGTAAATCCTTCCGAGGCATCCTGGAGCACGATGTCCGTCTCGTCAATATTGAATCTGTCCGGCTCTGTATCCGCAGGTTTACAGCCTGACAGGAAGGCAAGGGACAGCAGGGATGCCGTAAGACATGTAATGTTCAAATAAAACCTTTTCATAAATCAATCATTTTAATTCCAACCTTCATTCTGGGGATATACTTCCGAGCCTCCCATCAGGAGTATCTGATTGGCCGGAATAGGCCAGCACTCGTGTTTTCCAATCACAAAGTTCTGACGTGCAAACGTATAGTCCTTGTCCAGATATGGATTCTCATCCCTGGATTCTCCCTCCCATTTCCTGCAATATTCACCAAGAAGACCGAGTCTCTTGAGCAGAGGCCATCTCACACCCTCGAAATTCAGTTCCCTTGCATATTCATCCAGGATATCCTCCAAAGTGAGAGTACCTGTGAACGCGGCATTGCCGGCCCTGCGGTAAGTCATGTTGAAATACTTGACTGCATTGTCATTGTCTCCCTTGTGGAAATATGCCTCACAGCAGACAAGTACGGTTTCCGCAAGCCTGTATACGACCAGATCCCTGAAGCTCGTCTTCCTCTCCGGCTCGTCCGCGTTGGTCCAGAAATCGGCATGCTTGGTGCTCATCGGATGGATGTTGGTGATGTACGAAGTCCCCATCGTGCCCGCAGTCGTTCCGGGCACTATCTTCCTGCCGAAATCCGGCGATGACGGGTCATTGTAATAGAAGTCGCTCTTGAAGAAGCAATCCTTTCTCCTGTCATTCGGGCCGTACATATCGAGCAGATGCTTGTTGGGGTAATCCCGTCCATAACCGAAGCCACCCTGGTCGCTCGTGCAAACAGCGCCGGAAACACTTGAGTATCTTGAAGTTACATAGACCGAAATCGAATGGCCGGACAACGTAGTTCCCTTGAGAGTGCCGCCTCCGCCCGTGTTCTTCGAGAACTGGTAGGCATATATAACTTCCTTCGATCTCAGGTCCTCGGAGGCAAAAACATCGGCCGGATCGGCTTCCAGTTCACATATACCCTTCGCATCCCTGAGGATGTCCTCTGCCTGGGTTATCGCACAGTCCCAGTCATTCTCCCACATGGCCACCTGAGCCCTGACATGCTTGGCAGTCGCTTTGGTGAACATTCCGTACATGACTCCGTTGTTGTATACAGGAATCTCGTAAGAAAGGGATTCGATGGCGATTTCAAGATCATCCTTTATGACCTTGAAGATTTCCTCCTTGGAAGCCGGCGAATAAGTTCTGTCAAGATTGTCCACATCTGTGGGCTCTGTATTGAGATAGATCCGTTCAAAACGTTTGTACAGTTCGAAATAGGCCCTGGCACGGAACAGGCAGGCCTCACCGTGAATAGTCCTGACTTGAGGATCATCCAGTCCGAGCCGCTCGGAAGAAGCAATGATTTCGTTCGCCCTTCCGATGATGGCATACCAGAATTTCCAATAGTCCTCGAGAACTCCGGCATCAGGAGTGAGAGTGGCAAGACGGCCGAGGGCGGCCCAGTTGCCGGCATTGAACAGGAAAATGTCCGTATTGAAATCAAAAATCTGAGGGAGTATGACAATGCCTTTTTCATTGGAACTGTCGACAATATTGTCCCTCTCATATACATACAGCCCCGCTATGGCTCTCTTGAGACCCTCCTTGTCCGTCTGGAGATAATTGTTGGTCACGGAAGTCTCGGATTCCAGATTCAACAGTTTCGTGCATGAAACAGCCATAAGTGCTGCCGCTATAAACAAGCAATTATATAATTTTCTCATAATGACCCACATTAAAATGACAGATTGACACCGAATACAGCCTGGGCGGCTTCAGGATAAGTGTTTCCCGTCACCTCAGGGCTATATGACTTCACTTTCGTGAATGTGAGCAGATTAGTGGCGGTGACATAGAACCTCAGGTTGGAAATCCTTGCACGGCTCAAAGCCTTCTTCGGGATTGTATATCCGAGTTGCAGAGTCCTGAGCCTGACGTATGAAGCCTTCTGATATGCCATGGATTTAAGATATGGGATATCAGAGCCGGACGTCGGACGAGGGAAGGTGTTGACCGGATTGTACGGTGTCCAATAATCCACCTTCATACCATTGGCCTTTCCCCTGAGGTTGCCGCCGTATTCGCCGTCATACATCAGACGATTCAGGATATATCCTCCGGCAACGGCATACCAGTCCATGAAGAAGTCGAAGCCAAAGAATGTAAGATTGGTGGAAATGGAGAATACGGCATCCGGATCTCTCTTGTAAACGACCTTGTCATCTTCATTTATCTTGCCGTCGCCATTGACATCCTTGATCTTCACGCTTCCCGGTTCGACGACATCGTTCCTCGCGAGGACGGCATCGGCAATCCCGTCCCCGTCGCTGTCCACTGTTGGTTTGAGTTCGTAGTACAGGTTGCCCCTGTCGCTGTAGACATCGAAGTCATCGTACTGATAGACCCCGTCAGCCTTGTAATCGTAATACACATTGATCGGAGCTCCGACAATCCATTCGTTGCCCGGCTGGCTTACATAATTGCCATTCTCATCCACAGAATCGTCTATCTTGATTATCCTGTTCCTGAACCAACTGGCAGTGGCATTGATGCTCCAGTTGACATTCTCCCTGCGGACTATGTCGAAACTTGCGTTGAAATCGACTCCGTCAGTGCGCGTTTCTCCAAGATTGTCCAGCATGGAGGTATATCCAAGGGATGCATTCAGCTCTCTTGAAACAAGCAGATCGGTTGTCCTCGTGTTGTAATATTCCACGGTTCCCCGAATCCTGTCATCAACGAATCCGAAATCAAGTCCGGCGTTGACCGTACCGGACTGCTCCCATTTCAGGTTCTTGTTAGGGAGTTCAGAACCTGGAAGATAGCCCATGTAATATGTATCACCGAACTCTCCGGGCATTTTCTTGGCTATGCCGAGGGTTGTGTAGTTGTCGATTCCGTTCTGGTTGCCGACGATTCCGTAGCTGACCCTGAGCTTGAGATTGTTCACCCACGATGCACTCTGCATGAATCTCTCCTGTGACAGCCTCCATGCGAATGCCACTGAAGGGAAAGTTCCCCATTTGCTGTCCATTCCGAAACGGCTTGATCCGTCCCTGCGGCAAGCCACATTGAAGAGGTATCTCTCCATCAGGTTGTACTGCGCCCTGACCATGAAGGATACCAGGTTGTTCTGGGAATAGATGCGCTTATGGTCGGTCACCTCTCCGTTTGCGATGAAATTGTATGTCTTGTCGACCGGAAGATTGCCAACGGAATAGCCGAGTGTCTTGTAGAGGGATTTGTCGATTGACTGTACGGCAGTTATGTTGAGTTTGTGATTGGAATTCCTGATCGGAACATCGTACCTTATGGAGTTCTCTATCAGGAGCTGGGTGTTGGTGGTATTGCCGACGGATGCTGTCCCGCCTCCTCCGTTCGGATAATAAGAATCCCTTGAATGACCTTCCTCGCTGACCCTGCTGTACCATGAGACATTGAAACGGTAGGTAAAGCCTTTGAACGGCATGATGTCCGCAAAGGCGTTTATCCTGTAGTTGTTGGATTTCACGTCATGGTCGTCGTGAAGTGCGCTGTATACAGGGTTGGTGTCCTTGTTGCTGTTGATATAAGGGACATAATCCCCGTTTTCATCATAGATACGGGACAGAGGAGACCTCGTGATGAACTGATACCAGGCCCCGTTCTCGATTGTCCTATTCGAGAAGCCGTAGGAAGTGTTGACGCCAAGTTTGAGCCACTTGCGCACCTGATAATCGAGATTGAGACGTGCGCTCAGTCTTCTGTAACCGGAATTGAGTTTCATGATTCCGTCCTGGTCGAAGTATCCCACGCTCGCCATGGCCTTCAATTTGTCCGTGCCCCCTCTGAAATTCAATTCATGGCTATGGTACAGAGCTGCTTTCTTGAACATAAGTTTCTCCCAGTCAACGAATTCCCCGCTCTTGTACACTTCCGCCATCACATCGTCTGCGAGAACAGTGGAAATCGGAAGAGTGGTGGCATCTATGACTCCCATGTCGTGGGCTGTGGCCTCGCGACGGAGGGCAAGATACTCATCTGCAGTGTAATAGTCGAAATTTCGCCTGAGTGTCTGGATTCCGACATAGCCGTTATAGGTAATCGTGCTTTCACCTGCCTTTCCACGCTTTGTCGTGACAAGGATTACTCCGTCACTTGCCCTTGCCCCGTATATGGCCTGCGATGCGGCATCCTTCAGGATTTCTATGGATTCGATATCGTCTGAATTCATCATCGCAAATTCCGTATCCGAAGCGACACTTCCATCAATAATATAAAGCGGTGAATTGCTGGCAGATATTGAGCGCGTTCCCCTTATCGTAATGGCAGGCGTGGAGCCCGGGCGTCCTGAAGCACTTGTGACCGTGACTCCTGCAGCACGTCCGCGAAGCATCTCCGCAGCGGAAGCCGAAGGAAATATCTTCATGTCTTCGGTGTTGACCGATGTGATGGAGGTTGCAAGGTCGCTCTTTTTCATCGAACCGTATCCGACTACAACCAATTGCTCAAGCATCAGGGTCTCCGGTTCAATGTATATCTCGAGAAATTCGTCAGTACCGGCCCTCATCTCCTTTGACCCGTATCCGAGACAAGAGATTTCAAGCACATCCTTGTCAGAAGCAGACAGAGAGAATCTGCCGTCTGCATCAGTGACAGCGCCGGTGGTCGTACCCCTGACCACGACTGAAGCACCGGCAACAGGAAGCGGACCTTTGCCGGTATCTTCCATCACGACTCCTGAAACCATGCGGCTCTGTCCGGACAATGTCACAGAAAGCAATATCTGCGACAATATGACGGCTGTCATTTTCAACAATTTTTCCATAATTCAGATATTAGTTCTTGTCATTCAACCATTCCCACATGGTCTCGAAAGCATCGTACTGAAACATGTCGATGCCATTGAAACAGGCATAATCCAAACCCCTTTCCTTCAGTGCCTTCACCGTCTGTATCAAAGCAGACCATCCGTTAGGCTGCAAAGTTGTAGATGCTTCGTCGTTGGTGGCCGTCTTGATGCATATATTTATGCAGGGATAATCCTTCCCGCAGGCATCTAGGTTCGGTGTGCAGAGATTCCATACAGAATCCGTGGAGTTGCTGTAGGCCATGAGAGAGACGAAATCGCATGCCTCCACGAAGTGGTTCACACTGCCGTTGGCAAACTTTCCTTCATTGTACATCGTCTGATACTTGCACCAGATGGCCTCGTGAAGTTTCAGTCCTGCCGTGTGCAGCTTCTTCTGCGCGTAATTCAGACGGTCGAGGGTTACCTTGAGGAGATTGTCGTTAGGACCGCCGATGCCGTTGCCGGTGGTGGTGTTCCAGATCCATCCGAGTCCGATGTCAGTCTTGATGGTATGGGGCTCAAGGTCTGCGGATATGCCGACGAACCGCTCCTTGTAAGATACGGTCCTGTTGTATGTAAGCACCTTCTGGATGCATGCATCGGCCACGACCTCGCTCACAAAGACCTCAGGGTCTTCATAATATGTGGCATAAACATCGACCTTCAGGTCATAGCAGGTCGAAATGAATCTGCGAAGCCAGTTGTCAGCGGAAGCAAGACGGCTTCCGCCAGGACTGAGATATACTCCCCTGAAACCAAGCAGGGCAATGCGTGCAGCCAGTTTCTCCGGGGCGTCCTTGTATTTTTCCAATGTGGATGCATACACATAGGCCGAATTGAACAGCGAAGTGTCAGGCGTCTGCGAGGCTTCCCTGTAATCCTTCGCCTTCCGGATCATGAGGTCGGTTACATCAGCCATCTTCACACAGGAATCATAATCAATGGCCGGTGCCTCGTCGGCACGGCTCTTTTCCACAATCGTGATTTCATCAATCGTGGATCCCCTGCCATATTCCTGCTCGTCACACGAAAGGGACATGAGAGAGGCCATAAGCAATAAGCTTGTCATTTCCAATCGTTTTAGTGTCATCATGATATGTGTAGTATTGAACGTCATAGTTTGATATATATATGCTTTCTGAAAAGAGGAAGCCCTGCGAGCCATGACACGGTCACGAAAATGACGGAATATACCAGAGAGCCGAATGATTCCGTGCACCATGGCTGAATGCAGGTCGAATAAAAGAGGGATTTCAATGATGAAGCACCATCAGGCGTTGCAACACTTATCCTCAGCAGGGTAGCAAGAACCCACGCAAAGCAGTAGAGGAACAGAGGATTGCGGCCGAACACTATGAAAAACCGTGTCCAGCATGTCCTGCCCTTGATATCGATGATCCAGATGAGGATTCCAAGCATAAGACAGGCATATCCGCAAGTGACCAAGGCGAATGACGGGCTCCAGATTTTCTTGTTGATAGGAAGGCCGTATTGCAACAGATAGCCGCAAATCAGGGTAACCGCCCCGAAGAGCAGGATTTGCGTCATCGTGCTACTGATGTCTTCCTTCCCTTCTAAAATCATCTTCCCGACAAATGCGCCGAGCAGAAAATGCGCCACTCTCGGCAATGTGCTCAAAATCCCTTCCGGCTCGAAAGGCATCCGTCCCCCTTCCGGAAGCGCCTGTGCAATAAGATGTCCGTCCCCCATCAGTGCCCGGTCCACACGGACTATGACATTGTCCGGAGAAAGTGCAAAGCCGTCACCGAGGATCTGGATGACAGCATATATGGCAAGCAGGACAATGGATACCGTCAGAAGATGCCTAGAGCGTGTCCAAAGCATTATAAGAGACCCGAACAAGAAGGCAATTCCGAGAGACTGCAGCACTCCCATTATCCTCCACGAAGAGAAATCAGTCAACGTGCCGGCAACCAGCCTTGAGAACAGATGTAGCAGGAGTCCGACTACAAAAATAAGCACACTTCTTGAAACCACATGGATGAAGGCCGTCCGTCTTCCTGACAAAATCCTTCTGGACAAGGAAAAATATGCGGACACTCCCATGATAAAAAGGAAGAATGGGAACACGAGATCCGTCGGAGTAAGTCCGTTCCAGTCGGCATGTTTCAAAGGAGCATACTGAGAGCCCCACACGGCTGGATTGTTGACCATTATCATTCCCGCCACGGTCATGCCCCTGAGGACATCAAGTGATATGATTCTTTTCATGACAATCTGCAAGCATCAAAAATTCCCGTGGTAAATAATGTGAAAAGTATGCATATTCTTGTGACAGGATGCGGCGTCTTATACTCAGAATGCGCATCAATCTTCTTTCTGCTGGCTGCGTCTGCGGAATTCAGTCGGTGTCATACCCTTTACGGACGTGAAGATTCTCGAGACATTCCGGTTGTCATTGAATCCGCATGAGATGGCTATGTCCTCGATTGAACGGTCAGTGGAATAAAGCAGCTCCGCGAACTTGCTGATTCTGTAGTTCTGTATGAATTTGTATATTGAAGATCCGGTATTGGCCTTGAAACGTTTCTCAAATACCCTTCTGGAAAATGGCACGAGTTCGAGCAGGTCCGTCACACTGATATGCGAAGTGAAATTGTGTTCAATGTATTCGACCGCCTTGAGGACATATTTGTCGGAAATGACCCATTTCTTGGTAGAGCCTCTGGATATGACCTGAAGCGGAGGCACCACTATGTTGAACGGCTCGGTTATATTCTTCTCTATCAATTCTTCTAGCACCTGTCCGGCCCTGAATCCTCCATCCTGGGCGTCAATGACTATGGAGGACAGAGGCGGATTGGAGATGTTGCAGAGCATGGTATCGTTGTCGACACCGAGGATTGCGATTTTGTCCGGGACAGGTATGTCATATACCTTGCAGGTCTCGGAAATATGCAGGCCGTAATAGTCGTCACATGCGAATACTGCTGTATTGTCAGGCAGCCCCATAAGCCATTTGCCTATGCCGTCGAGGTCCTGTGCCCAAGACTCCTTGCTGGAAACGAAAAGCTGAGAGTCAAGCTGATGCCCGAGTTCTTCCAGACGCTGCCTGTAGCCTATGAACCTATCCCTCGACCAAACCGTTTCGTTGATTCCGTAATAGGCGAAATGCCTGTAGCCGAGTTCCGAGAAATAGTCAGCCGCCATCCTGCCCGTCCCGATATAGTCTCCGGTGAGGTTGCATATACCTGGAATCCTGTCCTTGTAATTCTGCACTATGATAGGAATGTTCAACTGCCTCAGGGACTTGACATCTATGTCGCTCATCTGCGCTATAATAGCATTCACCTTCCATTTCCTTGCCCACTTGATGATTTCATTGTCACCGTAGAGCATCTTGTAGTACAATGGCATGCGATAAAATGTCCAGCCCTTTCTCTTCTGGGAATATCTGACGATTCCCTTCAGTAGGTCACGGCTGTAGGCGCTCGAGAAATCGGTGAGCAGCAGAATTTTCACGACGTCCATAAGGCACTGTTTTAATGCCCACAAATATGTAAAAATTTTACAATATATTATTCTTCAGTTTGCGAATCTTTATCTTCATATAAAGTACATTAAAAGTATAAATTGCAATATTTAATACCGCATATTGAAGAATTATTGACGCAAATACAAACATAATCAGGTCAAAAAATATTTTCCTTTGTACTACATAATAACAACACTAAACCTTTGGAAAATATGAACAGATTTTTCAAAACTCATCTCAGCAGTATAATCTGTACTGCATTGCTTCAGATGAGCATGCTCCTTGCCGGGGCACTGTGTCTTTCCGCCCAGACGACTCACATAATCAAGGGAACCGTCCTTGACAGCGACGGATTCACGGTCATCGGGGCAGCAGTTCTGGAAGAAGGCACTTCCAACGGAACAACTACCAACGCTGACGGTTCATTTTCCCTGAAACTGAACTCTCAGCATTCAACTCTGAAGGTCTCATGCATGGGCATGATTGACAAATTGGTGACAATCAATGGAGAAACCGAAATCTCCATCACGATGGAATTCGACCAGATGCTGCTGGAGAACTCCGTCGTCACTGCATTGGGTATCAAGCGTGATGCGAGGGCACTCGGCTATGCTGTGTCATCCGTGAACAGCGAAGCCCTTACGGCAGGCAAAGAGCAGAATGCCGTGCTCGCACTTTCCGGAAAGATTGCCGGTGTCGACATTTCATCTACGGCCGGCGGTCCGAGCGGCTCAACCAATGTGACAATCAGGGGTAACTCCCAGCTTTCCGGATCAAACCGTCCTCTGTATGTCATCGACGGAATCCCTGTCGACAACACCCAGTTCGACGTACTTTCCGGAACAGGACAATATGTGGAAGGATATGACTACGGTGACGTCCTTTCCTCCATAGATCCGAATGACATCGAGAACATCTCGGTGCTCAAGGGTGCTTCGGCAGCAGCATTGTACGGTTCACAGGCTTCAAACGGCGTCATCCTCATAACCACCAAGTCCGGAGGACACAGGAAAGGATGGTCAGTCGAGCTCGACAGCAACGTATCTGTAGTCACCCTCGGCAACAAATATGATGACTACCAGAGAGAATATGGAACAGGTACGAACGGAGAACCGATATTCGACCCTGTCAACGCCCAGACCAGGACCACATCCTCATGGGGTGGCAAGCTCGACGGTTCTCTCAGTGTCCCTATATATAATGGGGAATACAAGCCGTACTCCAATGTCGAGAATAACATCATGTCCTTCTTCCGCACCGGAACGACCTTCACGAACTCCGTTTCCGTGAGCAACAATACAGACAAATCATCCGTACGACTGTCATTCTCAGATTTGAGGAACAATGACATCATACCGAATGCAGGAATGTCGAGGACAAATGTGGCCCTCAAGGCATCCACAAAGATCGGAAAGAGGCTGAGCATTGATGCCAAGGCAACTTACAGCTCAGAGAAAGTCCATAACCGTCCGGCACTTGCCAACTCGCCGAACAACGTGGCGAAGTCTATATTCGGCATTGGTCCTAACATCGACCAGAAATGGCTGTCCGAAGGATATATCACCGATGACGGCCATTATGTTGAATGGACGAACTCCAAGACAAGGTGGAATCCGTACTGGAGCATGAACCAGACATCCAACTCCACGACCAAGAACAGGCTCATCGCAAATGCCACGGCAGAACTCATGATCATTGACGGTCTCAAGCTCATCGGCAAAGCCGGTACTGACTACTATGACTTCAACATCACCGAATTCATTTCGCAGAACACCCCGAACAACGAAAGCGGAAACATGAATTACACAACCAACCGCGTCTACAGGAACACGTTCGAGATCATGCTGAAATATGACAAGAAATTCGGGGACTTCGACTTGAGCGCATTCGTGGGAGGCAATCTCGACCAGTCTTTCCATGAGAAAGTGGCCAACGCCAATTCCGGACAGGTCGTACCGGGCTGGGAAGACATAACCAACTACTCGACCCTCAGCGTCTCACACAGCAAAATCAGGAAAGAGGTAAGGTCCTTCTTCGGAATGGCAAGCCTCGGATACAAGGATTACGCCTACCTGGAAGCTACCATAAGGAACGACGTTTCATCAGCATTGGCCAAGAACTACAGATCTTACTGGTATCCTTCAGTTTCCGGTTCAGTCCTGTTCTCCAACATCTTCGACATGGACAACAGCAAGGTTTCCCTGCTGAAACTCAGGGGTTCATGGGCTGAAGTCGGCGGTGACACCACTCCTTACCAGCTTGACCTCTCATATGGCTTGAACGATTTCAAGGTGGACGGAATCACCATGGGCAAGGTCCAGTCAACTACCGTTCCGTACTCAGGACTGAAGCCGACAAGGACATACTCATGGGAAATCGGCGCCGACCTAAGATTCTTCGACAGCCGTCTGAATCTTGATGTCACATACTACAACACCAGGACCAAGGACCAGATTCTCTCACTGCCGATATCGGAATCAACTGGATACAAGATGGCAATGGTGAACGCAGGAGAGATATCTAACAAGGGTGTCGAGGTACAGCTGACAGGTGTCCCTGTAAGGACAAGCGGCTTCACTTGGGAGAGCACGGTTTCATTCGCGCACAACAAGAACAAGGTCGAAAGCCTGCATCCTGACGTGACCAACTACGAACTTGCCAGGGCAACCCAGTCAGAGACCTACATCGTTGCCAAGGCCGGGGAAGCATACGGTGCAATCATGGGCAAGAAGTTCGCTCGTACTGAAGACGGACAGATCATTGTGAATCAGGCAGGTCTGCCTACCTACGAGTCTGAATTGTCAGTGCTTGGCAACGGCAACTACGATTTCACACTCGGATGGGGCAATACTTTCCAGTACAAATCCCTGTCAATCTCCGCATTGTTCGACATGAAATTCGGAGCCGAAATCTACAGCCAGAGCGACGTGCTTGCCACTTACCATGGTACTTCCATGAAGACTCTTGAGGGACGTGAAGGATGGTACGCATCCGAGGAAGCAAGGAAGTCTCAGAACAAATCCACGACCGAGTGGGTTGCGACCGGCGGTTATCTCGTTGACGGAGTAATCCAGGACGGCATCGACTCTGAGGGCAACCCGATCTACAGGAAGAACGACATTTATGTGAATCCTGAGACCTACTGGCAGAACGTATATACCAACACCGCCGAGCCTTATATATATGACGCATCATACATCAAGCTCAGGGAAGTGTCCATTTCCTACACATTCGGCAAGAAATGGTTCGGAAACTTCCCGATCGAGTCAATCTCGCTGTCTGCATTCGGCAGAAACCTGTGCATGATATGGTGCAACCTTCCGAACATCGATCCGGAATCCACATACAACAGCAACAAGCTCGGTATCGAATACAGTTCACTTCCTTCACGCCGTAATTTCGGCTTTGGCATCAACATCAAATTCTAATGACAGAAATCATGAAAACCATTAATAGAATCATGGCAGCGGCAGTTGCATTGGTGATGTGCGGATGCACTGACTTGGATGAACTTAATGTCAATCCGGCTGCGACATCTACGATGAACCCTAATCTGATCCTGCCTTCAGTACAATATTATGAAGCATGCACCAAGCAGCAGATGGTACGCTACATGATATACCCGGGAGGATGGAACAACCATTTCACAGGATACAGCGGAATGGTGAACTACGGAGCAAAAGGCGTATACAGCGCCGGTTATGCAACACGTCTGTGGACAGAATACTACCCTAATCCTGCCAAGAACGTAATGGCACTTCTGATGAATTCATCGGAGGGCTCCAACATCCATGCTGCAGGAAGGGTAATGAGGGTCGAGACCTTCATGAAGCTTACCGACGCATACGGGGACATTCCGTTCTCAGAGTCTGGGACAGCATACAGCACAGGTGTGATTTCCCCTAAATATGACAAGCAGGAAGACATCTACAACGAATTCTTCAAGGAACTCGACGCTGCGGTCAAAGAGTTTTCCGAGAACGGGGACAACCTCACCAACGACCTGTATTTCGGCGGCGACATCACCAAATGGAAGAAATATGCCAACTCATTAAGGCTCAGGGCAGCCATGAGACTCGTGAAAGTAAATCCCGAAAAGGCAAAACAGGAGGCTGAGGCTGCAATAGCCGCCGGTGTGATGACCTCCAACGATGACATCGCGTACATAAGCTGCGACAACAACAGGGACAATCTTTCCGCTGGAAACGCATTCGCAAACTTCGTGCATCTGTATCAGGGCCAGTTGTACATCACAAACGAGCTCGTAGATGCCCTCAAGGGAGGACAGGCTCAGGAAGATCCGAGATTCAGGATTATCGCCGCCTCATACCTTGAGGAGAAATATCTGGATGCTGCGAAGCCGACAGACATAACCGACCTCGTCTACAACCACTACAACGGATATCAGGCAGTCCCTGCCCAGTGCGCAAGGACCAAAGGCGATGACTGCACCCATCCGGACTTCAGCCTAAGCGACATCAACCTCGACATAAACGGCACAAGTACATCTGTAAGCCAGCATTTCCAGAGATTGAGAGCTTCAACACTGATATCGAGTGCAGATGCCCCATACATCAAGATGAGCTATGCTGAAGTTCTCCTGCTCCAGGCTGAGGCCAAAGTCAGATACGGCATAGGTTCAGAATCCGCTGAATCACTCTACAAGAAGGCAATCGAGGCAGGCTGCAAGCAATTCACCCTGTTCAAAGCCGATGTTGACAATACAAAGGTGAGCCAGTTCGTGGCAGCTCAAAGCCTTGCGACAGGACAGGAACTGGAACTTATCAACACGCAGCTCTGGCTTCAGTACATATTCAATCCGCTGGAAGCTTGGGCCAACACAAGAAGGACAGACGGACTTCCTGAAAAATACGCCAAATACTACAACTATTATCCTACAGTGAACACGACATCCGGAAACATGCCGCACAGGCTTCCATATCCGGCTACGGAGCAGACCAGAAACCAGGACAACTACAACATGGCAGTGGAACGTCTCAGAGGCACGGATGACTGGAACCAGAGAGTATGGTGGGACTGCAAGTTACAAACCTCAACAAAGAAATGACAATGAAAAAGTACATATTCGCAATGTTCGCATTGCTGCTCATGACATCATGTTCAGAAAAAATTTCCGACCCTGTATTCGCAGACGGTGAATTCTACATTTACGCAAACCCGTGGCAGAGCGAAGTCAGCATCAGCGCCGGCACCACCCTCACGAGGAACGAAGTGTACGTTTCACCTGACAACGGATCGGTAAAATGTACATGGACGGTAGACGGGCTCGTAGTTTCAAACCAGAGGACGATGAGCTATACGTTCAACACTCCCGGCACATACGACCTCGTATTCAAGGCCGAAAGGAACGGAGCAGTCAAAACCAGAACTGCCGTAGTCACGGTACAATAGCACGTCAATCATTATACCATAGAACGGACAAAAAATGGAAACAAAGAAAACTTTATCATACCTGCTCGCAGCGACTGTGATCCTCATGAGTTCATGCAACAAGGAACACACCACGGCAGTGTATTCAAAATTATACGAAGAGCCTGAGATTTCTGGAATCTCCACGAACGAGCTCGTATGGGAATGCGACCAGACTGACACAAGGACGATCGTTCTCGAAGGCAAGGGCCTTACAAGCGAGACTGTCAATGCTGTCAATGAATCAAACCCGTCAGCATTCAACATAAACGTCAATGGTGACATCATTCTTGTCAGTCCGAAGGCAGCAAACACAGATGACAAGAAAGACATTACAGAAACAATTGTCATCAGTGCAGGAAACAGCAGGGATTTCCCGGTTATTCTGAAACAGACACGCATGGACAAACCGTTGATTCTCGGGCTGACTCCTGGCGAGTTGAAATGGGACTACAACGATGTAACAGGAAAGACTATAACAATTGACGGCAAGAACCTTGAGGGAACTTCCATCACAGCCACGAGCGACAAGGCTGATTCATGGTTCAACGTATCAATCAGCGGCACGATAATTACCGTAACTCCGAAAGGAGCAAACGGGAGCATCGAGAATTCCGTCGACGAGACCCTCACAATTTCCGTGAGAAACGGGAACAGCATGCAAGCCAGCCTGAAACAGTCCAGAGCTCCCCAGCCTGCAGGAATCCTGTACAGCACGACCTTCGAGAACACCGACAAAGCCTCCGACAAGCTTGCCGATTATTCATATATGACTAACGGGCAGACAGTCAGCTACCTTTGCGATGGAAGAAGTTGGACGCTCCTGTACGCCGACGTCACCTCACAATACAAATGGACTTCAAAGGCCTCACACATTCTTGCACGTGTTGCCAAAAATGCATCAACACAATCGGTGATTGCAAGCGGAAACCTGCTTGACGGAGAAAAGAAGGTGACTGAGTTTTCAGTAAGCCTTGCAAGAAGGAATCAAAACGAAGGATGGTGCAAGGTAGAGTATTCTTTGGACGGAAACATCTGGACCGCTGCCGGGCAAGATTTCCAGGCAATGCTGAGCGGTTCAGATGCAGAGGATTATACTTTCACCATCGACGCAGAGGAAACATCGGTATTCATGATCCGCTTGACATATTATTTCAAGGAAGCCCCTTCATCACATTCATTTCTGAATTTCGAAGGAGCGTCAGTTAAAGGATACTAATCATTAAATTGTATTATGATATGAGACTATTGACAAAAGGAAGATTGGAATTCAAGATTTTTGAAACAAGAGATGAGATGGGTGCTGTCGCAGCAAAAGAGGCTGCGGCATACATCAGGGAACTGGCAAAGAAGAAAGACGAAATCAACATTGTCTTCGCGGCTGCTCCATCCCAGAACGATTTCCTTGCGTACCTCGCAAAAGAAGACTTGGATTGGGGCAAGATCAATGCCTATCACATGGATGAATATATAGGCCTCGACAAGGACGCGCCTCAGGGATTCGGCAACTTCCTGGCCGAACATATATTCAATGCTGTTCCTCTCAAGTCTGTCCATTACATCTACGATGAGAACAAAGATCCGGAAAGAATCTGCGCAGACTATGCCAAGGAGCTGAGAAGCAAGGACATAGATATCATATTCATGGGAGTGGGAGAAAACGGGCATATCGCATTCAACGATCCTCATGTAGCATTCTTCGATGATCCGCTGGACGTGAAGATCGTGGATCTTGACGAAAAATGCCGCGTGCAGCAGGTTCATGACGGATGCTTTGACAGCATAGAGAAAGTGCCTACCCATGCCATCACCCTCACCATCCCTCTCATGATGGGAGCTGACAGGATTTTTGTAATCGTACCTACCAGCAACAAGGCAGATGCAATAGCAAAGATCTACAATGGCGGGATTACTCCGGAGTGTCCGGCTTCTATCCTCCGCACACACCTTGCGGTTACTTTGTACACTGACGAGCCTGGAGCAGGAAAGATTGGATAACATGCGTATTTCAGAAAAAATTTGGTGTCTCATCCTGAGTACATGCGTTTGCATCTCCTGCCATGACATGAACGGCAAGGATGCAAACGCCCCGGATGAGCCGGAGGGAGAGGATATCACCGCTGAGACAATTCCATATACGGAGGCTGACGAGAACGGTGATGCAATCCCCGACTTCAGCAGGGTCGGATACAAATGGTCGGACACAGGCATTCCTGAATACGGCATAATCAAGACTCTGTATCCTCCCCAGAACGGAGAGGACGCCACTGAACTCATCCAGCAAGCCATTGACAATGCCAAAGGCACAGGGACAATCCTGCTTGAAGAAGGCACATACAACATAGAAGGGAGCATCTTCCTGAACAAAAGCGGGATAGTCCTTAAAGGCCGGGAAGAAAAAACCGTTCTCCATGCAACAGGGACATCACAAAGGCCTCTGATCTATTTCGGTTCAGGAGCCGGAAGGGCGTTGGGCGCAAAAAGCGCAAAGATAGCAGGAGAGTATATCCCGGTAGGACAGTTCTGCCTTGAGCTCAATTCATCAGGGCTGTTCAAGGCCGGCGACAAAGTTGCAATCGCATGGATTCCGGATGACAGGTGGATTTCCGCCCTGAAAATGGACAAGATTCCCCCTCGTACCGACGGATTGGAAGTGCCGCAGTGGAAGGCCTCCTCATACAAGATCTACTATGAGAGGACGGTGACAGCAGCCAACGGGAAATACATATACCTCGACAATCCGACCGTGATGCCGCTTGACGCCGGCTACGGAACATTCCAGGTCCAGGACTACTCGTATCCGAACAGAATCACGGAAAGCGGAGTGGAGGACATGCTCATGGTGTCTGAATACAAGTCAGACACAGATGAGGACCATTCCTGGACTGCCGTTGAAGTCCATGCCGCTGAACATTGCTGGATAAGGAACGTCGAGAGCCGGTATTTCTGCTTCGGATGCGTGGATATCCGTGCAGGAGGCAAGAACATCACCGTCGAATCCTGCATCTGCAGAGATCCCAAGGCCGAGACAAAAGGAAGCCGGAAATATGGTTTCTACATTTCCGGCGGGACTGAATGTCTAGTAAAGGACTGCGAGAGCCACGATTCCAGACACGGATTCGCGACATCGGCATGCGTTCCCGGGCCTAACGTTTTCCTGCGATGCAATGAATACGGAGGACTCGGGGACTGCGGTCCTCATCAGAGATGGGCTTCAGGAGTATTGTACGACCGGGTAACCACCGATGCTATGCTCAGAGTCCAGGACAGGAGCAGTATGGGACCGGGACATGGATGGGCAGGTGTCACCCATGTATTCTGGAACTGCTCTGCATCAATCCTTACCTGCCAGAGCCCATGGGTTACAGGAAAAAATTACTGCATAGGCTGCATCGGGACAAAAAGTCCAGGAAACTTCCCTGACAAGCCTGACGGAGTTTGGATCAGCCACGGGGAGAATGTCATCCCTGCATCGCTGTTCGAGGCCCAGCTTGCAATCAGGAAGAAGACCGGGAAGACAGCTGCCCCGGCATCAGAGTATTGACAATCATTCATATAAAAACAAACATTGACATGAAGACAAGGATATTGCTTACAATCATGACAACCATGCTGCTTTCCATGCTTCCGATGAATGCGAAGACGGAAAGGCAGGACAATTTCAAAGTGAAGGCCATGTATGTGGACTTCAGGACACAGGTCCACACGATGCCTGCCCTGAAGCAGCTTGCAAAGGAAGTGGCAGGCCTCGGCATGAACACCATGCTTCTTGAATATGAGGCGACATTCCCTTTCGACGGCCATGCCACATTGAAGAACAGATACGCCTTCACAAAAGAGGAAATCAAGGAACTCGTTGACTACTGCACCGGACTCGGGCTGGACGTTATTCCGCTCCAGAACTGCATGGGCCACTCCCAATACATACTCAGGCATGACAGATATGCAGAGCTGAGGGAAGATGCGAAGGACATGTCACAGGTCTGCCCTCTGAAGATTGACGAAGCCGTGAAAACATTCACCGAAATCTTCCGGGAAGTTGCAGCCCTCCATCCATCAAAATATTTCCACATAGGGTGTGACGAGACATTCCTGCTCGGTTCATGCCCGGACTGCTCCGCATACTCAGAGAAATACGGAAAGTCCAAGCTCTTTGTGGAATATGTGAAGGCCATGTGCAACATAGTAAGGGAGATGGGAAAAACACCTATAATATGGGCCGACATCATCCTCAAGCATCCTGAGAACCTCAATGAACTTCCAGACGACCTCATTTACATGGACTGGAACTATGGATGGGACGTAAACCGTTTCGGACAGATTTCCAATCTTCTGGATGCCGGAGTGAATCTTTGGGGAGCCACTGCATTGAGAAGCGCTCCTGATGACATCTACCTGACCCAGTGGGAGAAGCATTTCAACAACCTGAGGGACTTCGTTCCTTTCGCAAGGAAATCAGGCTACCAGGGAATCGTCCAGACCTCATGGTCGACCAGCGGAGCATACAGCTACACATACTCTGTCAAGAATGAAGTTCTCGAGATGTACCCTCTCCGTTCAGTATACCCAGAATCCGGTTTCAACATCCTTATAGAAGCATCAGCCTGGGCATATAACCACACTGAGCCTCTTGACCCGAAAGGATTCGTGCTGGACTATGCAAAACGCCAGTTCGGTTTCTCGGATGAGGACGCAATGACACTCTGGGATTATTTCACCATGCCTCAGGAAAGCGTTTCCACAAGGAACGGCAAAGATGCAAAAGGACGCACCATCAAGGAAGTAATCGAAGAAGCCAAAGCGATGAAGGCCAGGATTGACGGTCTGAAGCCAAAGAACAACCAGACAGAGATAGAACATCTCAGGCTCATGCTTGACATCAGGATCAACTATCTTGAATTCAAGCAGTGCGAGACCGAATATGAGTCAAAGACATACAACGAGTCCAAACGTGAAGGCCTAGCAAAGAGGATGAAAGCCATCTGCGAAGAAGGGAACAGATTGGACAAGAGATTCCGCAAACTCAACAAAGACTATCTCAAGTCCGGAGAAATCACATACATCACCCACCTCAGGGGTGACAAGATGAATACCTTCTACAAGACCCTCACATATCTGCCTGAATAGTTCCGGGCAACTGAAACCATATAAGAAAATAAATCCGGACTTCTTTCGCTGGAGTCCGGATTTATTTTCTTATTGAAATGCCTTATTTGCTGTATATCAGTTCGCCTGCAATAATCGTATGGCTCACGTTGATATCATCGTCGAAAATCACCAAGTCGGCATCCTTTCCTGCTTCAATCGAACCTTTTGAAGAATATATGCCCATGATTCTTGCAGGGTTCACAGTCATCATCCTGACAGCATCCACAAGACTGCAGCCTGCTATTCTGACCATCGTCCTGACACATCTCGCAGCAGTAGCGACACTTCCGGCAAATGATGTACGGTCCGGCATTTTGGCAACTCCGTCCTCGACTACGACTGCCTGGCCATCCGTGAGTCCACCAAGGATGCTCGGTCCTTCAGGCATTCCTGCCGCCCTCATGGAGTCTGTAACAAGTGCAATCCTGTCAACGCCCTTGATCTTGAGAAGAAGATGAAGAAGATCTTCCGGAACGTGTATCCCGTCAGCTATTATCTCCACTGTCATGCCGTCCTGCCAATATCCGTACTCGATAGTTCCGGCATATCTGAAAGCATTGCGACGGGTCACAGTGCTCATGCATGAATAGAAATGTGTCAGATGAGTAGCGCCTGCCTTGAAAGCATGGTCGCACTCACCGAAAGTAGCGTTTGTATGGCCTATTGAGGCAAGAATACCCCTTCTGTGCAATTCTGCAGCAAATGCCTCGCTGCCCTCGAGCTCTGGAGCAAAGCTCCATCTTGCGAGATCAGGACATCTTTCAAGAATCTCCATGTACTCCTGGGGATGTGGATTCCTGAGATATCTGGCATCCTGGGCGCCAGCATACTGAGGGTTGAAGTACGGGCCTTCAAGGTGCATTCCGCCGAATCTCGCTCCGTCCTTGTTCTCAAGAACTGCCTTCCTGTAAGTGTCAAATGAGCCGTAAAGTGACTCGTTAGTGCTTGTCAATGTAGTAGGATACAGAAGAGTAGTGCCGTACATGGCATGAGTACGCGCTGCAGTTAGATACGCCTCGACTGTTCCGTCCATGAAGTCAGCGCCACCCGCGCCGTGGGTATGCATGTCGATGAAACCGGCACTTACGTAACTGCCTTCTGCATCGATTGTCAATGCTCCTGCCGGGACTTTGTCCTCAATCCCAGTGATTTTTCCGTCTTTTAAGACCAGAACTCCGTTTTTCAGGCCTTCGGGAGAAACGATTCTACCGTTTGTTACAGCTGTTACCATTTTTCTATCTTATAACCGTATATAGCATAAAAAATCATGAATGCAAAACAAGGGATGAGAAGCCAGTATGAGGCCTGAAGGCTCATATAGTCAGTCATCAGTCCATAGAGAAGGGACAGCACGGCATTTCCGCACAAAGCCATCACAAGAAGAGAAGAACCGAGGCTCGTCCATTTGCCGAGGCCGCGTATTGCAAGAGGCCATATTCCGGCATAAATCAGAGAGTTTGGTATTCCGGAAAGTACCAGACACCACAATGATGTCTTGACTGGAAGCACAAGCACGAGAACCGATAGAACCAGACCTGTGATTGTACAGATCACAAGGGCTTTCTGCTGGCTTATGAACCTCGGGATGAAAGCCACTCCGAAAAGATAACCGACAAGGATGCAGGCCAACGTGTATGAAGGATATACCTTGGCAACGTCAAGGCCCATTCCTGTACTCTGGGCATAGCTGATGATGGTGCTTACGGATATTTGCTGGCTTCCGAGATGCAGGAAGAGTGCTATCGCTCCCAAAACGAGGTATGGATAGTGCATCAGCGATTTCCTTTCTCCCGAATCTGCCGCCGTAGTGTTGTCCTTGTCTGGATTTATATCCTTTATAGGGGACTTGTAGAATATGAAAGCGAAAATCAGGAGCAAGATTCCGAGGACTGCATAAGGTACGATGACACCTTTGATGAGTTCGTTCAAAGCGGCCTCCTTCGCCGCTCCCTGCAGCAGGCCCTGCCCCACCTGATCCATGATCTGCTGGTCTTCCGGCCTGATTACCAGTGCCGCGAAAAGAAGAGGGGAGATGATGCCCGCAAACTTGTTGCAGATGCCCATGATGCTGATCCTTTTCGCAGCGCTCTCATGAGGTCCGATGATGGTTACGAAAGGATTGGCTACCGACTGGAGGATTGCAAGCGCAGTTCCGATGGTGAACAGGGCGACAAGGAACATCCAATATTCCCGTGTCAGGGCTGCCGGCCAGAATAGAAAAGCTCCCACGGACATGATGCAGAGGCCTATGAATGCCCCTTTCTTATATCCGACCTTCCTGAGCAGGAATGCAGACGGTATCGTCATGACCAGATATGCAATGTAGAATGCAAAAGTAACGAGATATGTCTGTACTCCGCTCTGCAGGTCACACGCCACCTTGAAATAAGGTACGAGTATCGAATTTACCCATGATACCAGTCCGAAAATGAAGAACAGGCATCCAAGCATTGCCAAAGAAAAATAATACTGACGTTTGTTTTCCATATATTCTGTTTTTTGCTTTATTGCAAATATATGATTATCCATATTCGCAATCCGGCAAAAAAACGATAACATATCTTCAATATGCGCTACTTTCCGCCTGCAGGTCAAAGTCCTTTGGCCTTTGCTTCGTCCCAGATTTCGTCCATTTCTGCGAGGGTCATGTCCCTGAGGTCGCGTCCCATGCGAATAGTATGTTCTTCGAGATAGGTGAAGCGTCTCTTGAACTTGGCGCAGGTCCGCTCCAGAGCTGTGTCCGGATTGAGTCCGTAAAGCCTTGCGGCATTGACTACGGCGAAGAGGAAATCGCCGAGCTCCTCCTCTGCCCGTGACCTTGCAGCCTCTGCCTCGTCCGTGGACTCAGCCCGGGCCATGGCATCAAGTTCGTCCTGATATTCGCCCATTTCTTCCTTCACCTTGTCCCAGACCTGTTCTTTCTTCTCCCAGTCGAATCCGACCCCGCGAGCCTTGTCCTGCATCCTGTATGCCTTCAACAGAGGCGGAAGCGTATCCGGAACTCCTGAAAGCACCCTCTTGTTGCCGTCCTTCTCCTTGGTTTTCAGCATTTCCCACTGTTTCACCACTTCCTCGGCACTTCCCACCTGTGAGGATGAGAACACATGTGGATGACGGTATATCAACTTGTCCGACAGGAAATTGATGACATCTACTATGTCATATTCCTGCTTTTCCTCACCGATTTTGGCATAGAAGAGCACATGGAGGAGTACATCCCCGAGCTCCTTGGAGATTTCATGGCCGTCACCCTTGAGGATGGCGTCGCTCAATTCGTAGGTTTCCTCTATAGTCTGCGGACGGAGGGATTCATTGGTCTGTTTGCGGTCCCACGGGCATTTCACCCTGAGTTCGTCAAGTATGTCGAGGATTCTTCCGAAAGCCTCGAGCTTTTCCTGTCTTGTATGCATGGTTCTGTTATTTGTTCTGCTGTTTCGCCTTCCTGCGCGCTGTCAGTTCCCGCTGGAACTCCCTCGCATTCTTCATATGTTCCTGGTATGTCACCGCAAATTTGTGCGTCCCGTCGAATGCTGCCGATGCGCAGAAATAGATGTAGCCGTGGCTGTCCGGATTCAGGACAGCTTCGAGGCAGGCCTTGGGAGGGACATTGATTGGAGCCGGCGGAAGGCCCTTGTATCTGTATGTGTTATATGGGGAATCAATGGAAAGATGCTTCTTCAGGACCCTGTCGAGCTTGTAGTCGTAGCAGAAGCAGACCGTAGGGTCGGCCTGGAGCTTCATTCCCTTGTGGTATCTGTTGAGATAGACTCCTGCTATCTTGGGATATTCGAATGACTTGAGGGTCTCTCCGCTCACTATTGAAGCCATCACCGACACCTCATAGGGAGTGAGTCCCTGGGCCTTTGCCTTGGCTACCCTTTCATCTGTCCAGAAACGGTCGTATTCCTTTCTGAAGCGGTCGAAGATTTCCTTGACCGATGCCGTCCAGTACATCTGGTATGTATCAGGAAGAATCATTGCGAACACATTCTCCGGCGTGAATCCATATCCTGCAAGGAATTCGGCATCTTCGAGCGCGGATGCCACGGCAGCTGAATCCACCATCATCTGAGTCCCGATTTTCTTGGCAAGGCGGCCTTTGGTCCTTATTGTGCCTGACAATGTCAGATTGCCCGGAGTCTGCCATCCCAGAATGAGCATCCTTGCCGTATAGATACTTGTGTGAGAGGTCTTTATCTCATACCGCCCCGGCTTCATGGAGGAAGCTGCATCCAATTTCTTCAAAGTTCGTTCAAGACTTTTCCTGCTCACTGCTCCGGCGTTTTCCACGAGTGAGTCCACGACAGCATCCACAGTCATCCCCGTCGGGACGAACAGCACATATTCCTCAGTATAGTTCGGACGCTTGTTGTCGATATACCATCGTCCGAAAAAGAAACCTGCCACAGCCCCGGCCACGACCAAAGCCGAAATGCAGGCAATCCATATCTTCGAGCTCTTCTTCATCACTTATTTCCTCAGTTTGAGCACATCACCTTCCCGGAGTTCGTGTCCGGGCTGGAGTCCGTTGATTTTATAGAGTGTAGACAGCCTGACAGCAAACCTCTGGGCTATGTCACGCATGTCCTCTCCACCCTCGCAGACATATTTGTCGAGGCCTTTGGCAGACTGCTTCTTCTTTGGCTGGAGATAAACGACCGTACCCGGGTCCAAAGTCTGCTGGGAAGACAAGTCATTGTATCTCAATATTTCACGAGGGAAAAGATTGTATGATCTGGCTATTGATTCATAAGTTTCCCCTTCTACGGAATAGATGAAAGGAACCCCGTTCTGAGAATAGAGCTGACGAGACAGAGAGAAGCGGAACACTTCCCTGCCCTGCGCTTCGAGGGGAACGACCTGCTCGATCTGAAGAGGCGACTCCGGGATTTCATCGACGGAGTTCCGGGACTTGGCTGCTTTACGGCGTTCCCTGCGGCTTTCCTTATTCCGGGTCGCTGCAGTACCGTCTCCCGTTTTTTTCTCAGGCTTGCTTTCTTCCTTCACCTGGGGTTTTCGGTCCTCCTCCACAGAACCGGATGCATTCTTCCTTGCCCAGGCAGCTGACTTCGTGTCATATTCATACAGTCTGTAGTCTTCTATCAGCTTTATGAGCTTCTTGGGATATGCAGGATCCGTGGCATAGCCGGCTTTCTTCAGTCCGTAAGCCCAGCCCTTGTAGTCGGTAGTGCGGAGGTCGAAAAGGGATTTGTACCTATCCCTGTAGCGGAGAAAGTCTGAATGGTCCCGGAACGACTCGGCCGGTGACTTGTATTTACGGAAGCATTCGCCCTTGCGGTCATCATCAAAATACATCCTGCCTCCAGTCCAGCCATTATGGCATTTTATGCCAAAATGGTTGTTGCCCTTGGTGGCAAGAGGTGATTCACCGTTGCTTGACTCCAGCATGCCCTGTGCGAGGGTGATGCTGGCAGGAACTCCGCTGCGGTACATTTCAGCAACGGCCATGGGGGCATACCTATCGATATATTTTTCCTGCACGGATTTCGGTGCGGCAGCCATCGGAAGAACGGACAATACCGCAAATGTCAGAATGCAAAACCAACGTCTCATTGTCAAATACTCATAAAACGCAAATATAGGAAAAATATCATTAC
>JBJEBN010000032.1:0-23014 GCA_051870095.1 Candidatus Cryptobacteroides sp. | reverse complement strand
CAACGTCTCATTGTCAAATACTCATAAAACGCAAATATAGGAAAAATATCATTACTGGAAGCTATCGGGCAATACGGTTCAATGGCAGGTCGTAACGGGTACAGTCCGTTGCGAGTGCGGCGGCGGGGAATATCGCCCTTATTTCATCGAGGTAGAAACTGACATCGGGAAAGCGTGAGGAATAATGTCCCACGAGGAGCTTTCCGACACCTGCCTTAACTGCACATTCGGCAGCCTGGACGGTCGTGGAATGGAATGTCTTCAGCGCCATTTCCGACATGGAATCAGGGAAGGTCGCCTCATGGTAGAGCAGGGTCACTCCCTTAACCCACTCCGAGAGTTCCGGGAACGGTGCCGTGTCACTGCAATAGGCATAGCTGCGAGGCTCATAAGGCCTGTATGCAACTTCTTCGTTGCGGATGATCAGAGGCTCGTCCGTGCCGGAACATGGCTGGAAACCGTTTTCCACAGACGGCCTGGTATCAACTCCTGCAGGGCGTATGACATCCTCTCCCCTTTTCAATGCTCCGATTTCTCCGAGTGTGAAGGAATATTTTTCAACAGCGTCCTTGCGGACATTCAAAGGAGGAGTCTTTTCCCTGAAAATGTAACCGAAAGTATCTATCCTGTGCTTCAATGGAAATGCAAGGACCTCCATCACCTTGTTTTCATATATGACTTCGGGGACCTTCATGTCCAATGGAACGAAATTGATTTCGAACTTGACGCCTTCCCCGAAATAGGAGAGGAAGAACTTAAGCACCGGTCCGAATGATCTCGGTCCATATATGGAAAGTCCTGCACTTCTGCCTAGCATGCCCATGGTGGACAGCAGTCCGAATATGCCGAAAAGATGGTCCCCGTGGATATGGGACAGGCAGATGTGTTCTATCTTGAGGAAGGACAGCCCGACCTTGCGCATCTGCATCTGGGCGCCTTCACCGCAGTCAATCATGAACAAGCGCCCATGTACGTCAAGTACCTGGGCGCTCGGGTTTCTTTCTGTCGTAGGCAAGGCCGAAGCCGTACCTAAAACGTTAAGAGTGAAATTCATAGAGATGATTATTCACCTTTTTCAAGCTGGCTCTTGAGGGCTGCGAGAGCGTCGATGTCACCGAGAGTGGTCTTCTCGATGTTCGAGTTGATCTTCTTGACAGCCTTCTTGGTGTTGTCTACCTCTGCAGCTGCTTTCTCTGCTTTTGCCTCAGCATAGGTCTTCACATGAGAAAGAGTGATCTTCTTGGCGCTGCGTTTGAGCTCGATAACCTTGAATGCGAGAGTCTCGCCTGCAACCGGCATTGAACCGTCCTCTTTTGCAAGCTCCTTGTTGAAGCAGAATGCGTCAACATCGCCTTCAATCTCGATGACAGCACCCTTGTCGTTTACGGAAGCAATCTTGGCCTCAACTACAGTACCTACACTGTACTTGGCCTCGATCTCATCCCATGGGTTAGGAAGGAGCTGCTTGTGGCCGAGGCTGAGCTTGTGGTTCTCCTCATCGAAGTCGAGGATGACAACCTCGATCTTGTCACCAGGAGCAACGAGCTCTGAAGGATGTTTGATCTTGTTCCATGAAAGGTCGCTGATGTGGATAAGGCCTTCGATGCCCTCCTCAAGCTCTGCGAACACACCGAAGTTGGTGATGTTGCGGACAGATGCAGTGTGCTTTGAACCTACCGGATATTTCTCGCGGATGTTCTCCCAAGGGTTTGCAACGAGCTGCTTCAGACCGAGAGACATCTTCTTCTCCTCCCTGTCGAGAGTAAGGATCTGAGCCTCTACCTCGTCACCTACCTTAAGGAAGTCGGAAGCGATGCGGAGCCTTGGAGACCAAGACATTTCTGATACATGGATGAGACCCTCAACGCCCGGCTCGATTTCAACGAATGCGCCGTAGTCAGCGATGAGAACTACTTTACCTTTCACCTTGTCACCTACTTTGAGGTTTGCATCGAGAGCATCCCAAGGATGAACTGTGAGCTGCTTCAGACCGAGAGCGATTCTCTTCTTGGACTCATCGAAGTCGAGAATAACGACATTGATCTTCTGGTCGAGTGAAACAACCTCCTCCGGATGGTTGATCCTGCCCCATGAGAGGTCAGTGATGTGGATGAGACCGTCAACACCGCCGAGGTCAACGAATACTCCGTAGCCGGTGATGTTCTTGACAGTACCCTCGAGAACCTGGCCTTTCTCGAGCTTGCCGATGATCTCGCTCTTCTGCTGCTCGAGCTCTGCCTCGATGAGAGCCTTGTGTGATACCACTACATTGCGGAATTCCTGATTGATCTTGACAATCTTGAAGTCCATTGTTGTGTCAACAAACTGATCGTAGTCGCGGATAGGCTTGATGTCGATCTGTGAACCTGGAAGGAATGCCTCGATTCCAAATACATCCACGATCATACCACCCTTCGTGCGGGTCTTCACATATCCCTTTACGATCTCGTCTGCAGCGAATGCTGCGTTGACCATATCCCAGGAACGGAGCTGGCGTGCCTTCTTGTGTGAAAGAATGAGCTGACCTTTCTTGTCCTCAGTGCTTTCAACGAAGACTTCCACCTTGTCTCCAACTTTGAGGTCAGGGTTGTAACGGAACTCAGGAGCCATGATGACGCCCTCGCTCTTGTAACCGATGTTTACGATGACCTCCCTCTTGCTGATTGCTGTAACGACGCCTTCAACTACCTCGCCCTCAACTACCTTTGAGAGGGTCTGGGTGTATTTCTCGTCGATGTCCTTGATGTCCTCACCATAGACATCATCACTTTCGAAAGCATCCCAATCGAACTTGTCCGGATCGATAGAAGCATTGAGAGGGGCTTTCCCGGTTTCTTCTACGACTATTGGAGTTTCCTCAATAGTCTCTACTGTTTTGTTTTCTTCCATTGTAAAATTAAATTGAAACAAACTAGTGGGTTAAACATTATTTATTGTCTTTCCGCCCTCCTGACGGCCTTCAGCCGGATTCGGTCGGAAAAGCGCGCAAAAATACATATAATTTTCAGATTTTCAAATCTTTTTATCAATCGACGGAGGAGGAATGTTGCAGAGCCTGCTGCACCGTCTCGTCTATCGGGAGATAGAAACGGTAGAAAGCCTCATCGTCCAATTTCGAATATCGTCCGACCAAAGCCTTGAGCTGAGGCATCATGTAAGGCTTCGACATGTTCCATTCCTTGTCGGAAACCTTCAGGGCATCCTTCGAGGCGGCATAGTCGAGGAACTGCCTCTCCAACGAGATGGAGTCGAACCACTTTTCAAGCGATGCGAAATCATTTATGTCAGAGAGCTGCGAACGGTATTTGTCGAACATTGCGGAAGCGAAACGCATCTGCGTAGCCTTCTTGTTGCAGTTGATATAGAACTTGGTCGCCTTTGTCGTGTCGATAGGCACGAAAACATCAGGGATTATGCCTCCTCCGCCATAGACCCGGCGTCCCTTGACCGTATAATATACGGATGAGGTATCCACCTTCATGCTGTCGGCCGTGGTCATCTCGCCATGGGCATAGCGTTCGTAAATATCATAGGCATAGTCCTTTGCATATGGCTTCTGGATACATCTGCCTGAAGGTGTATAGAAACGCGATACCGTGAGCCTTATGCCCGAACCATCCGTGAAATTGACCGGTTCCTGGACAAGTCCCTTTCCGAAAGAACGCCTTCCCACGACGACTCCCCTGTCGTTGTCCTGAATGGCTCCCGAGAAGATTTCGCTCGAAGAGGCCGTGCTCTCATCAATCAGTACCGATATTTCCACATCCTGCAGACGCCCCCTGCCGTCGGCCTTGAATTCCTGCCTCGGACGGTGCAATCCCTCCATATATACGATGTCATCTCCTTTGTGAAGGAACTCGTTGCAGAGCTGGAGAGCCTGGTCGAAATAACCGCCCGTGTTGCTCCTGAGATCGAATATCAACCTTGTCATACCGGTTGAAAGCAATCTGTCGGAAGCTTCGCGGAATTCCTTGAAGGTGGTCCTTGTGAATTTGGACAGCTTGATATAGCCTGTCGTCCCGTCTATCATGAAGGCGGCATCCACGCAATGCACGGGGATGCGGTCCCGAGTGATGTCGAAAGGAATCATGGCACCGTCACGGCTGACCATGATCTTCACCTTTGTACCTGAAGGGCCCTTCATCAGGCGCACCATGCTGTCCTGAGGGGTCTTGGTGCCAGCTATGTTCCTGGTATCGACCTTAATTATGCGGTCTCCCTGCTGGAGTCCCGCCTTCTCGGAAGGGCCTCCGGGTATCACGTTCAGGACGATGGCCGTGTCGTTCGGGACATTGAACTGTATGCCTATACCCTCGAAGTTGCCTGCAAGCTCCGTTTCTGATTCAGTCAGCTCCACAGGAGGGAGGTAGACCGAATGAGGGTCGAGCTCGGCAAGAGCTGCCACCACGGCAGCATCCGTCATGGCCTTCATGTCAATGGTATCGACATAATTCTTCTCCACCTCCTGCAGGATAAGGTTCAGCTTGCGCCAACGGTTGTAGTCCCCGTCGAACTTCCTGCGGGGTTCAAGCCCTTTCTGTACTGTCAAAGCAAGAAGCACTCCCAGGACTACTCCCAGGAGCGCGACAATGATATTGGTATCTATTCTTTTCATGATTCAACTCAGTCAACTTTCTCGACTTCCACCCCGGCGGTTCTCAAAAGGTCTATTCCGTCGGTGATTCTGTATTCATCGCGGTAAACGACCCTCTTTATGCCAGCCTGGATGATCAGCTTTGCACATTCCATGCACGGAGAAGCCGTGACATAAAGTGTTGCATCCTTGCTGCTGTTTCCTGACTTGGCGACCTTGGTGATGGCATTGGCTTCGGCATGAAGGACATACGGTTTGGTAACCCCGTTCTCGTCCTCGCAGATATTCTCGAATCCGGACGGTGTGCCGTTGTATCCGTCAGATATTATCATTCTGTCCTTGACAAGGATGGCACCGACCTGACGCCTTTTGCAATATGAATTGCGTGCCCAGATTCCGGCCATGTCAAGATAGCTGCGGTCGAATTTTTCCATATTAATTTCTCTGATACAAATAACGTTTGATGCTCTTCTTCGGAGTTCTTTCGAAATCCTCGGACATCACCTCAATCTTCTTGATTCTTGCATAGTTAGGAAGCTCCTTATTGAGTTCTCCCAAGGTTGACTCCATATACTTGATGAACTCGTCCTGCTTCATTCCGTCTTTCTCACCCTGGGCGAAATCAGGATAAATGAGGGCTGTAAGTCCGCCGTCGTCCTCGACAACGAGTGAATCTACGACATAAGGGCGTGAGTTTATGACGGTCTCGACTTCCTCAGGATAGATATTCTGGCCTGAAGGGCCGAGAATCATGCATTTGGAGCGGCCTTTGAGGAAGAGGAATCCGTCAGAGTCGATGACTCCCATGTCTCCTGTACGGAACCATCCGTCCTCAGTGAAAGTGGCAGCCGTCGCCTCCTCGTTCTTGTAATACCCGAGGAACACGTTGGCACCTTTTACAAGCACCTCGCCAGGGATGTTCGCAGGGTCGGCGGAATCGATCTTTATCTCAAGGTTCGGGGCTGTCTTTCCGCAGGAATAGAGCTTGGCAGTATTCCAGTCCTCATATGTGATGATCGGAGCGCACTCGGTCATTCCATAACCTACGGTGAACGGGAAATTAATCTGCTTGAAGAAAGCCTCGACCTCCTTGTTGAAGGCTGCTCCACCGATTATGACTTCCATGAATTCCCCACCGAAAGCATTGACGAGTTCTGTCCTTATCTTATTGAGAACCACCTGGTTGAGCACAGGCAATTTCATAAGGAAACGTATGCCTTCCTTTTCGAGGACCGGTTTCACCTTGCTCTTGTAGATCTTTTCAATCACAAGCGGAACTGCAATCACAAGATAAGGCTTCACTTCCGCGAGAGCCTGCATGATCACCTTCGGGCTCGGAACCCTTGAAAGGAAATGTACATGTGCGCCGACGCTCAATTCGTATAGAAGCTCGAACATCAGGCCGTACATATGGGCTGACGGAAGCATTGAAACAACGCTCTTTGTATTGTCCAGCCCAGGAACTGCCTGCTGTCCGAAAATGAGGTTGGACCAGATTGCCCTGTAAGGAATCATCACTCCCTTCGAGAATCCTGAAGTACCTGACGTGTAGTTGATCACTGCGAGTTCTTCCGGAGAGTCCTCGTAGTAGTTCAGGACATCAGGGCCGAATGACTCAGGATATTTCTTTCCGAAAAGCTCGTTCAGATGCTCGCGGGCGGATGTTATCTTCTCATCTTTCGCATAGAGGAGCTTGAATGTATTCACCTGGATGACAGCATGCAACAGCGGCATTTCGGACTCGGTGAGCCCTTCCCATACAACATCATCCACGAAAAGAATCTTGGCCTCGGAATGATTGACCAGATGGTGCACGTTGCCCGGTTTGAACTCATGCAGAAGCGGTACCGGAACAGCTCCGTATGTCAGCGCCGAAAGGAAGGAAACTCCCCAGTTGGCCTGGTTCCTTGAACAGATTGCGACCTTGTCGCCCTTCTGGAGACCGCACTCTTCAAACATGATGTGCATTTTTTCAATCCTGCGCGCCACATCCCTGTAATGCAGGGTGACTCCTTGATAGTTGGAGATCGCAGGGCGGTCCCAGTTCTTTTTGAAGGACTCTTCAAAAAGTTTGTTTACTGATGTGAATTCCATAAAATATTTTAAGTTAAAGTACTAATTTTCGTGTCTTTCCGTCATAGCAGTCATATTCTACTGCCCCGTCGACAACCCTCACTTCAGTGTCAGGACGGGCCATCTTGTCAGCTTTCTCGTTGTTAAGAGGGTCACCTCCGTTGAACGGGAAGATCAAAGTGCGGATGGATGTCCTTACTACCCAGCATGATTTGTCTCCCACGACTACTCTGTCAGGAAGAGCCTTGATGGTCTCTTCTGCCTTGATTCCGAGCCATGATGACGGTTTCTGACCTTTCAGATTATACATTTCCACGGTATTGTCCTTGTGAAGCACCATGATGTTGTACTTCCGTGTGGAATTGAAGTCATAGACCGAAGGTCCTACGAGAATTTCCTTGCCGAGTTCCACCGGAAATCCTGAAACGAATCTTCCGAGCCTGTCGATCAGGTAAATTTTCGAACCGGCTCCGAAAAGGAACTGGAGCTTGCCGTTTGCGAAATAGTCGATATTGCTTGCCGTTCCGCAGATTTTTCTGTCAAAAGGTACTCCCCAGAGGCCCTTGCCGCCTTCTTCCTTGAGGCAGAGATAAAGATTGTCCTGCTGATAGAACAGATTCATCTTTCCGGTGCCGGAGTTCTTCACACGGAAAGGTCCCTGAGGTATGACGACAGTGGTGTCATGCTCAAAGGCAGGAGCCTTGGATTTCTTGAGGGTCAGATTCTTGATTTCAATACGGAAAGCTGATTTGTCCTTTCCGACCCCCATCGTAAGTACGGCCGGACAAAGGTCGCATTCCTGAGTGAGCGGTGCCATCAGGCTCGTGAATGCCGGCTTGAACATATCCCTCGGAGATGATACGGCTGATGAGACTGACAGATATGCCGACACGGAAACAGGCTTGGATCCCAGCAGATCTGCCTTGCCTGCATCGGCGAGATATTCCCTGAGGGTATAGTCGAGGGCATGGCCGTTGGCATATTCAGCTATGGCAGCACTGCTTCCTGACACCACCCAGCCGTCCACGAATGTGAAACAACTCTCATCAGGCAGGCTGAATATGCTGCCGAACATCGAAGCGAGGAAGCCCTTGTACGCATACGGATGTACCCCGGGGGTGTAGTCCTTCAATGATGATATGCCAGTCCCCTTGAACAGGATTTCGGCTGACGGGGATGAGGTTCGCACCAGATTGACCCTCTCGAGAGTGCTGCCGACAACGAATGAAGCCGTTGCCGCTTCCTGGATTCCGATTCCGGCGAAATAGTCCGCAGGAGAGACTCCGGCCGATGCCGCGAGCGATTTCTGCTTCGCATTCATATCCTGGAGCTTCTGCTTGGAATCCATGAAGGACTTGTATGAGGATACATATGAATCCATATCCTTCATAGGAAGGGACAATGCCGAGAAAGTAAACGAAGGCAGGACCTTGGCAAAAGTCGTATTGGAAGGAGTTATATTCTCCATGACTGTCATGAACTCAGCCATGCCGTTGTCATGAACGGTGCGTCCTGTAAGCGTAATGCCTCCCGGCCCGATATTGTCAATGTCAGCTGACGTCCAGCTTGCCAGACGTGAAGCGAAATCCGACCATGGAGAGAATGACTTGGTGAGCAATGCCGACACCAGTCTTGACGACTGCGAGTTGGATATTATCATCACATCCTGTCCGGAAACACATCCTGCAGCCTCAGTGAAGCCGTCAAGATCCAGGACAGACACATTCTTCTCAATATGCCTTACTGCTGAACGGAGAATGACCTCAGATTCCGAGGCGAGCACTATTGAACGGCCAGACAGTTTCTTGTCCTTGCCTGCAACCTTCGAGCAGTCCAGATATTCAGTGGTCATGCCCAGGCCTGCAGCTGTCTCGATTAAGGATTCTGCAAGAGTTGAGCGCTCCTCGGAAGCCTTTCCCGCATCAAATACATACAGAGGGACAAGTTTTCCGGAATAATGGAACGAAACAGCCATCCTGCAGTCGAAAGAGCAGAACGGAGTGAGCTGCCAGGCATCGGAAGCATCCGAAAAACAGAATACCGCCACAGCGTCCGAAGGAATAGCCGGAAGAAGGAGGTATCTGGAGTCGTCAGCCATCCTGGCGGCTGCCTTGTTCTTGGTCATCGGTCCCCCGGAATACAGCAGGGCCACCGCGATTGAAATGCCGCCGATCAGAAGGAGCAGGACGCAAAGACAGATTATGAGCGACTTGCGACTCATGTCAGCCCTCTACTGCTACAGCCTCGATTTCAATGCCGACACCCATTGGAAGGGCTGCCACCTGGAAGCACGCCCTTGCAGGCTTGTCTTCAGTGAAATACTCGGCATACACCTCATTGACTGCCTTGAAGTCCGCTATGTCTGCAAGAAGCACCGTGGTCTTGACTACATTTCCATAGCCCATGCCGGCAGCCTTGAGGATTGCTCCGACATTCTTGAGTGACTGATGTGCCTGTGCGGCGATGTCAGCCGGAACGGTGCCGTCAGCAGGATTCACAGGAATCTGTCCTGACACATAAAGGGTTCCGTTTACAAGTATTGCCTGTGAATATGGGCCCACTGCCTTTGGGGCGTCCGAAGTTGCGATTACCTTTTTCATAACTATGTCGTTCTTTCTATTACATACTCAAGTTTCGCAAGTGCGAAACTTATATTACATATAAGAGTGCAAAATTAGTAAAAAAAGGATAAAACAATAGTGGAATCCCGAGAAATCTCAGAATTCCACTATTGGTAGCCCCGAGCAGAATCGAACTGCTATCTAAAGTTTAGGAAACTTCCATTCTATCCGTTGAACTACAGGGCCATTTTGTCCGTCACCGGCAAGCCAGACTACTCAGCCTTCTTCTCGATGATCTGACGGCCTCTGTAGTAGCCGCACTCAGGACATACTCTGTGGTACATGATGGTTGCACCGCAGTTTGAACAAGTAGCGAGGGTAGGAACTACCGCAACGTCATGTGTTCTTCTCTTGTCACGTCTCTGTTTGGAGACTTTGTGTTTCGGATGTGCCATTGTTCTATATTTTTAATTATTTGTATCAAAATCAATCTGCCTTGAAGAGCCCTTTCAGGGCCGAAAAAGGATTTTCATTCTCCGTTTCCCCAGAAACTCCGTCCACCGCCAACGGTTCTCCCATATATCTGACCGTTTCCGGATTGCACTCTCCCGGTCTGTGCGTGCGCTGCATTGGAAGGGACAGACATACATAATCATATACAATCTGGTCCATTTCCAGCTCCTGACCATCAGCCTCCACGAAAACAACCTCGCGGCCGTCTTCCTCACAATCCTCTCCCTCACCGAATCTCACATCCAGGGCAATGTCAACACTCACAGGCATATCCAGATCCTCGAGACATCGGTCACACGCTACGGTAACCCTTCCTTCCACACGGCATCCAACAAGCACCTTCCTGCCCCTCTTCTCCACCGTCGCTGACACATCGAGGTCGGCATCGGATATTTCTGAATTTTCAAACGAATCGAAGAACTCCTTTCCGGCATGCCATGAAAACTTACTCTCTCCGGCAGCCAATCCATTTAAAGGTATCAACAGTTTCATATCATCCATAGCCTATAAATAGATTTTGAGCCCGCAAAGGTATAGAAAACTTTCGAAACTTTCAAATTTTTTAGGTTCTAAAATTCCTTTTCCTTTATCAACAGGCTGAATTATCAGGCCTCAGTTTCCTGGCCCCTGCGCTTACGTTCTATTTCATCAAGAATTATCTTCCTGATTCTCATAGACTTAGGTGTAACCTCCACAAGTTCATCCTCCTGAATGTACTCAAGAGCCTCTTCAAGGGAGAAAACCACAGGAGGAGGCAACATGACCTTGTCATCACTGCCGGAAGCCCTCATGTTGGTAAGCTTCTTGGTCTTGCATATATTGATGTTCAGGTCACGTTCACGGGTATGCTCTCCAACAACCTGACCGGCATAGATTTCCACACCTGGCTCGATGAAGAACCTTCCCCTGTCCTGAAGCTTGTCCATGGAATAAGCCACCGACAGTCCGGTTTCAAGCGACACGAGAGATCCGTTGGTACGCCTTTCAATCTCACCCTTGAACGGCTCGTATCCTTTGAAGCGGTGAGCTACGATAGCCTCTCCCTGAGTAGCGGTAAGCAGGTTGCTCCTCAGTCCCATGAGACCCCTTGCAGGGATATCGAACTCGAGATGGGTCCTGTCTCCGCGGGCCTCCATGTGAATAAGGGCTCCCTTGCGCCTTGTGGACATCTCTATGGCCTTGCCGACGAACTCCTCAGGCACCTCTATGGTAAGATTCTCAATCGGCTCGCATCTCTGGCCGTTGATGGTCTTGTCCAGCACCTTCGGCTGACCGACCTGAAGCTCGAAGCCCTCCCTTCTCATTGTCTCGATGAGGACTGAAAGATGGAGCACTCCCCTTCCGTAAACTATGAAGGAATCGGCGTTTGGACCAGGTTTCACCCTGAGAGCAAGATTCTTCTCAAGCTCCTTCTCCAGGCGCTCCTTAAGATGGCGGGAAGTCACGAACTTGCCCTCGCGACCGAAGAACGGAGAGTTGTTGATGCAGAAGAGCATGCTCATGGTAGGCTCATCCACCTCAATCGGAGGCAGCGGCTCCGGATTCTCGTAATCAGCCACGGTATCTCCGATTTCGAAGCCCTCAAGACCTACTACTGCACAGATGTCTCCGCACTCTACCGTATCGACCTTGGTCTTTCCCAGGCCGTCGAACACCATAAGGTCCTTGATTTTCTGCTTCTGCTGTATGTCATACCTCTTGCAAAGGGTTATGTTCATGCCTGCGCTCAAAGTTCCTCGCGTAACCCTTCCCACTGCAATCCTGCCGACATATGGGGAATATTCCAATGAAGAAATCAGCATCTGCGGAGTACCCTCCACCTTGGCAGGGGCAGGAATCACCTCCAGGATAGTATCGAGGAGGGCGGTGATGTCAGTAGCCGGCTTCTTCCAGTCGTATGACATCCATCCCTGCTTAGCGCTTCCATAGACAGTCTTGAAATCAAGCTGGTCCTCTGTCGCTCCGAGCGAGAACATCAGGTCGAAGACCTCCTCCTGGACCTCGTCAGGACGGCAGTTGAGCTTGTCCACCTTGTTGATGACCACTACTGGTTTCTTGCCCATCTCGATGGCTTTCTGCAGCACGAAACGGGTCTGAGGCATACATCCCTCGAAAGCATCCACAAGAAGAAGCACCCCGTCGGCCATGTTGAGCACACGCTCCACCTCGCCGCCGAAATCGCTATGGCCCGGAGTGTCAATCACATTGATTTTCACTCCTTTATATGTAACGGATACATTCTTTGCCAGAATTGTTATACCTCTTTCTCTCTCGAGGTCGTTGTTGTCGAGGATCAGTTCTCCCAACTTCTCCTGCTCGCGTGCCTGACGCGCCTGATAAATCATCCTGTCAACCAGGGTCGTCTTTCCGTGGTCGACATGGGCGATTATCGCAATGTTACGAATGTCTTGCATATTGTTCCTGAATCTTGTATATGGGGCAGAGGAAGACACGAGCTCCCATGCCCGAAAAAAGGACTGCAAAAATATACAATTATCCTGATAGTCGTATATTTTTCGTGTATTTTCTCAATTGCAGGGCGTTATCTCACCCTCAGTTTACGGCCGATTTTCAATATCGTCGTTGGCGTGATTCCGTTGAGCTTGCAAATAGCATTGACCGTAGTGCCGTTGTTGATGGCGATTCTTCCGAGAGTGTCACCGGAACGGACAACATACCATTTCATAGCCGCCTTCTCGGCATCCTCCCTCTTGTCCTCTTCCTCGTTGTAGGCCTCGTCCTCGAAATCCTGCTCATAGTTGCTGTAAGGACTGAAATACTTCTTCTTCAGCACGAAAAGCCTGTGCCTGAGTTCTCCTGTCTTGAAATCGATGAGCCATTGCGGGTCGAACGCGAAGCCCTGATACCTTGTCTCGAAATGCAGATGCGGGCCCGTTGACCTGCCCGTAGACCCGCCGAGTCCTATGACATCTCCGGCATTCACCCAGTCACCTGCCTCCACATACCTCTTGGAAAGATGCCCGTAGAATGTCTCCAGACCGTTTTCATGCCTTATTACCACAAGATTGCCATATCCTCCCTGATATTTGGATATCCTTACCTTGCCGGTAAATGTCGCATACACAGGATCACCCACCTTCAGAGGCAGATCAACCCCTTGATGGCGGCGTCCCCTGCGAATACCGAACTTGCCCCTGTAATAGACATCACCCTGGAAAGGGCAATGATACTGGTCCAGGCTGTCCACCATCCACAGCGACCAAGACTGTGGCAGCTGATCGAGAGTCACCTTATACGGGTTGGAATCCTCCGGGTTCCAATGGTCATCAAATACTCCGGCCAGTTTCTCGAAACCGGCCGTCTTGTAATATTTCCAGGTATTGTCGGCATACAGGACCACCTTTACGAACTCGTTGGCCGTATCAAGGGTGTCAACCGGATCGGTCGGAGAGGAAATCATCGATTTGACCGGCTGCTTGAACGGACGGGGAATGTGCAAGGAAGTCCTTACAGTATCAATCCTGACAGGAACCATGGCATCAGCCAGGCACGGGGAGGCAGTCAGGATGGCAAAGCAGAGGAATATAGCTGTCAAGTTCACTTTCATCCTACTTCGCCCCGAATTTTGTCTCCAACAATGTCCTTACTGCATTGACCTTCTCGTCAAGAAGCTCCCTGGATGTGGCTTCGCACAGGAATCTGAGATAAGGCTCCGTGTTGGAAGGCCTGATATTGAACCACCACTGAGGGAATTCCACCCTGTAGCCGTCGAAATCCATGTATGCAGTCGGCTTCTCCTGCGACATGAACATGTCACGGACGGCATCCATTGCGCCGGCCTTGTCTTCAAGGCGGAAATTGATTTCACCCGAATTCTGATATTTCTCAATCTCGGAAATAAGCTGGCTGAGAGTGCGTCCCTCCTTCTTGAGCTGACTTACCACATTGAGAATCAGGATAGAAGCAAGGATTCCACTGTCAGAGTAGAAGAAATCACGGAAATAATAGTGTCCTGCGAGCTCGCCTCCGAACACGCCGTCGATTTCACGAAGCTTCTCGGCTGCGAAAGCACGGCCGACTTTCCAGGTCCTCATCTCGCCGCCCAGAGGTGCAAGATATTCCCCTACTGCCTTGCTTGAACGTATGTCCTGAAGCACCAGACCCTTCTCTCCCCTTTCTACGAGAAAATACTGTCCGAGTACAGCTATCATGAGGTCTGGCGATATGAAACGGGCATTTTCATCGACGAACATGACCCTGTCGGCATCACCGTCATAGATGACTCCCACATCGGCTCCGGTTTTGCGGACAAGAGCCTTGAGCGCCTCTACATTCTTGGGAACAAGAGGGTTCGGATCATGGTTCGGGAAACGCCCGTCCATCGTATCATACAGATATTCAGGGACATCCCCGAAAATCTTCTTGGCAAAAAGGTTGGCCATGCCGTTGGAAAGGTCCATGGCAATATGCAAATTGCCGTAGTCGCCCTTGTATTTCAAAAGAAAATCAAGATAGTCATCATATATGTCCATTTTGCGGACTTCACCTTTTTTTGCTGCCGCCGGTGTCGGCCTGCCCTCCTCGATCCACTGCTTGATGGTCTTGAGGCCGGCATCATATCCTACCGCACGGGCATTCTCCGTAGAGACCTTCATTCCGTTGTATTCAGGTCCGTTGTGGGATGCCGTTATCTGGACAGATGCCTTGAATCCATAATTGGCAGTCGCGAAATATACGGCCGGGGTTGTTGTAAGGCCGAGGTCATATACATTGGCACCGGCATCCGTGATTCCGGCTATGACTGCATCATGTATTTCGTCAGATGACACGCGACAGTCCCTTCCGACGGCCACCTTGTCTGCTCCAAGAAGTTCAGGAATGAAATAACCGGCCTTGTAGGCGGTTTCCTTGTCGAAATCCACATTGTAGATTCCTCTTATATCGTATGCGTGAAATGCTCCCATAATATATATTAATGAATGTCAATTGTCACCTTTTGGATTTGTACCTGGTCGAAACGGAACCCTTCGATATGCTCTGAAGCTTCCTGGTTATCATCTTGCGGCGTATCGGAGATACCCGGTCCACGAACAGGTTGCCGTCGAGGTGGTCGAGCTCATGCTGGATCATACGGCAGGCGAAATCGCGGAACTCCTCAGTCACCTGCTTGAAATCCTCGTTATAATATGTCACCTTGATGACCGCCGGACGGCTGACCTCGGCATAGATGCCCGGCACGCTGAGACATCCTTCTGAATAGTCGCACGTTTCCTTGCTCTCCTCGATTACCACAGGGTTTATCATTGTCCTGCGGAAATCCTTCAGGTATGGATATGCATCCACCAGGTCAGTACCGTCAACTATCAGGATTCTTTTGTTTACACCCACCTGGGGAGCTGCAAGACCGCATCCGTCAGCTTCCTTGAGAGTTTCCTTCATGTCGGCCACAAGCTTCGTTATGGCCTCACGGTCATTGATGTCCGCTTCCACGTTCTCGTCACGGAGCACCTCCGACCCATATAGATAAATTGGTAAAATCATAATTCTATCCTTTATATTATTCTGCTTGTGCAGAGATGATTCATTTCCTGCGGCCCTTCTTCGAGACCTTGGAGCTCAAGGTATCCGGGACCATTGAGGGGTCGAATGCCGCCGGGGAACCGGAAGTCCTGTCCATGTAACTCTGCAGGATTATGGCTGCGCTTATACGGTCAACCGACTCCTTCTCTCTCCTGTCCGACTGCTTCATGCCCCCGTCTATCATTGCCCTGTGGGCAAGAACTGAGGTGAAACGCTCATCCTCAAGGCTGACAGGAACATCAGGGAAAGCACGGGAAAGCTGCTTGAGGAAGGACTCGACATCCCTGGCGGCTTCCGAAGGGGCTCCGTCCATATTCACAGGCATGCCGACCACAAATCTGACCACATGCTCTTTTTCGGAGTAGTTTTTGAGATATTCTATTATCTTTGCAGTCTGTACCGTTTCGAGGGCGGAGGCAAAGATGCCGAGCGGATCGCTGACTGCGACACCGACCCGCTTCCTTCCATAATCTATGCCTATTATCCTGTCCATAATGGGTACAAAGTTAGAAATTTTATGGCACTGCACAACAAATTAAAAGACAACAAGGACCACAAAGTCCGCAATTTCAGGCTTGCCATCATAGATGACCTCAGCCACAAGCAGCTCCTGACCCTGCATTTCACGAGGGTCGGATTCGTAGTGGCCATCGTGAGCATCATAATATCATTCACAATCCTGATATTCGCATTGATAGCATTCACCCCTATCCGCACTTTCATTCCTGGATATCCGGACGAGAGGTCCAAGAGGGCCGCCATCCAGAACGCCATCAGAATCGACTCCCTGGAGAATGTCATATTCAAATGGGAGCTGTATTCAGAAAACCTGCGCAGGAGCGTCGAGGGAAGGGAACCCGTAAAGATTGACAGCATCATCAACGCCAACAGGGCTGCGGCTGCAAATCCTGATGCGGCTTCCCTCCAAAGCAGGGACTCCATGCTCAGGAAGCAGGTCAAGGAAGAAGAGCAGTTCGAGATCACGTCCCGCGACAAAAGGGTTCTGCCAATCGAAGGCCTGCATTTCTTCACGCCGGTCAAAGGCGTTGTCTCTCAAAAATATGACCCTGATTTCCATCCGTTCATAGACATCACCGCACCGGAAGGCTCCGTGGTCAAGGCTGTCCTCGACGGCACCGTCATATCGGCAGGATGGAACGAGGAGACAGGGAACAGCATACAGATACAGCACAGCGGAGACATAGTCTCAATCTACAGGCACAACGAGAAACTGCTGAAGAAGACCGGAGACAAGGTCACTGCAGGCACCCCGGTTGCCCTTCTTGGCAACACAGGCAGTCAGACCACCGGAGCACACCTGCATTTCGAGCTCTGGCACAACGGCGAGACCGTGGATCCGACATTGTATATAAATTTCTAAACCACAAGGTGACGCAATGGAAAAAAGACATATAGCCATCCTCGGTTCCACTGGATCAATCGGCAGACAGGCCCTGGATGTCATAAGCCAGCACAGAGACCTTTTCGAAGTGGAGCTCCTGACGGCGAACAACAGCAGCGACCTGCTGATAAGGCAGGCGATTGAATTTGACGCCAACGCCGTCGTAATCTGCAACGAGGACAAATATGAAGAAGTGGCGGAAGCCCTGAAGCCACATTATATAAAGGTATTCGCCGGAATGCAGTCCGTATGCGACCTGATGGAAAGCGACAACATCGACATAGTGCTGACATCAATGGTGGGCTTCAGCGGACTCTCCTCTACCGTTGCCGCAATCAAGGCAGGAAAGACAATCGCCCTCGCCAACAAGGAGACTCTGGTCGCTGCAGGAGAAATCGTGATGCAGCTGGCGGCTGAAAACGGGGCAAGGATACTCCCGGTCGATTCCGAACACTCTGCCATTTTCCAGTGTCTGATGGGCTCTGCAGGAGCTGACATAGAGAAAATACACCTGACGGCATCGGGAGGCCCGTTCCGCACATGGACGAGGGACCGGATTGCCAAAGCCACGAAGGACGAGGCTCTCAAGCATCCTAAATGGAACATGGGAGCAAAAATAACAATAGACTCAGCCACCATGATGAACAAATGTCTCGAAATAATCGAGGCAAGATGGCTGTTCGGGACTCCCGGGGACAAGATAAATGTAGTAATCCATCCGGAATCCATAATCCATTCTATGGTGGAATATGCCGACGGGGCAGTCATTGCCCAGATGGGCCATCCGGACATGAGGGAGCCGATTCAGTTCGCGCTCTGCTGGCCACAGAGGATGAACCTGTCGAACAGGAAACTGGATTTCGCACAGCTCGGAAGCCTGTCTTTCTTCGCACCCGACAGGGAGAAATTCCCTGCCCTGAACCTTGCTTATGAAGCATTGGACAAGGGAGGAAACATGGCCTGCATAATGAATGCGGCAAACGAAGCGGCCGTGGCCGCATACCTCCAGGGAAGAATCGGCTTCTATGACATAACGGACATAGTGTCCGATTGCATGGCTGGTCCGGATTTTGTTGAATCGTGCGACTTGGACACGATTTTCCGTACTAACGAGACGGTTCTTGCCAAAGCTTCCGGCATGATTGATGCGAAGGCCGGAAGGAAATCCTTTTAACATGGTAGCAGATGGTAGTACTCATTAAAGCACTTCAACTCATACTTGCCCTGTCCGTGCTCATCGTGATACACGAGCTCGGACATTTTCTGTTCGCGAAGATGTTCGGAATCAGGGTGGACAAATTCTTCCTTTTCTTCGACGCAGGAGGATTCAAGCTCCTGAGCACCAAGAGCGGATGGTTCGCAAAGATCTTCCCGAAAGCAGCGGAGTCGGAGACCGAATATGGTATCGGCTGGCTTCCTCTCGGCGGTTACTGCAAAATCGCCGGCATGGTCGACGAATCCCTCGACACGGAATTCACCAAGCACGAGCCACAGCCATGGGAGTTCAGGTCGAAGCCGGCCTGGAAGAGATTCCTCGTGATGGCAGGAGGAGTGCTGATGAATTTCATACTTGCCATTGCAGTCTATTCAGGAATACTCGCAAAATGGGGCAGGAGCTATTACAGCAACAAGGACAACTGCGTGTATGTCAACTCACTAGCATACGACATGGGATTCCGCAACGGTGACCGCATCCTGAAGTTCGACGACTATGAGCCCGAGAATTTCGGCATGCTTCAGGCAGACCTTGCAAGGCAGACCGCGGCAAAGGCCTCCGTGCTCAGGGACGGGGATACAGTCGACATCTATCTGGACCACAGCCTTTGGCCGGAAGTCCTGAACACTCCGGGGATGTTTGACCTTGCAGTGCCGTTCTGCATATCCGTGGTGGCGCAGAATTCCGTGAACGGATCGTCCGGGCTTGAATCCGGAGACAGAATAATCGCCCTGGAGGGGTCTGAAGTGAGATTCGTGCAGGATGCCAGAGTGGCGTTGAGGGAGCACAGGGGCGGAAGCGTGGATGCCACCATATTGAGGGGGAATGACACCGTGGCCATGAGGCTTCAGGTAGATTCTGCCGGAATGCTTGGCGTGATGCTGAAGATGCCTCCGGTGACCACTAAGGAATATTCCGTGCTTTCAGCCATTCCTGCGGGCTTCTCCCTTACTTTCGAGACCATAGGCGGATATCTCAAGGACCTTAAGCTCGTCGCTACTCCGAGCACAGGCGCATACAAGTCTGTCGGCAGTTTCATATCTATGGGACAAATCTTCCCGGCCACATGGGACTGGTACGCATTCCTTAATATAATAGCATTGCTGTCAATCATGCTCGGAGTGATGAACCTGCTGCCAATCCCTGCTCTTGACGGCGGACACATGGTGTTCACTCTCTACGAAATGATTACGAGGAAGAAACCGAGCGACAGGTTCATGTACATCATGCAGATGATAGGACTTGTGCTTCTTTTCGCAATCATGTTCCTCGCTTTCGGCAACGACTTTGCAAGAATATTCAGATAACCAATTGAAAATCAGAAATAAGCCATGAAACATTTTCACTTTTGTCTGGCCCTGGCCATGACCACCCTCTTCCTCGCTTCATGCGGAGAGAACACCAGGAAGAAGGCCCTGCTTCCGAACATCAGCGGAAAGGCCGGCGAAGTCATCGTAGTCATCGACAAGTCAGAATGGGAAGGAGCAATAGGCACTACCATCCGTGACACTCTTGCAAACGACTGCCCGTTCCTTCCTCAGAGGGAGCCGATGTACACGCTCGTCGATGTTGCCCCGGGCGGATTCGGAAGCATGTTCCAGATACACAGGAACATCGTCATCGTCAACATCAATTCGAACGTGACGAGTCCAGGCGTAGTGTACCAGACTGACATCTGGGCTTCATCTCAATGCGTCATCAGGCTCAACGCCCCGGACAGCGAGACAGCAGTCCAGATTTTCAAGGAAAACTCAAAAAAAATCATCACCACATTGGAGCAGGCCGAACGGGACAGGATCATCGCCAATTCCAGAAAATATGAGGAAAGGTCAATCGCTCCCGTGGTAAGCGCCATGGCAGGGGGATCGCCTCACTTCCCTTCAGGATTCAGGATCAAGAAGCAGACCGACAATTTCATCTGGGTATCCTATGACACTCAGGTAAGCCAGGGAATCCTCATTTACAAATATCCGGTAGAGGAAGGAAAGCAAATGCTCAGCCTTGACAACATTCTGGAAGAAAATGCCGTTATGCTGAAGGAAAATGTTCCGGGAATGTTCGAGAATACCTATATGATGACAAGCGACTTCGCAAGACCTTCGATTGAGTACCTTAAATATAAAGGACGCGATTTTGCAAGCATCAGGGGATATTGGGAAGTTTACAATGACTATATGGGTGGCCCGTTCGTTGCCCATGCCTTCTACAGCAGGGACGGAAAGAATGTGATTGTGATGGAAGGATTCGTATATGCTCCGAAATATGACAAAAGGCACTATCTCAGGCAGGTAGAATCAATATTGTACTCTTTCGAGTGGGCCGGCGAGAAGGCGGCGGAATGATATGCTGAAAATAAAAGGTAAGAAAGATTAGAAAAATTTTGTCAATTAAGAAACATTTCTTACCTTTGCACTCCCATTTGATAAAAATGGTTTGGAAAGGTGGGTTCGTATAACGGTTAGTACTCAAGATTTTCATTCTTGCAATAGGGGTTCGATTCCCCTACCCACTACAAGAAATATAAAAAATAAAAACAATGGCAAACCACGCTTCAGCAGACAAGCGCTATCGCCAGAGCGAGAGGCGCAGATTGCATAATAAATATTATGCAAAGACAACAAGGAACGCAATCCGTGCGTTGAGAAATACCACCGACAAGGCAGCGGCAGAGGCCAATGCTCCTAAGGTTTACGCGATGATCGACAAACTTGCTAAGGTCGGTATTATCCACAAGAACAAAGCTGCAAACCTCAAGAGCGGTATCGCAGTCTACATCAATAAACTTTCATAAAGAAAGCTTAGCCTTTAAAGGTTTTCTTATAGCTGGAAAGAAGCAGTCCAACAAGGCTGCTTCTTTCATTAAAAAAAATAAGGCGTCATCAGACGCCGCCCCAACCCGGGACGATAATTTCAAGGCGGACAACGAAGAGAGTACCGCAAAGAAAATTTCCGCAGGTTATGTGCGAGGAATTTCAAGGCGGACGACTGATGAAGGAGGGAGTTACCTCACGGTAATGACCGACTGAAGATGGAGGACAACGAAGAAAGTACCGCACAGAACCAAGGAATCGAGATGTAGCGCAGTTGGTAGCGCACTACGTTCGGGACGTAGGGGTCGCGTGTTCGAGTCACGTCATCTCGACAAATCCGCAGAAACACTCTGCGGATTTTTTTTTGCAACTGACGGACCATAAACAGACTGACCAAAAACAAACGGGGCCATAAACAGATATCCCGCCGGACATATTGCATTCCGACGGGATGTTAATTTTAAGTTTCGCATTTGCGAACCTTGGATTGCCCAGCGATAGAATATTACATCATTCCACCCATACCGCCTGCCGGCATTGCAGGAGCCGGTTCCTTCTCAGGAATGTCGGCGATTGCACACTCAGTGGTGAGGAACATGCCAGCCACTGAAGCAGCATTCTCAAGAGCCACACGGGCAACCTTGGTCGGGTCAATCACTCCGGCCTCGAACATGTTCACATATTCCTCAGTGCGGGCATTGTAACCGAAATCACCCTTGCCTTCGCGGATCTTGTTGATGATTACGCTGCCCTCGACACCTGCATTGGCCGCAATCTGACGGAGAGGCTCCTCAATTGCCTTGGCAACGATACGTACACCTGTGGTCTCATCCTCATTCTCGCCCTTGAGGTCCTTGATGGACTCTGCAGCACGGATATAGGCTACTCCGCCACCAGGCACGATGCCTTCCTCTACTGCCGCACGTGTTGCACTGAGAGCATCCTCCACGCGGTCTTTCTTCTCCTTCATCTCGACTTCGGTAGCGGCACCCACATAGAGGACAGCCACACCGCCTGCAAGTTTGCCAAGACGCTCCTGGAGTTTCTCACGGTCGTAATCCGAAGTAGTGGTCTCGATCTGTTTCCTGATGGTATTGGCCCTCTCCTGGATAGCCTCAGCATCACCGGCGCCGTTCACGATTGTGGTGTTGTCCTTGGAAATGACAACTTTCTCTGCCTTTCCGAGCATATCAGGAGCAGTATTCTCGAGGGTGAATCCCCTCTCCTCTGAAACTACCACGCCACCAGTAAGGGTTGCGATGTCCTGAAGCATCTCCTTGCGGCGGTCGCCGAAGCCCGGAGCCTTCACGGCAGCAATCTTGAGGGTACCACGGAGCTTGTTCACAACGAGAGTGGTAAGAGCCTCACCGTCAACATCTTCTGCAATGATGAGGAGTGACTTACCTTCACGTGCAATCGGCTCGAGGATAGGAAGGAGATCCTTCATTGTGGAAATCTTCCTGTCAGTGATGAGAATGTACGGATTATCGAGAACAGACTCCATCTTGTCACCGTTGGTCATGAAATATGGAGAGATATAGCCTCTGTCAAACTGCATACCCTCGACTACCTTGACCTCTGTCTCGGTGCCCTTGGCCTCCTCTACGGTAATCACACCGTCTTTCTTCACCTTTGACATTGCGTCTGCGATGAGCTTTCCGATGTAATTGTCGTTGTTGGCTGAAATGGTGCCGACCTGCTCGATTTTGGCATAGTCCTCACCGACTTCCTGGCTCTGCTCGCGGAGATTTGCTACCACTGCTGCAACAGCCTTGTCGATACCTTTCTTGAGGTCCATAGGGTTTGCACCGGCAGTCACATTCTTCAGACCTACGTTTATTATGGCCTGTGCGAGGACTGTAGCTGTGGTCGTACCGTCACCGGCCTGCTCGTTGGTCTTGGATGCGACTTCCTTGACCATCTGGGCACCCATGTTTGCAAACCTGTCCTCGAGTTCGATTTCCTTTGCTACGGTCACTCCGTCCTTTGTTACCTGAGGAGCACCGAATTTCTTGTCAATCACTACATTGCGGCCTTTAGGACCAAGTGTGACCTTTACTGCGTCTGCAAGTGCGTCTGCGCCGGATTTCATCTGGGCGCGGGCTTCTGTATTGAATTTTATTTCTTTTGCCATGGTTTTGATGATTTAGATTTCTCGACTTCGCTCGAAATGACATATTAACTTCGCTCGAAATGACATATTATTGAGGTTGCTCGAAATGACATATTGGAGTTTGCTCAAAATGACACTCGAAATTGCAATGCCGTTGAAGCGGAGCCTGATCAATAATTAAAGGATTGCCA
>JBJEBN010000031.1:0-18654 GCA_051870095.1 Candidatus Cryptobacteroides sp. | reverse complement strand
GTTAGATTTGTGGGGAATTAAAACTTAAAGTTATGACAATGCAGGAATTAAAGATTTTTGAAGAAAAGCAGATCAGAACGATCTGGGATGAGGTGCAGGAAAAGTGGTATTTCTGCATAAATGATGTAATTGCCGCTTTGACAGATAGTAAAGATCCGGCAGAATACTTCAAGAAGATCCGTAGACGTGACTCTGAACTTGATGATTTCGTGAGGGGGACAAATTGTCCCCCCCCACCAATTCATTGCTACGGATGGCAAAAGGCATTCTGCAAAATGTATGGATTTGCAGAGTCTTTTACGCCTTGTGCAAGCAATACCATCCAAGAAAGCCGAACCTTTCAAACGCTGGCTGGCTCAGGTAGGAGCAGAAAGAATCCAGCAGATGCAGGACCCGGAACTTGGAATTCAGCAGTCTTTGCTGGATTATAAGCGTCTGGGATATTCAGACAACTGGATCAATCAGCGACTCAAGAGCATTGAAATCCGCAAAGATCTCACGGAACAGTGGAAGGCACATAACGTAGAGGAAGGGGTGGGCTATGCCACTCTTACTGATATCATTTATCAGGCTTGGGCTGGACTGACCGCAAGAGAGTATAAGCATCTGAAAGGGCTTCGTCAGGAGAACCTACGTGATAATATGACCAATGAGGAAATTGTGATGAATATGCTTGCGGAACTGACCACTACAAACATAACAAAGGAAGAGCACCCTCAGACAATGAGCGAACACGCACATGTTGCAGCGAGAGGTGGATCGGTTGCAAGAGTGGCGAAGGAAGCCTTCGAAGAGCAGACAGGAAAGAAAGTCGTAAGTTCACTCAATATGAAACAGTATCTCGAATCCCAGCAAGCTAAGATTGATTTTGATGAGGACGAGCAGTAGTAGTGCGGTAGAAGTAGGGTAGAAATGGAAATAGGTAGGGTAGAGAGAGAAATGACAGATCTTTTGACATTCATTGAGGCTACCAAAGGTACGAGCCTCAAAATGAATAAAAGCACAAAATTCTCGATGTGGGGAAAATGTGGGGAAAGAAAACAGAAAAACCCTCGTAGAGTGCAAACTACGAGGGTTTTTGGTACCCGGAGCCGGGGTCGAACCGGCACATCCTTTCGGACATTGGTGTTTGAGACCAACGCGTCTACCGATTCCGCCATCCGGGCTTGGGAGTGACTGGATGTCACTATGATAGACTTTTGTTGAGGGGTGCAAAGATATTGCATTTTACTGACAAAACCAATTTTATTTGGAAACAGATGTAAAAATATCATATATTTGCATCCGCATAACTTCAGGGCAGGGTGAGAATCCCGATCGGCGGTAAAGTCCGCGAGCCGACAGGCAGGAGCCGTTGAAACTACGGCACCGACAGTGTTCCTGATTTGCAGAGTCGGGAGGGATTACCTCCTGAAATGCAGGTCTGGTAAGTCTGGATGGAAGAAGAACAAGCCTTGAATTGTATGCCATGAGTAACAGTTTAAGGTTTTTTTATGAAAACAAACTTCATTCTTATGGGCATCGCAATTCTTATGGCGACACCATCGGTGTCTGCCTTTGATGCCCAGGCACGTGATGGAAAAGTGCCAGAGCTTTCCGATACCCTCTCAATCCAGGAGGCGGTCATTCATTATACGTTCGCCAGTACCTCGTCCAGCCCTTTGAGGCTTACGACCATAGACGTCGACAAACTCAAATCCAGAGCAACGGCGAGGACATATCCCGAACTCCTCAAAGACATTCCCGGACTCTACGGCACATCAGAATCCGGCAGCTATGGTGATGCCCGGCTCAATATCCGCGGCTTCAGACAAGAGAACATTTCTGTCATGCTCAATGGAATACCCATCAGTGGACTGGTCAGCGGCAGCATGTACTGGAACAACTGGATGGGCCTTGCCGATGCAACGTATTCGGTTCAGGTACAGAAGGGAACAGGATCTTCGCTTCTTGCCGACGGCTCCGTTGGAGGTACTGTCAATGTCGTAACAGATGCAGTAGCTGACCGGTTCCGGGCTGAAACAGGAATATATGGCGGTCTCTACGGCACCGTTAAGGCATATCTCAAAGTATCGAGCGGTGAGCTTCCCAAAGGATGGGCAGTCAATGCGATGGCCTCTTATGTCGGCGGCAAGGGTTATGTGGATGCAACTAATGTGAACTCATATGCCTATATGCTCAATGTCAGCAAACATATAGGTCCTGACCATGTATTGATATTCACCGCTTTGGGATCCCCTGAAAAACATGATCAACGTTCAACCAGACTCTCTTCCGCTGAGATTGACCGGTACGGAGTCCGTTACAACAAGAATTGGGGATGGCGCGACGGGGAGGAATTCAACCTCAGCAGCAACCATTATTTCAAACCATATTTTACCCTCCAGCATATTTGGAAAGGCGAGAGAATCTCAATGAGAAACTCTTTGTATCTTGCTCTTGCAAACGGAGGTGGACGTTGGAGCGAAACCAAGGGAGCACCGGTTTCATCATTCATGAAAGACGGACAGATCGACTGGGCGGCCGCCATAGATGCGAACAGAACCGCTGATTTGTCAAACGGAGCCGGACTGACGGGAACTGAGGGCGTGGAAGCTATGAACATCCTGTCTGACTATCAGGCTGGACATACTCAGGCAGGGGCGATTGCGTCCATGGAGTACAAAATCACCGAAAGATGGAAACTCGGGGCAGGTTTGCATTACATGTACTACTCGACGTGGGAAAGGGAGCAGATTACAGACCTTCTCGGAGCGGACTACTGGTATGAGGATTATGTATCCAAGTCGCTTGCCGGATTGGCAGGGCGCGACCCGATAAAGCATGTAGGTGACTTTGTCCGTACAAACAATGGCAAGACAACCAATCACGGAACAGTTTATCTGTCAGCATCCCATTCGTCGGAGCATCTCAATGTGAACATCGGAGCCTCTGGCTTCGGCTGCATCGTAAGGCGTTGGGACAGATACAATTATCTGCCGGAATCCTGCTTCAGCGACATTGCCGGGGGGCTTGGGGCAAGCATCAAGGCAGGTGTACTCTACAAGATTGACCGCAGACACGCCATATATGCAAGCGGAGGCTGGTACAGCCGTTTGCCATATTCAAATGTCTGGTTCTCATCGGGAAACAATGAAATATCGAAGGATGTTCACAACGAGAGGAACATTCTCGGCGAGCTTGGATGGCGGTTTGTATGGAACCGCGGAGGATTGGAACTGACGGGATATTATGCCTATTGGAAAAACAAGACACTTATGTCCAACCCATACAAGGTGGCGGATCAATATGAGACTAAATATATGGTGACCGGACTTGATGCCGCCCATGCCGGTTTCGAGGCTGAAGTGTATTGCAATATTACTGAATGGCTGAAAATTAGTGCTTTTGCATCTGTTGGGGATTGGCGTTGGAAAAATGATGTTCAGGCCGGAATTTTTGACAACTATTCCGGGATGGAAATCGGAAGAGTGAATGTATATGCTGACGGATTGCCTGTCGGGGATGCACCCCAAACCCAGTTGGGAGCCGTGATGGAGGTTAGGATGCCTGCTGGATTTGCCCTTTTGGCACGCTGGCAGTTCAATGACAGGATGTATGCGGATTTTGATCCCGTCACGAGAACAGATTCTGAAGACAGGAGCCCTTCTTACCGATTCCCTTCATGTCATCTTCTCGGAGCCTCATTGTCTTGGACCCGGGAACAGACCAGTCTCCGCGAGCCCTCCTTCACAGTTTTCCTTACCGGGGAGAACCTCCTGGATGTGCTTTATATCGAGAGAGGAAAGGATGGCGCAACCCACGATCTCGCATCATTCAGGGGATATTGGGGATTCGGACGCAACTTTTCTTTCGGCCTTCGCCTGAGTTTCTGACCATCTGTACGCACACGGTCTTGAAAGCAGACCGATAATTGTCAAAAATTATTATCTTTACCGGGTTATTTTGTTCCGGAGCAGGACGGTGAGCCGTTCTGTGAATGCGGGAGATGCTGCAGGAAATGCTGCTGCGGATGCTGCGGTAAATGACAATTATATGGTTATGAATCATCAGACGAAGGAAATAGGAATCTTCTCCGACGGGAAATGCATAAGCAGGGTCGTGATTGACGATGATCCGGCTTGCGGTGTCCTGTCGGATTGCCTTGCCCCTTATCGGGATGTATATGTCGTCGTGGACAGGCTTGCATCGGAGAGGTCTCAGGTCGTATCGGAGATAGTTGCAAAGGCGCTCCGCAAGGGTGTTAAAGTGTATGCGATAGATGCATGCGAGCAGTCCAAGACCATGGACACCGTTCTCGGAATCTGCGGATGGATGTTGGACAAGGGTGCCGACAGGGATGCCTTGGTGCTTGCAATAGGGGGCGGAATCACTACTGACATGGCAGGATTTGCCGCATCTATATACAAGAGAGGTGTGAAATTCGCCTATGTTCCAACGACCTTGCTGTCGCAGGTCGATGCCGCTGTGGGTGGCAAGACTGGTGTGAATTTCGACAGATACAAGAATATTCTCGGAGTCATAAGGCAGCCTGAGTTCACATATATCAATGCCCATGTGCTTGCATCTCTTCCGAGACGGGATTTCTTGTCCGGAGCAGCAGAGATGCTCAAGACTTTTATCATAGAGGACAACGGACATTACGATGCTGCCTGCCGTTATCTCATTGACAAGAAGGACGATATGGCAGAGCTTACTGCTCTGACTGCTGCTGCTGCCACGGTCAAGGCAGGCGTCGTTTCCCGTGACCAGTTCGAGTCCGGTGAGAGGCGCAAGCTTAATTTGGGACATACTTTCGCCCACGCGGTGGAGACATTGGCGCGTCGCCGCTTTTCCGAAGGCGTGCCGGGTGAGTGGGACATAACCCACGGGGAGGCTGTCGCCATGGGGATGGTGATGTCGGCCCGTCTGGCAGAGGCGATTGCAAGGAAGAATCCTGATTTCAAGGTCGAAACCGGGCTGGCAGACAGGCTGGAGGCTGATTTCCGTGAATGCGGCCTTCCTGTCGAATGCCCGTTCGGAATAGACGAGATGGTGCCGGTGATGGCCAAGGACAAGAAGGCTGAGGGAGGGATAATCCATTTCGTCCTGCCCAGGGCCATAGGTGATGTAACGACTTTCGACATGTCAGCCTCCGAAGTTGCCGGCTTGTTGCTTCAAGATTGGCAGTCGTGAACTTGATTTGTTGGAACAGAAATTTTGATTATGATTTGTACGACTATACAGAACAAGAATTTGGATGAAATCCTGGAGATTCTGCAGGAGTGTGAGATGGCGGAAATCCGTCTGGATTCATGTCCGCTGACCCCGTCGCAGATCGATGAGTGTTTTTCGTCTGATGTGCCTTTGGTGGCAACTTGCAGGATTTCCGTGCTGATGGAGAGGGAACCGTCGCTTCAGGACAGTGCCTTGACGGAGCAGAGCCGCATGATAAAGGCTTCGCAGATTGCTGAAAAACGGCTTTGCAGGGCAATTGAGGCCGGGGCGAGATATGTGGATGTGGAAATCGAGGCTCCCAAGCCTATGTCCAAGAGGGTGAGGCAGTGTGCCCATGAGAACGGTACGGTGTTCATCCGGTCATACCATGATTTCAATGGGACTGACTCGCGTGAGGGCCTGTCGGCGCTTGTGGACAAATGCCGCTATCATGGGGCGGATGTGGTGAAGCTGGTTACGACGGCTAATTCCGCCGAGGATGTGGACAGGGTGATGTCCCTGTATGAGGAACATGGACATGGGGGACGGCTGATAGCATTCTGCATGGGAGAAGCGGGACGCAGTTCTAGGATGGATTGTCTTGCCTATGGCTCTCCATATACATATGCTGCTGTGAATGAGGAGGATGCCGCTGCTCCGGGGCAGTGGGATTCGGCAAGGATGAAGGAGGCTTTGTACGGTGATTTCCATTTTGGGGAGCGCTTTCTAAAGGATACGGGGGCATTGGGAGATATTGATTCCGTGACGATGCCGGCATCCAAGAGCTATGCTCAGAGGGCTATAATTGCCGCCGCTCTTGCCGAGGGCGTTTCGCATCTTAGAGGTTATTCGCCGTGCGGAGACAACGAGGCTGCCCTGTCCGTGGCTCGTGAACTTGGTGCTGAGGTCGAGGTTTACGGGTCTGACATTACTATAAAAGGTATATCCGCTTCTGCCGGATGCCTTCACAAGGAAGAATTTTTCGTAGGTGAGTCAGGTCTGCTCACAAGGATGATGATCCCTGTTCTGGCCCAGCTTTCGGACGGGCCGGTGCGTGTGACGGGAGAGAAGACTCTGCTGAAAAGGCCTCTTACAGGAGCGGCCGATATCATGGCAACAATGGGGGCCTCTGTCAGGAATCTGTCTGAAACAGAAGAAGATTCCGAGGTGAAAGTGCCTCTGACGGTGTCGGGACCTTTATCTGCTGGCAAGGCCGATGTGTCAGGAAGGCATGGTTCACAGATTGTGTCGGGGCTTCTGATGGCTCTTCCTTTTTGTGAAAGGAATTCGACTTTGGTCGTCCATGAGCCCAAGAGCATTCCATACCTTTTCATCACCATGGAGGTGTTGAAGAAATTCGGAATAAGGATGTCCAACGAGATGCTCGGCGGCCGCGACTTTTTGGAGTCCGACGGAGACTGGTCATTATGTACAGAACTGGTTTTCAAGGTGAAAGGCGGGCAGCATTTCAAGGCAGCAGACATAGACCTCGAAGGGGACTGGAGTGCCGCTGCGAATTTCCTGGTTGCCGGGGCCGTTTTCGGCAAGGCGGAAATCGACGGACTTGACACGAAATCGCTTCAGGCAGATCTTTCAATCATGGATATCCTCATGGATGCCGGAGCAAGCCTGTCGCAGACCGACGGGGACAGAGGAAGGATTACAGTTCAGAGAGCTCCACTGACGGCATTTGAGGCGGATGCTTCCAATTGCCCTGATCTGTTCCCAATCATTTCAGTGCTTGCTGCTTTCTGCGATGGAACGAGCAGGATTTCAGGGGTAGGCCGTCTTGCCAACAAGGAGAGCGATAGGGCGGGAGCTATTATGGAAATGCTTGCCAAACTTGGAGTCAAGGCATCCATAGAGGGGGATGTGATGTCGATTGAAGGGTTCACGCTTGCAAGGAGGTTGCTATGCGGACGCGGAGAATATGGCGTGGGATGCTCATTGCTCAAAGGAGGAAAGTTCACGTCGCATCATGACCACCGTATGGTGATGGCCCTGAAGGTTGCAGAGCTCGGGGCAGATTCGCCTGTTGAGATTGATGATACCGAGTGCGTCGGCAAGTCATTCCCTCAGTTTCTTGATACTTTCGGAAAGATGCTTTCCGCAGAATAAAGGTTTTTTGCCATATAAAAATTATACTGTCATGAACAGTTTTGGAAGGAAATACAGAGTTTCGATTTTCGGAGAATCACACGGCAGGAACATCGGGGTCGTGCTTGACGGAGTTCCTGCAGGGCTTGAGCTGAGCGAGGATGATTTTACGAAGGATATATTGCGCCGCAAGAGCGGAGCCAGGGGTACGACACCGCGCATAGAGGCTGATGAACCGCTGATAGTCAGTGGAATATATGAAGGCCATACAACCGGTGCCCCATTGACTGTTTTGTTTTCAAACTCCAACACCCGTTCTGCGGATTACGGATTGTTTGCCGACATGCCCCGCCCTGGCCATGCAGACCTCACTGCAGCAATCAAATGGGATGACTGTCAGGATCCGAGGGGAGGAGGGCATTTTTCCGGAAGGCTTACTCTTCCGATTGTTGCGGCAGGCGTCGTCGCAAAGAAGATTCTTGCCGATGCGACTCTGCTTGATGAAAGTTCTGTGGCAGAAGACGGAATCAGTGCGGAAATCATAGAATTGGGAGGCATCCCTCGCGGAGAATCAGAGCTGGGAACCTTGCCACAGCAGTGGAAAGAGGCAATTGACGAGGCAATCCGCGAAGGTGATTCCCTGGGTGCTGTTGTAGAATGTGTGGTCAAAGGTCTTGCTCCCGGCTATGGGGAGCCATTCTGGGACAGTGTCGAATCTGTGATTTCCCATGCGATTTTCTCTATTCCGGGGGTCAGGGCAATCGAATTCGGTGACGGGTTTGCTTCGGCGCGCATGAAGGGTTCCGAGCATAATGATCCGTTCGGTCCTGACGGCAGGCCTGTGAAAAACGGCTCAGGAGGAGTCAACGGAGGCATATCTAACGGTGCTCCGATAGTGTTCCGTGTTGCTTTCAAGCCTACCGCAAGCATCCGCAAGCCTCAGCAGACCTGGAATTTCCGGACGGATTCCCAGGGTGTCCTGGAAGTGCCGGGGCGTCATGATGTATGCTTCGCCCTCCGTGCTCCGGTAGTGGTGGAAGCCATGGCTGCAATCTGTCTCGCAGATCTGGCATTATGCAGATAAACGGAAAAGATGATTGAAATTTTATTTGGATTTGTGGAACAGGTTATATAATTTTGTAGGCTGTAAAATAAACAGATGATGAACAATTTTTCCAAACGCGCTTCCAAATGCATAAAGCAGAAGTACATTCTGTTTGGGGATTTCATTGTCAGTACGTTACGATAGTTTGATTTGGTTCGATATAAGGCAGTCCCCATTGTGAGGCTGCCTTTTTTGTGATAAGAAGGCTTGTATATGGATACACAACTTTTTATGGATATGCTCAATGTGGACTCCACGACCGGAAGGGAGGGGAAGTTTGCGGAATTTCTCTGTGGCAGGCTTTTGACCGGAGGGTGCACTCTGGAGCGTTTCCCTGTCGGATCTATGGCCGGGGATGTGCCTGAGGGTTATCCTCTTCCAGAGAATCTGCTTTTCAACTGGGGTGATCCTAAGGTTGTGTTCTGTACCCATCTTGACACCGTGCCTCCATATATCCCGACTATCATGGAAGATGGAGAAGGAGCTGACAAGGAGTTCCGTGGTCGCGGGACATGCGATGCAAAGGGGCAGATATTTTCGATGTATGAAGCATGCCGCCAGCTTTCGGAAGAAGGCTATGACGGATTCGGACTCCTGCTTCTTGCAGGAGAGGAAACAGGGTCTTTCGGGGCGAAGAGTTTCAGGGAGGTCCATCCGGGAGCCGACTGGGTCATTGTGGGGGAGCCAACGGACAACTGCATGGCTTCGGCAAGCAAGGGAACCAAGTCTTTCGAATTGACTTTCAGCGGAAAGGCCGCCCATTCGGGATATCCGGAAAGAGGGGAGAGCGCGGTCATGATGTTCAATGATTTTGTGAATGTGTTGAGATCGGTGGAGTTTCCGGAAGATGAAATCCTCGGGCCGACTACATGGAATATCGGAAAGCTCGAAAGTGCAAATCCTCAGAACATATTGAGTGACAGGCTCACATGCCGTCTCTATTTCAGGACTACATTCTCATCGGACGAGATGGTGTGTAATTTCATGAAGAACATTGCCGGGGAGAATGCGCGCCTGCGTTTCGGGCGCAACAATGCGGCTGATGGATCCGATCTGGTGGGACGGAGTGCGGCGCCATGGCAGAAATCCCTGTCGGTCAAGGCTTTCGGTGGTGACACTCCGACAAGGTATGATGTGCTTGACGGCTTCCCGGCAAAGCCGGTGGCTTTCGGCAGCGATGCCCCGCAGCTGACCAATTTCACCCACAGGATTCTCTGCGGTCCCGGCTCAATCCTCGTAGCCCACACTCCGCACGAAAACATCACTCTCTCCACCCTCCAAACCGCCACCCAAAACTATATGAAAATGTACAAAACAATTATATCCACAAAGATGTCCCGACTCCGCTCGACATGATATCAACGCCATACCAACCAATGCGTAGCGAGGTCAAAGGCGCTTCAGCGCCGTGCTACTTGCGTCAGCGAGACTTCAAGGAAGTCGAAGCAGCAATAGCACCCGCGAAACAAGTTTCGCGGCACGCCCCATAGGGGCTGTCGGCAAAGCCGACTGGGGGTAGAAATTACGAATTTCATTATGCACCCTACCCCCTAACGGTACAACCTACGAACAAGGAAACATAACAAAAGAAGTACAATGATAGTAATGAAATTCGGCGGCACCTCCGTCGCCAACTTTGAAGCAATCACAAGGACGATTTTCATCGTCGGTGGAAAGCTTGACCAGAAACCGGTAGTTGTAGTGTCGGCCCTGTCAAAAGTGACGGACCTCCTTTACAAGATTTCAGATGCTGCGGCATCGAAGAATAAACCATTGACCGAAGAGCTCCTTGAACAGCTCCGCACAAGACATATTGACCTCGCATGCGAACTCCTTGAGCAAAGCCCTGCATTGAAAGACCAGGCAGTTGTAAGAGTGAACGAAATATGTGACTCCCTCACCGACCTCGCCCTGGCAGTTTGCGCCCTCGGCGAACTCTCCGACAGGAACAAAGCGGTGATAATCTCCAACGGCGAACTCCTTTCATCCACGATCATTTGTTACTCCATGAACGCCAAAGGCATCAAAACCAACTTCATAGATGCCCGCAAGATGATGATAACCAGTGAGTCATACCTTAAGGGAGAACCAATCACCGAGGAAATAACCACCCGCGTACCGGCAGCCGTAGCCCAGGCTTACGAAGGAATGGACGCAGTGATCACCCAGGGCTTCATCGGAGCTAACCTTCAGGGCGAACAGACAGTCCTCGGAAGAGGTGGCTCGGACTACTCCGCATCCCTCATCGGAATGGCCATCGACGCAGAGCGCATCGAAATATGGACCGATGTGGACGGAGTGCGCTCCGCAGACCCACGCAAAGTCGAGAATACCAAATATCTAGAAAAAATCTCATTCGAGGAAGCTGCTGAAATGGCCCACTTCGGAGCCAAGGTGCTCCACCCTCTCACAATCGAGCCTGCGGTCAAGAAGAACATCCCGATTTATGTCCTGAACTCCATGAACCCATCCGGCAAAGGCACTGCCATCCTCCGCAACGAACTCATCGAGGACGGCGTCAAGTCGGTATCATTCAAGGAAAACATCCGCGTCATCAACATATTCTCCACAAGAATGATCAACACTTCCGGCTTCCTTCGCCGTGTGTTCGAAATCTTCAGTGAGAACAGGGTGTCGGTTGACCTGATCAGTACCTCGGAGGCCAATATCTCCGTGACGGTTGACGGATCGGAAAAAATAGACAAAGTAGTCGAGCAGCTTTCGGAATTTGCCGACGTGATCGTGGATGACGACAAGTCCCAGGTGTCCGTAATCGGCAAGAACATTGTAAGGCTCAATGGAATGTTGAAGAAGACTTTCGCACCTCTGAAGAAATGCAATGTCTATATGATTTCTCAGGGCGCATCTTTCGTGAACATCAGCTTCGTTGTTGATCGTGAAGAACTTACGGAGGTGGTAAGAGATCTCCATCACCATCTTTTCGAACAGCCGGAGGAGCCTGAATTCTAACAAGAAAAATTTTGATAGTATGACAATACTTATAAGCGGATACGGCAGAATGGGCAGGATGATAGAGAAGATCGTCCTCTCCCGCGGCTTGGAATATGCAGGCTGGAGCGAGAATGTGACCGAGGTTGACAAAGCCCTTGCGAAGGAATGTGTATGCATAGATTTCACGACACCTCAGGCCTTCCGCGAAAATTACCGGTTCCTTGCGGAGAATTTCAAGGCAGTCGTGGTCGGCACGACAGGATGGGCAGACATCAGGGCTGAAGTCACGGATTATTTCCGGAAATGCGGCACGACCATGATATGGTCAAGCAACTACTCCATTGGAGTAAATGTCTTTTTTGCCGTTGCATCCCAGCTGTCTTCTCTTTTGGGCGAATCCGGCGGCTACAGCCCATACATCGTCGAGATGCACCATTGCCACAAACTCGATGCACCGAGCGGCACGGCAAAGACCCTTGCCGACATCGTGGAAAGCGGCTCCGGTGTCCGTCCCGACATCCAGTCCGTCCGCTGCGGGGAAATCCCGGGCATCCACACCCTCGGTTTCGAAGGCGCAAACGACCGCATCACGATGACCCATGAAGCATTTTCCCGTGAGGGCTTCGCCGCAGGAGCAGTAGCAGCGGCGTTGCGCACACAGCAGCTTCAGGGAGTTTATGAATTCAAGGATATAATATTCAAAGGTTAAGATATATGGCACATCTTGATTTGACAGGCTGCGGTACGGCTCTGATTACGCCGTTCAGCCATGGCGAAGTAGATTACGAGGCTTATGCTCGTCTGGTCATAAGACAGGTTGAGGCCGGGATTGACTTTCTCGTGCCGCTCGGGACCACCGGAGAGACTCCATGTCTCGAAGACGACGAGCGCGTAAAGCTCCTACAGGTGGCGAAAATCCATGCTGCAGGGAAGCCCCTTCTTGTCGGAGGAGGCACCAACTCTCTCCGTCACACCATAAGGAGTATCAACTTCCTCGAACCATACGGGGCGGATGCTTTCCTGATAGTTGTCCCATATTACAACAAACCGACGCAAGAGGGTCAGTATCAATACTTCAAGGCAGTCGCTGAATCTACGGACAAGCCGATTGTCCTCTACAATGTACCGGGCCGTACAGGTGCCAACATGACTGCGGAGACCACTCTGAGGCTTGCTGAAATCGACAATATAGTAGCAGTCAAGGAAGCATCCGGCAACCGTCAGCAGATAGAGGAAATCCTGCGCAATGCCCCGGAAGGATTCGCAGTACTGAGCGGCAACGATGACGACACCCTCTGGATGATGGAGGAGGGAGGTGCAGGCATAATTAGCGTGGCCTCCAATGTGGCTCCCGAACAGATGGCCCGTTTCGTGGGAGCTGTCCGAAATGGGGACATGGATCTCGCCCGCAGTCTCAATGAACAGCTGACCCCGCTTTTCAGGAACTGCTTCGTCGAGAGCAATCCTATTCCTGCAAAGGCAGCCATGTCTGCGATGGGGCTGATAAACAACGAGTTCCGTCTTCCGCTCTGCCCCGGTACACAGCAGACATACGACCTTATGAAATCAACAGTCGAGGCCCTCGGCCTTCTTGGCTGATTTAATAATTTTCCTCTGTCATGTCGAGCGAAGTCGAGATATCTTTATAGAAATAAGTATGAATGAAGATCTCTCCATGCGGCCTTCGGCCTTAGTCGAGATGACAGTTACAGGCATTGAGGCGGAATCACAAGGGAAAACCAATAAGAAAATACCAAAAGATATATGATGTCAGAAATAGATAAATTCCAGCAATTCTGCCGCGACCTGGAAAGCGGCAAAGTCAGGGTAGCCGAAAAAATCAACGGCGAATGGACAGTACATCCTGAAGTCAAGGAAAAAATATTGTCAGGATTCCGCATCGGAAAACTCACGGACATGTCCCAGGGGCAGTTCTCCTTCTTCGACAAGGACACAATTCCCGCAAGGCAGTTCACACCGGAGAGCGGCGTAAGGATCGTCCCGGGAGGAAGCAGCGTGCGCGTAGGAGCATACCTCGCCCCTTCAGTAATCATGATGCCGCCTGCCTATGTAAATATCGGAGCCTATGTCGATGAAGGAACCATGATTGACTCCCATGCCCTCGTAGGATCATGCGCACAGGTCGGAAAGCATGTTCATCTTTCTGCCGCATCGCAGCTTGGAGGAGTGCTCGAACCGGTGGGTGCCCTTCCTGTAATCATCGAGGACAATGTCTTCATCGGAGGCAACTGCGGCATCTATGAAGGAACCATCGTGAAGGAAAACGCCGTAATCGGAACGGGCGTCATAATCAATTCATCCACAGCTATTTTCGATTCAACTACCGGGGAATACATCAGGGCCGGGGAGACTGGCCAGATAACTGTCCCGGAAGGAGCTGTCGTCGTTGCCGGAAGCCGTCCGATGTCCAAGGGCCCGGGTGCTGAAAATGGCATCCACCTCTATTGCCCGGTAATCGTAAAATACCGTGACTCAAAGACTTCCAGCTCCATCACCCTTGAAGATATGTTGAGGTAAAGGATATGGAAGATTATTCATCTTTGTTCTCGGAAGATACGGGCAATTTCTTCAGGTCTCCTGTGAGGGAGATTTTCAAGAAAGTGGACCTCAATTCCATCTATTCGTTTGCCGGTGGATATCCTTCGGCGGAGACCTTCCCTCTGGAACAGATTCGCCAGACGATGTCCGAGGTCATTTCCAAGTACGGAGGCATGGCTTTCCAATATGGTGCTACACAGGGAGTTGTGCCGCTTCGTGAGGCCGTGGCAAAAAGATGTGGAGTAGGGGTGGAGCGTATCCAGATAACCTCCTCGTCCCAGCAGGGAATTGATGTCTGTACAAGGGTGCTCGTGGATCCGGGTGATGTGGTCCTGACTTCCAATCCGTCATATCTCGGGGCCATACAGTCGTTCCGTTCCTATCGTGCCGACATCCGGGGCGTGCATCATGAGACTTCGCCCGGGGACTTCCGCAGGGCTTACGAGAATACGATCAAAGGTGTCTTGGCTGAGGGAAAGCGGATCAAATTCCTGTACATGATTCCTGATTTCCAGAATCCTTCAGGAGAGACACTTACGCTTGATGAGAGGCAGATTCTCGTCGACCTTGCCAGAGAATACGGTTTCCTGATTGTCGAAGACAGTCCCTACAGGGAGCTCAGATATGAAGGCGAGCCTGTTCCGACCATGTACTCTCTTGACCCTGACACAGTTATCCACCTCGGTTCTTTTTCTAAGATTTTCGCTCCTGGTTTCCGGCTCGGATGGATTGTGGCAAATCCTGAAATCCTCGACAAAATCTATGTATGCAAGCAGTCGCTCGACCTCTGCCCTCCGGTATTCGACCAATATGTGGCGGCAGAATTTCTTGAAAGCGGACGCCTTGATGCGAACCTGCAGAAGAGCATAGCCCTTTACAAATCCAAGAGGGACCTCTTGCTCTCCCTGCTTGAAGAATATATGCCTGAAGGAGTCTCCTGGACACATCCCGAAGGCGGTCTTTTCCTTTTCCTGACCATGCCGGAAGGGTTCGACAGCGTGAAGTTCTACGACACGGCCCTCGCGGCAGGTGTGGCTTATGTAGCGGGATCGTTCTTCCACCCTGACGGAAGCGGTAGGAATACGATGAGGCTTAATTTCTCTTTCATGTCTCCGCAAAAAATCACAGAGGGAATAAAATTGCTTGCATCCATTCTTGCATGATAGGAATTATGGACATTATTCTTTATAAATATCAAGGCGCAGGAAACGATTTTCTTGTCGCTGACAACCGTGACGGACGTCTCTCTTGCCACGACGGAATGATTTGCCATGATGGATGCTCCGTGGCAATCGCCGACATTTGTGACCGCCGCTATGGAATCGGTGCGGACGGGCTGATGCTCCTCGAGTCGTCGGACAGTTGCGATTTCAGAATGGTATATTTCAATTCGGACGGCTCCGGCGGCATGATGTGCGGCAACGGAGGCAGGTGCATCGTGGCTTTCGCTGCTGACTGCGGTCTTCAGTCATTCAGTTTCGAGGCCGCTGACGGTATGCATGAAGCAGAAATCCTTGCCAGGGAAGGAAGTGTCAAGACTGTCAGGCTGAAAATGAAGGATGTTTCCCAAGTCGTTCATCATGACTTGCTTACAGGGCCTTCTGTGCCAACCGACGGATTCTTTCTTGATACGGGTACACGGCATTTCGTAAGATTCGTCGATTCCGTTGATGACTATCCGGTGGTGGAGCACGGACGCGATATCAGATACAATGCGGCTGAGCTCAGGCCAATAGGGGCAAATGTCAATTTCGTCGAGCCTTCGGACGGCTTCATAACAGTCAGAACTTATGAGAAAGGAGTTGAGGATGAGACATTTGCATGTGGCACGGGCATAGTGGCCTCGGCGATAGCCTCCTGCATTGCAGGCGTCGCACCGACCTCCTTACATGGAGAAAGACGTTGCTATGCGGTGACGGCGAAGCGCGATTCCCTCTCCGTGGATTTCATTCCTTCGCAGGACATGAAATCATTCAGTGATGTCTGGCTCACCGGTCCCGCCACATATGTCGCCAGAATAATTTTCCCGCTTTAAAACAATAGAAATTATTTGCTATCTTTGCAAGGATATGCGCCCCGGGAATGGGCGATGATGATATAATTATTGATTTTTATAAGCTTATGAGAATTGTAGGATATTTTATGGCTGCGGTGGCTTCTGCCATGATGCTTGTTTCATGTTTTGGTGATCAGACAACTGAACAGAAATATACATTGATTGCCACTTTCGATTATTCGGATGTGAAATTCAATGCGGACAGCCTTTTCTTCGCTCCTGCTAAAATCGGTGGTTTCGGATGGCAGGACCTGGCATTCTGGCACAAACTTGATTCTGAGGAGGCAAACTGTCTGGGTGGCTTTGTCCTTACCAATATGCTCGGACGTGTAGAGACTACTGAGGAATTGCCGGCCAATGTGTACAGGGCCTATTGCTCCGATGCCAAGAAGGGCAACATCTATTCGGTGTTCCGCTATAGCCCGAGTGCCATTAACATGCCTGAGCATTCCATGTCATTCCTGTCAAAACAATATGGAACCTGCACACCATCAGGATGTTATGTGACCAATTCAGAATATGTCGCACAGCAGGTCAAGGACCTTTTCCAGCCTGGTGACAGACTCAGGCTGACGGCCAGGGGATATCTTGACAACAAGCTTACCGGCGAAGCTGAGATGAATCTTGCAGAGTTCTCGGCTGACAAGGATTCGATAGTTTCCACATGGACGGCATTTGACCTCACCAAACTTGGAAATGTGGACTGCATCGACTTTGAACTTGCATCCACAAATGACCAGATTCTTCCTTATTTCTGCATGGATGTGTTCGTTGCGTCAATTCATCTGAAATATTAATACCATGAAACAGAATCAAGATTACAAGAATGCCGCCCTCGATGCCCTGCGTGGCAATTGGGCCCCGGCTCTGCTCTGCACGATTGTGCTGATGCTGATTACATATCTGGTGCTCACTCCTTCGGTCGTCGGAAACATGTTGATGCTCGGTCAGTCTGTTCTCGACCTTGCCAATCCGATGTATTTCTCCGGGGCGGGTCTCATGCTTTCCGTGTTCCTGTTTTTCCCTCTTTCCATCGGGGTATGCAACACTTTCAGGAAACTGTTCGTGTTCGGAAATACCGATTGTGTGAAGAATTTGTTCACGGAGTCTTTCAACGGCTATCTTCGCAATGTTCTGGGAATGTTTCTTGTCTATGTCTTTGTTTTTTTGTGGTCCCTGCTTCTGATTATTCCGGGCATCGTCAAGGTATTCTCATACGCCATGACCCCTTATATACTGAAGGATTATCCTGAAATCTCTGTCAACAAGGCGATTGACATGAGCCGGGCCATGATGAAAGGGCGCAAGTTCGACCTTTTCTATCTCCATTTGAGTTTTATCGGATGGTGGATTCTGAGCATCCTTACCTTCGGCATAGGTTTCATATGGCTTATACCATATGTGTTGACATCCCAGGCCGCTTTCTATGATGATGTTAAACAGGATTACCTTAACAGAATCTGATTAAGGCAGGAGTCCGTCCGGAACGGACATTATGATTTCTTTGTATTCCGGATCAACAGAAAGAATCAAGTCTTCGTGGAGCGGTATCATAGCCGCTCCATTTTTTGTCTCCACCTCTATGCATGGATTTCCAGGAATATCCATATAATCAGTGATTTCGCCGATTTCTTCGACTTCATCTATTTCGTCGGAATCTCCAATTTCTCCCACCGGTCTGAGGAGTGTCCAGCCGATGAGGGCTTCGAAACCGTCCTCTTCAAGACTCATTTCACCGAGGCTTGAGGTCCTGACATAGACGGCCTTGCCTGAGAGTTCCTCCGCATCGTCGAATGTGCGGATGTCCGTAAGGTGGACAAGGGCCTTGGAATTGCCCCTGCGGACAATGGATTCAATAAAAAACGGAACCGGCAGTCCATCGAATATGATGAATACCGGTTCCTTAAGGTCAATATCTTCAGGATCGAAGCTGCGGAAACCTAATACGATTTCTCCCTCGATGCCGTTGGATTTCAACACCGAAGCTATCTGCGACAGGCCGTCAGTCAGGGATTTGTCCTCACTTGCAGCCATTGCGGAATTAAGCCTCAGTGTTTTCAGCAGCAGCCTCTGCAGCTGCAGCTTCCTGTGCAGCTTTCTCGGCAGCGGCAGCCTCAGCGGCAGCGCGTGCTGCTTCCTCAGCTTCTGCTTTCTTCTTGGCAAGAGCCTCAGCCCTTTCCTGATTTACCTTCATCTCTGCCTCAGCTGCAGCCTTTGCCTTTGCGGCAGCGTCTTTGCTGAGACCATCTTTCTTAGCGTTGATCTTTGCAGACTTCTCAGCTTTCCAAGCCTCGAATTTCTTGTCGGCCTGCTCCTGGGTGAGAGCGCCCTTTGCTACGCCGCCCTGGAGGTGCTTCTTGAGGAGAACACCCTCGTAAGAGAGGAGACGTTTTGCAGTAAGGGTAGGCTGAGCACCTACATTGAGCCATGCAAGAGCCTTCTCGCTGTCGAGAACGATAGTTGCAGGGTTTGTGTTTGGATTGTAAGAGCCGATCTGCTCGATGTAACGACCATCGCGAGGTGCGCGTGAGTCAGCCACAACAATGTGGAAGAATGCGAAATTCTTCTTTCCGTGGCGCTGGAGACGAATTTTAACAGCCATTGTAAATCTGTTTTGAAAGTTAATATTATACCTATTGTTTCCTAACTCGAGGAAAATCGCGCAAATTTAGGAAATAATTCTTATATT
>JBJEBN010000030.1:3904-18707 GCA_051870095.1 Candidatus Cryptobacteroides sp. | reverse complement strand
CGGAAGCCGTGTTTGTTGCGACGTTTGCGCTGCGATGGTTGGAATGTTCTTTTCATTATTCTTAGTTTTTATATATTCTCGTAAAAATGGAGTGCAAAGGTAGTCTTTTCCGTGAAATTTACAAAATATTTTCTTACTTTTCTATAAATATTACCATTTTCTCACTGAAGAACGGGTCCTGAATCCAACTGTCGATATACCAGGTGTGTACGGAACCCTTCGGAAGCTTGAACCTTCCCATGGTCCTTGCAATCTCTTCCACTACATCCCCTCCTTTGAGGTACAGGATTCCCTGAGAATACTTGTCCTTCACCCATGGCATGAAGTTGTCGAGCGATGTAACTGCCCTTGATACAATGAAATCGAACCGCTCTCCGAGACTTTCTGCCCTTGCATTCACAACCTTCACATTCTCAAGAGCGAGGCCCCTGGCAACTTCGGAAGCCACCACTGTCTTCTTGCAGATTGAGTCGCAGAGAGTGAACTGCACTTGAGGGAACAATGTGGCCAGCGGTATTCCAGGGAAGCCGCCTCCCGTGCCGAGGTCAAGGATGCTCAGAGGCTTGCCTTCATCTTTTCGCGTGAATGATGCATAGAGGTCCGGCAGCTGGAATTTGAGATAGGCTGCAATGGCGAGGGAATGCAGGACATGATGGCTGTAAAGTCCGTCTATGTCTTTCCTCGAGATGACGTTTATCTTCGAGTTCCAGTCCTGATACAGGGCATCCATCATGCGGAATTGCTCCTTCTGCCTGTCCGTCAGATCCGGGAAGGTATGTTCTGTGAATGTAATGAATTCTTCGAATGTCATGGCAATGTGTTTTTGTCAGAGTAGTTCGTCGGAATAGTCCATCATCCTGAGCAGCTGGGCCTTGGCCCTTCTGATCTTGGTTTTGACAGTGTTTATCGGCATGTCGAGGGCATCGGCAATCTCCTTGTATCCGAAATTGTCGATGAGGTTCATCTTGGCGACCGTCCTGTAGTCGTCCTTCAGCTTCTCGATGTTGGTCAGCCACTTGTCGTATTCCTGCTGGTTGATTATGTCTTCTTCAGGATTGTGGGTCGTGGCCGGAAGATCCTTCAGTTCGGCGAAATCCTCGCTGATGGATGTGGTCGGGAGGTTGTTTTTCTCTCGGTCATGCCTGCTCAGGTGGTCGAACGCCGTGTTACGGGCGATGCGGTAGAGCCAGGTGGAGAACTTGAAATCCGGATTGTATGACTCAATCTGGCTGAAAGCCTTCTGGAAGCTCTCGAGGCAGATGTCCTCTATGTCCTCCTTTTGGGTGACATAATGGGCTATGTGGCTTCTGACTCCGATGTTGTACCGGGTGTAGAGCACGATGAATGCGGCCTGGTTCTGCTGGGCCGCCAGGCGCACGAGTTCAGTGTCGCAGAGTTTAGTGAGCTTCGAGCCAGTTGTTTCCATGATTACATTCAACAGTTAAAGGTACCGACAGGGCGATAACATTCTCCATTTCTTCCTTCACGATGGCCTCGAGCCTGTCAACTTCTTCGCTCAGGGCATCGAACACGAGTTCGTCGTGAATCTGGAGGACCATCCTGCTCCTAAGCCCTTCCTCGGCGATTCTGCGGTCGACATTTATCATCGCAATCTTGATTATGTCGGCAGAGGTGCCCTGAATCGGGGCGTTGATTGCGTTCCTCTCTGCAAGAGAGCGGACTGTCCCGTTTTTGGAATTGATGTCAGGAAGATATCTCCTCCTTCCGAAAAGGGTCTCCACATAACCGCATTCCCTTGCAGCGGCGAGGGTGTCATTTATATAGGATGATATCGCCGGGAAATTGGCGAAGTAGTCTTCTATTATTTTCTTGGCTTCGGCGCGTCCCATCTTGAGCCTTTGGGCGAGTCCGAAGGCGGATATTCCGTACATGATTCCGAAGTTCGCCGTCTTTGCGATGCGCCTCTGGTCGGAAGTCACATCCTCAAGTGCAATCTTGAAGATTTTTGATGCGGTTATGGCATGCACGTCCTGGCCTTTCCTGAATGCCTCGATAAGGTGGCTGTCGCAGCTCAGATGGGCCATGATGCGGAGCTCGATCTGTGAATAGTCGGCCGATACGATGAGCCCGTCCGGTCTGCCCGGCACGAAGGCCTTGCGTATTTCCTTGCCTCTTTCCGTCCTGATAGGGATGTTCTGGAGGTTCGGCTTGGATGAACTCAGGCGTCCTGTTGCTGTGAGTGCCTGATTGAAAGTAGTATGTATCTTGCCGGTCACCGTAGATATATAGTTCGGGAACGGCTCGATGTATGTGGACAGGAGTTTCTTTACGCCCCTGTATTCAAGTATCTCGTTGATTATCGGATGCTTGTGGGCAAGTGCCGTCAGGGTGTCCTCGTCGGTCGGATAGACATATCTTACTCCGGTCTTCGGCTTCACTTTCGGGTCGAGGTTCAGCTTTTCGAAAATAAGGGCACCTATCTGTTTGGGTGACAAGATGTTGAGTTCCGGCTCTCCAGCCATCTCCCTTACCCTGTCCTGAATGTCGTTCATCTCCTTGGCAAGCGATGCTGCATATCTTCTCAGCTGCACTACATCCACCTTCACACCCTCCATTTCCATCTTCGAAAGCACTTTCAGCAGAGGCTCCTCCATGCTCGAATACATTCCTTCGAAGCCGAGGGCCGTCATGTCTTCCATCACCTTCACTCCGAGGAGGATTGTCACTGCGGCCTCCTCAGTGCGTTCTCCCTCGTCCTCCCGCACAGGAGCGTCGTCGAAGAGGGACAGAGGCGTTTCTTCCTTTCCAGACTTGTTCCCTTCCGATATGCTCAGGTCGAGGTATGTGCGGGACAGGATGTCCAGCTTGTGGCTTTTCTCAGGATTGATGAGGTAGTGCATCAGTTCTATGTCGAAGAGCTTGCCTTCAAGGGATATCCCGTTGTACAACAATATGTTGCTCTGATATTTCAGGTCGTATCCGAATTTTGCCACAGCCTCGTCGGAAAGAATTGCCTCGAATTCGGAAGGATCTCCATCTGCGGCAAGGCATTTCATGGAATCAGAAGTCTCGACTGCCATGGTAACTTTCCTGACAGGGGTGAACAGTCCTGACTGCTCTGCTTCAGTGATTACTGAGCACCTTCCTGCCTTGCGTGCTTCATCCGCAAGCCTTTCCGGAGAAACCCTTTCCACGATGAGCTTGCGTTCCTCTTCCTTAGGCCCGGTCTCTATATGGCTGATGTATTTCTTCAGCGATCCGAATTCATATTTCTCGAACAGGTCGGCGACTTTCGGGTCGAACTCGAAATCCACTTTCATGTCCTCTCCGGTGGTATTCAGGGCGATGTCGGTCTTTATTGTCACCAATGTGTGGCTCAGACCGATATGGTCCCCGGCATTCCTGAATGCCTCTCTCTGCTTCGGAGTGAGCTCGTCAATATGGCTGTAGATATTGTCAACGGTGCCGTATTTCGCAATCAGCTTGCCTGCTCCGACCTCGCCGACTCCCTTGACCCCGGGTACGTTGTCAGCCGTGTCTCCGCAAATCGTCAGAATCTCTATGACCTGCTCCGGTCTTTCGATACCATATTTTTTACATATTCCGGCTTTGTCGAGCAATTCGTTCTCTCCGCCGGATTTTCCCGGCTTGAACTGGAAAATATGTTCGGAAATGAGCTGTCCGTAGTCCTTGTCCGGTGTGACCATATATACGGTGAAGCCCTCCTTCTCCGCCTTCTTTGCCATGGAACCGATCACATCGTCGGCCTCAAAACCTTTGACCATCAGCACCGGGATGCGCAGGGCACCGCAGATTTCCACAAGCGGCTCCAGGGCATCTATCACCAGCTGCGGGGTCTCCTCCCTCGTACCCTTGTACTGAGGGAACATTTCGTGCCTGAATGTGCCTCCCGGAGGGTCGAAAGCAATGGCGAGGTGGGTTGGTTTCTCCTTCTCTATGAGTTCGAGGACATATTTTGTGAAGCCGAACAGGATTGACATGTCAGCACCCTTCGAGTTGATCATCGGATGGCGCAGGAAAGCATAGTACATCTTGAACACAAGGGCGTGGCCGTCAATCAGAAACAGTCTCTTTTCCATTTGATTCCCGTTGAAATGAACCCCAAATATACAAAAAGTTTCACATTCTGATGATTTTTTTCTTAACTTTGCTCGGATTAACCGATTACTTATATAAACCATATAGCAACGACATGGCACAGAAACCATCAATCCCTAAAGGTACAAGAGATTTCGGACCTGCCGAAATGGCGGGAAGGAACTATATATTCGACACAATACGTTCAGTATTCAAGACTTATGGATATGCTCCGATTGAGACTCCTTCAATGGAGAATCTGGGCACCCTGCTCGGCAAATACGGAGATGAAGGAGACAAGCTTCTTTTCCGCATCCTCAATTCGGGTGACGCATTCTCCCATATCGACTATGACGATTACAAGGTCGAAGGCACTGAAGACCTCTACAACAGCAAGGCGCTTTCACTGAAGGTCTGCGAGAAAGGCCTCCGCTACGACCTGACCGTCCCGTTTGCCCGTTTCGTCGTGCAGCACCAGAACGAGATATCGTTCCCGTTCAAGCGTTTCCAGATCCAGCCGGTGTGGAGGGCTGACCGTCCCCAGAAAGGCCGCTACAGGGAGTTCTATCAGTGTGATGTCGATGTAATCGGTTCAAAATCACTACTTAACGAACTTGAACTTGTCCAGATGGTCGATAAGGTGTTCTCGCTTTTCGATGTCAATGTCTGCATAAAGATAAACAACCGCAAGGTCCTGACCGGAATGGCTGAGATCTGCGGATTCCCTGACAAGGTGGTGGACATCACTGTCGCCATAGACAAGATTGACAAAATCGGGTTGGAGGCTGTTGAGGCAGAGATGAGACAGGCAGGTCTGAGCGATGAGGCGATTGCCGTGATACGCCCTGTGCTCACTCTTTCCGGAACGACTGCAGCGAAGATTGCGTCCATGCGTGAACTGATGGGAGGAAAGTCCGCTTCCGGAATCGTTTCGGAGACAGGTATCAAGGGACTTGATGAACTGGAGGAACTCTTCGGACTCATCGATGCGGCAGGCATCGGACAGGATGTTGAGATGGACCTGTCCCTTGCAAGGGGACTCAATTATTATACTGGAGCCATATTCGAGGTCAAGGCAAAGGACTTTGCCATCGGAAGCATCTGCGGAGGCGGACGCTACGACAACCTGACCGGCATATTCGGACTTCCTGACATGTCCGGAGTCGGCATTTCATTCGGAGCGGACCGCATATATGATGTCCTCAAAGGACTTGACAAGTTCCCTGCGGAAGTCACCTCATGCACCAAGCTTCTTTTCGCCAATATGGGTTCCAATGAGCTCCGTTACCTTATACCTGTAGTCAAGTCGCTCAGGGACAGGGGAGTGGCATGCGAAATCTATCCGGAACAGACAAAGCTGAAGAAGCAGTTCGACTATGCCGACAAGAAGTCCATTCCGTTCATTTCCATAGTCGGAGAGACCGAGGTCGCTGAAGGCAGAATCAATCTGAAAAACCTTGCGGACGGAAGACAGGAAAGTTTCGCAGTCTCTGACATTGATGCCATGCTTGCTTTCCTCTCCTGATGCAATCCTGAAAGCTTGAGGTATTCCGGTAATGGATAAGGATTCAATAACAGGATATGGGGCCGGAATAATCACGGGAGTATCCTACGGCCTCAATCCTCTTTTCGCGATGCCCCTGCTCAATGCGGGAGCTCCGGTGGAGAACATACTTTTCTTCAGGTACGGCCTTTCGGTCGTACTTCTTGCTATATGGCTTGCCGCCACCCGTTGCAGTTTCAGAATCACTGCCCGTCAGGCATCACGCCTTCTGATACTCGGACTCCTGTTCACGGCAAGCAGCCTCTTCCTTTTCGAGGCCTACAAATACATTCCGTCGGGACTTGCCACAACAATAGTGTTTCTATATCCGGTGCTGGTGGCCCTGATCATGGTATTCATGAAAGTCTATCCCACATGGCAGGTATGGCTCTCGATTCTTCTCACTTTCGTGGGCGTTGTCATTCTCACGGGGAACGAAAATTCATCCGTAGGCTTCTCGGGCATCCTCTTTTCAGGCGCTTCCGCCCTCGCCTATGCCATGTTCATAGTGATAGTGAACAGGAGCAAAGCTATAAGGAGTGTCCCGAACACCCTGCTCACATTCTATGCATTGATTGTCGGTACCGTGGTGTTCTTTGTCCGTGCCATGATTGCCGGGCATTCTCTGGTGACGGGGTTAAGCGGAGTGTCTGCCTGGATAAATCTCCTGGGACTTGCCGTGCTTCCGACCATAGTCTCCACGGCAACCCTCGCCCTGGCAACAAGGAAAATCGGGGCGACAAAGGCATCCGTCCTCGGTGTGTTCGAGCCGGTAACTGCCATCATAGTGGGAACTGTGGCATTTGGAGAACCGCTGACAGTCAATGTGATAGCGGGTATTATTCTGACCATGGGCGCAGTGGTTTTCATGGTGCTCTCGTCATCGAAGAAATGACGGTTCATCATAATCCATGCAAAAAATATCAGAAAAAATTTTGTTTTTGAAAATACTTTCGTAGTTTTGTTTCCGCTTACGGTTTGTAAGCGGTTATAAATGGTAATAACAAAGGCTGAAAATGAGTATAATATCCAATATTATCAGCGTCATTAGCGTGCTAGTCCTTGTCATTTGTGAACTTGGACCGGGTAGGTGACGCTTATGATTTTATATAAGATATATAATGACGCCCCTCCCGGTCAGCCGGAAGGGGCGTCAGTCATTCAGAAGGCTTACATTTTATAATAAGTATATATATTAACAAATACAGCGATATTTTTGCACCATGAAACATGAACTCAGAAGCGCGATGACAATGCAGGGAAGAAGGATGGCGGGAGCCAGGGCATTGTGGATCGCGGCCGGAATGAAGAAAGAGCAGATGGGACGGCCGGTAATTGCGGTTGTAAACTCGTTCACCCAGTTCGTACCGGGTCATACACATCTTCACGAAATCGGTCAGATCGTGAAGGCAGAAATCGAGGCGCAGGGATGCTATGCCGCTGAATTCAATACGATTGCGGTTGATGACGGCATTGCAATGGGCCATGACGGAATGCTCTACTCCCTTCCTTCAAGGGACATAATCGCAGACTCGGTCGAATATATGGTCAATGCCCACAAGGCCGATGCGATGATCTGCATAAGCAACTGTGACAAAATCACTCCCGGTATGCTGATGGCTGCCATGAGGCTTAACATACCTGCCGTATTCGTATCCGGAGGCCCTATGGAAGCTGGTGTGATGGGACAGGACAGGCTCGACCTCATCGATGCCATGGTCAAGTCGGCTGACAGTTCGGTAGATGACAATCAGGTTGCGAAAATCGAAAGCTGTGCATGCCCTGGTTGCGGATGCTGCTCCGGAATGTTCACTGCCAATTCAATGAACTGCCTTACGGAGGCCATAGGACTCTCGCTCCCGGGCAACGGAACGATTGTCGCCACCCACAGCAGGAGACTTGAACTTTTCCGCAAGGCGGCGCGCCTGGTTGTCAGGAATGCATACCGCTATTATGAGGAAGGTGACGAATCGGTACTTCCGCGTTCAATCGCCACCCGCCAGGCATTCCTCAATGCAATGGCCCTCGACATAGCTATGGGAGGTTCCACCAACACAGTCCTTCATCTCCTTGCCGTTGCGAATGAGGCAGGAGCGGATTTCAGGATGTCGGACATAGATGCTCTTTCCCGCAAGGTCCCTTGTCTGTGCAAGGTAGCGCCCAACACCGCGAAATACCATGTCCAGGATGTGAACCGTGCCGGTGGTATCGTGGCGATAATGAATGAACTGGCGAAGGGAGGCCTTGTGGATACATCCTTGAAGAGGGTGGACGGAATGACCCTTGCGGAAGAAATTGACTCTTACTGCATCGGCAGTCCGAATGTCACTGAGGAAGCCAAAGGCATATATTCCAGCGCACCGGCCAACAGATTCAGCACGCAAATGGGCAGCCAGAGCACTGACTATGAATCATTTGACATGGACCGTGAAGAAGGCTGCATCCGCGACCTCGCCCACGCATACACCAAGGACGGAGGACTCGGAGTCCTTTTCGGCAACATCGCCAAAGACGGCTGCGTCATCAAGACTGCCGGAGTGGACAAATCAATATGGAAATTCTCCGGTCCTGCGAAAGTGTTTGATTCTCAGGAGGCTGCCTGCGACGGCATCCTTTCAGGCAAGATCAAGGCCGGTGATGTGGTGGTGATCACTTACGAAGGTCCAAAGGGCGGTCCCGGAATGCAGGAGATGCTTTATCCGACATCATATATCAAATCCATGCATCTCGGAAAGGAATGTGCCCTCATCACGGACGGACGCTTCAGCGGAGGCACGTCAGGCCTGAGCATCGGACATATTTCCCCTGAGGCCGCAGCAGGAGGAGAAATCGGGCTTGTACGCGACGGGGACATCATCGAAATAGACATTCCTTCAAGGAGCATCAATGTCCATCTGACCCCGGAACAGCTCCGCCAAAGACGAGAGGAAGAACTTGCAAGGGGCAGGAAGGCATTCACCCCTCCGGTGCGCAACCGCGAAGTCTCCAGGAGCCTGAAGGCTTATGCTTCAATGGTAAGTTCTGCGGACAAAGGTGCTGTCCGGATTATTAACGACTGAAACTAACGACTGCAAAATCATATTATGGCAACAGACACAAAACATCATCAGGTTACCGGAGCTGAAGCATTGCTGCTCTCTCTCGCAGAAGAGGGAGTGGATACGATATTCGGTTATCCGGGTGGTCAGGTAATGGCTGTTTATGACAAGATTCATCAATATTCTGACTCTCTCAGGCATGTGCTGGTCAGGCATGAGCAGGGCGCAATCCATGCGGCTCAGGGTTATGCGAGGGTGAAGGGCAGGCCGGGAGCGGTGATTGTCACTTCGGGTCCGGGGGCTACCAATGTAATCACGGGGGTTGCCGATGCCATGGCAGATTCGACTCCTGTGGTCGTCATAACAGGCCAGGTCCCTGCAAGCTCACTTGGTACTGATGCATTCCAGGAGGCTGACATAATAGGACTTACCACCCCTATAACCAAATGGAACTACCAGATAAGGCGTGCCGAAGATGTCGCGTGGGCAGTTGCAAAAGCATTCTTCATCGCCGGGACGGGCCGCCCGGGACCAGTCGTTCTCGATTTTACCAAGGACGCGCAGGACGGGCTCACTGATTTCTGCTATGAAAAATGCGGATTCATAAGAAGTTATGTTCCGGAGATTGATGTGCCTGATGAAATATATGATGAGGCTGCCGCAATGATAGACGCCGCGCAGAAACCTCTGGTGGTTTTCGGACAGGGAGTCCTGATTAGCGGAGCTGAAAAGGAATTGAAGGAATTCCTTGAAAAAGGTGACATCCCGGCTGCGTGTACATTGCTCGGAATAGGTGCCCTCCCGTCGGATTTCAGTCTCTACGAAGGCATGATAGGAATGCACGGAAGCATTGCTCCGAACATCAAGACCAATGAATGTGATGTGCTCATAGCTGTAGGGATGCGCTTCGACAACAGGGTGACCGGTCCGGTCCAGACCTATGCAAGGCAGGCGAAAGTCATACATATAGATATAGATGCATCGGAAATCGGCAAGATCGTCCCGGTTGACCTTGGAATCAATGCTGATGCACGCAAGGCTCTCAAGGCCCTGACTGAAAGAATCAGGCCTGCAAGCAGGAAGCAGTGGAGAGACAGTTTCGCTACATGCCGCAAGGTCGAGGTGGAGAAGGTTATATCCCATGAAATCAATCCTATCTCCGGAGCCATCAGGATGGGCGAGGTCGTGGACATGGTTTCAAAAGTCACCGGCGGCAAGGCAATCGTAGTCACCGATGTCGGTCAGAACCAGATGATGGCTGCAAGATATTCGAGGTTCAGCACACCCCGCAGTTTTATCACCTCCGGTGGGCTCGGGACCATGGGATTCGGACTTCCTGCCGCAATCGGAGCCAAGATGGCCGCACCTGACAGACCTGTCTGCCTGTTTTCAGGAGACGGAGGCATACAGATGACCATCGAGGAACTCGGGGTTGTAATGCAGGAGAGAACTGGAGTCAAGATTGTGATTCTCAACAACAACTGGCTTGGAAACGTCCGCCAGTGGCAGGAAATGTTCTTCGAGGGAAGGTATTCGGCTACAAGGATGATGAATCCCGATTATATGCTGATAGCAGCCGCATACGGTATCAAGGGAGAGACAGTTGAACGCAGGGAGGACCTGAAGGATGCTGTCTGCCGTTTGTTCTCTGACGATCAGGCCCGCATGCTTGTCGTACATGTGGAGGAGATGGAGAATGTGATGCCTATGATTCCTCCGAGACATAGCGTTGACAGGATAATGCTTTCCGAAACGGAGTGGTATGAGAAATAAATCAGGTTCCGTTTAACGGAATCTACAGATTATGACAATATGGAAGACAATACAATAAGAAAATATACGGTAGTCATTCATTCCGAGAACCAGATAGGCCTGCTTACGCAGATTGCCAACATATTCACCAGGCACAGCCTGAACATATCGAGTCTTGCTGCCGGGGCATCTCCCATCGAGGGAATCCATACAATCACGATCGTGACGGATGCGACCCCCAAGAAAATTCTGGAGGTCGTGCAGCAGATTGAGAAAAAGGTCGATGTGGTGCGTGTGTTCCATTATTCCGACAAGGACATAGTTTACAGGGAACTCGCACTGTACAAGGTACAGACCGACAAGATAATGGATTCGGGCAACATCGAGGAACTCCTTCAGAACCACAATGCCAAGATAATAGAGCTCAATAAGGATTTTACCGTCATTTCCAAAGTCGGGACAACGGATCAGACCCAGGAGCTTTATGACCATCTCAACCAGTTCGGTGTCTTGCAGTTCCAGCGTTCGGGCCGCATCGTGGTGTCAAGAGAGAGGCAGGAGCCTCTTCAGGAATATCTCAAGGAAAGGGAAATCAACAGAAACAACAAATTTTAACAAATCATATTCTATATGGCAAAGATTAATTTTGGTGGTGTGGAAGAAAATGTCATCACCCGTGAAGAATTCACACTTGAAAAAGCAAGGGAAACACTCAAAGGCGAGAAAATCGCAGTCATCGGTTACGGCGTCCAGGGCCCAGGACAGTCCCTGAACCTTCGTGACAATGGTTTTGACGTGATAGTGGGACAGCGCCCAGGCAAGACTTACGACAAGGCTGTTGCCGACGGCTGGGTTCCGGGAGAGACTCTTTTCGGTATCGAAGAGGCTTGCGAGAAGGGTACTATCATCATGTGCCTGCTTTCTGACGCAGCAGTGATGTCCGTATGGCCGAGGATCAAACCTTACCTCACTCCGGGCAAGGCACTCTATTTCTCACACGGATTCGCAATCACATGGAGCGACCGCACCGGATGCGTGCCTCCTGCAGACGTTGATGTGATAATGGTTGCTCCAAAAGGATCGGGCACGACTGTCCGTTCACTTTACCTCGATGGCAGGGGAATCAATGCGTCATTCGCTATAGGACAGGATGTTACAGGACGAGCATACGATCGTACCATCGCTCTCGGCATCGGCATCGGTTCTGGATATCTCTTCGAGACAACATTCCAGCGTGAGGCCGTTTCAGACCTTACTGGAGAGCGCGGATCGCTCATGGGCGCCATCCAGGGCCTTCTCCAGGCACAGTATGAAGTACTCCGCGAGCACGGACATACCCCGAGCGAGGCTTTCAACGAGACCGTAGAGGAGCTTACACAGTCACTCATGCCGCTTTTCGCACAGAAAGGAATGGACTGGATGTATGCAAACTGCTCCACTACCGCGCAGAGGGGTGCGCTTGACTGGTATCCTCGTTTCCATGACGCCATCAAACCTGTAGTGGAACAGCTCTATGAGAGCGTTCAGAACGGAACCGAAGCGCAGATTTCCATAGATTCCAACTCCAAGCCTGACTATCGCGAAGGTCTTGAGAAGGAGCTCAAGGTCCTCCATGACAGTGAGATGTGGAGAACAGCTGAAACAGTACGTACACTCCGTCCGGAGAATAAATAATACCTGAACCAAGGACTCCATCATGGACAAGAACCGAGTCTATTTTTTCGACACGACCCTGAGGGACGGCGAGCAGGTGCCTGGATGTCAGCTCAATACGGTTGAGAAAATCCAGGTTGCCAAGGCTCTCGAGTCTCTTGGCGTCGATGTCATCGAGGCTGGATTCCCGATTTCCAGTCCCGGTGACTTCAATTCCGTCATCGAGATTTCAAAGGCGGTAACATGGCCGACGATCTGTGCCCTGACAAGGGCCGTGCAGAAGGATATAGATGTGGCTGTGGAAGCCCTCAGATTCGCAAAGCACAAGAGAATCCATACCGGCATTGGCACATCCGACTCCCATATCAGGTATAAATTCAACTCCAACCGTGAGGAAATTCTCGAAAGGGCGGTGAAGGCGGTGAAATATGCCAGGAATTTTGTTGATGACGTGGAGTTCTATGCGGAGGATGCCGGAAGGACTGACAATGAATACCTTGCAAAGGTCGTGGAGGCAGTCATAGCAGCAGGTGCAACCGTCGTCAACATCCCCGACACGACGGGTTACTGTCTGCCGGAGGAATATGGCGCAAAGATCAAGTATCTCTGTGACAATGTTCCCAATATCGACAAGGCCATAATATCCACCCATTGCCACAACGACCTCGGTATGGCCACGGCCAACACGATGTCTGGTCTGCTGAACGGAGCCCGTCAGTGCGAAGTCACGATAAACGGGGTGGGCGAGAGGGCCGGAAACACTTCCCTCGAGGAGATTGCTATGATAATCAAGTCGCACCACGACATTGACCTTCATACTAACATCAACACCACGAAGATTTATCCTTTGAGCAGGATGGTCTCCAACCTTATGAACATGCCGGTGCAACCCAACAAGGCGATTGTCGGACGCAATGCGTTCGCCCATTCATCCGGCATACATCAGGACGGTGTGCTGAAAAATGTCTCCACATACGAGATCATCGACCCGAAGGATATAGGCCTGGATACCAATTCGATAGTCCTCACGGCACGAAGCGGTCACGCTGCCCTGAAATATCGTCTCGAATCTCTCGGGGTGAAGCTCAGCGAAGAGAAACTTGACAAGGTATATCAGGAATTCCTCAAGCTTGCCGACAAGAAGAAGGAAATCTGCGACGATGACATCCTCATGCTTGCAGGGGCCGACAGATCTCACGAGCAGATCGTAAAGGTGGACTGGCTCCAGGCTACTAGCGGCATAGGAATGAAGCCTGTAGCTTCCATCGGAATCGACATAGCCGGTGAGAAATTCGAGGCAGCGGCTACCGGAAACGGCCCTGTGGATGCTTCCATCAATGCCCTCAGGCAGATTGTGAAGCGCAAGATCAATATCAACGAATTCACGATACAGGGTATAACCAAAGGCTCGGACGACTTCTGCAAGGTTCACATGCAGGTCGAGAACGAAGGACATATATTCTATGGCTTTGGTTCGAGCACAGATATCGTCACAGCTTCCGTAGAGGCTTATGTCGACTGTATAAACAAGATTCACAGCATCTGAGATGAACACTCTTTTTGACAAAATCTGGGATTCGCACATCGTGAGCCGCATCGAGGACGGTCCGCAGCAGCTCTACATCGACAGGCTCTATTGCCATGAGGTGACTTCGCCCCAGGCGTTCGAAGGCCTGAAGTCCAGGGGTATAAAATGCTTCAGGCCGGAGAGAATCTTCTGCATGCCGGACCACAACACCCCGACCCGCGACCAGGACAAACCGGTCCGGGACCCCGTTTCCAGGAAGCAGCTCGATGCCCTTCAGGCAAATGCGCGCGAGTTCGGCCTGTCATATTTCGGTATGATGGACAGCCGCAACGGAATCATCCATGTAGTAGGACCTGAAAGGGGACTCTCGCTACCGGGTATGACCATAGTGTGCGGTGATTCCCATACATCCACCCACGGAGCCGTCGGTGCCATTGCTTTCGGCATAGGTACGAGCGAGGTCGAGATGGTGATGGCTTCGCAGTGCATTCTCCAGCAGAAACCCAAATCGATGAGAATCAGGATTGAGGGAAAGCTCGGCAAAGGAGTGGTTGCCAAGGATGTGGCCCTTTATATAATGAAGGAAATCAGCACTTCAGGAGCGACGGGATATTTTGTGGAATATGCTGGCAGTGCAGTCCGGGATATGTCAATGGAGGGGCGCCTTACTCTCTGCAACCTGTCCATCGAGATGGGGGCACGTGGAGGTTTCGTGGCTCCTGACGAGACGACTTTCGCATATCTCAAGGGAAGGGAATATGCTCCTTCCGGAGAACAGTGGGACAGGGCCGTGGAATATTGGAAGACTCTCCGAAGCGATGACGATGCCGTTTTCGACAAGGAAATCATCTTCGATGCTTCGCAGATCGAGCCGATGATTACATACGGGACCAATCCCGGTATGGGCGTCGGGATCAGCGGGAGGATTCCGTCCATGGAGGATGTTCCTGCGCAGGGCAGGGATTCATTTGCCAAATCATTGTCTTATATGGACTTCCGTCCAGCAGATGCCATGGTCGGCAAGAAGGTGGACTATGTATTCCTTGGCGCCTGCACCAATGGCAGGATAGAGGATTTCAGGGCTTTCGCATCCATAGCCGCAGGCCGCCGCAAGGCAGACGGAGTGGTCGCATGGCTTGTTCCCGGGTCGTGGGAGGTCGTTTCCCAGATACGCGCGGAGGGCATAGACAAGGTGCTTGCCGATGCAGGATTTGAAATACGCCAGCCCGG
>JBJEBN010000030.1:0-3804 GCA_051870095.1 Candidatus Cryptobacteroides sp. | reverse complement strand
TCAAGCCGCGAACATGCAGCCTGGGCAATTGCCGGATATGGATTCAAAGTGGTGATTTCCAGCTTTTTCGCTGATATTCACAAGAATAATGAACTTAACAATTTCGTTCTTCCAGTAGTAGTCTCGGAGGCTTTTCTTCAGGAACTCTTCGCTTCCATAGATGCAGACAGCAACACCAGGGTGAGGGTGGATGTGCCGGCTCAGACTGTCACCAATCTCGCTACAGGATCCACTACCGGCTTCGAACTGAACGCCTACAAGAAATACTGTTTCATGAATGCTCTCGATGACATCGACTATCTTCTTGAGAACAAGGATAAAATCCAGGAATACGAATCAAGGAAATCTAAATATTGACGACATGATACTTAATATAGCTGTACTTCCCGGTGACGGCATAGGACCGGAGGTCGTGGCCCAGGGGCTGAAGGCCGTGGATGCGGTATGCACACGGTCCGGACATGAGGCTCGTTATACATCCGGATTGGTTGGCGCTTGTGCCATAGACGCTTACGGTGATCCTTTCCCTGAGGAGACTTTCAGAATCTGCATGGAAAGCCAGGCCGTGCTTTTCGGTGCGGTCGGTGATCCGCGTTTTGACAATAATCCTACGGCCAGGGTCCGTCCTGAGCAGGGCTTGCTTGCAATGCGCAAGAAGCTTGGGCTTTACGCCAATCTGCGTCCTGTGGAGACTTTCGGTCCGCTTGTTCACAAAAGTCCTTTGAAAAAGGAACTTGTTGACGGAGCTGATTTCCTCTGTATCAGGGAGTTGACCGGAGGAATGTATTTCGGTGAGAAAGGCCGCAGGGACAATGGTGACACTGCTTACGATACCAATATCTATCACCGCTACGAGGTGGAACGGATTCTTCGTCTGTCGTTTGAATATGCACGCCTGAGGAGAAAGCATCTGACTGTGGTGGACAAGGCAAATGTGCTGGAGTCTTCGCGTCTGTGGAGACAGATAGCCCAGGAGATGGCTCCTCAGTATCCGGATGTCGAGACTGATTTCATGTATGTTGACAATGCTGCCATGAAACTGATAACCGGTCCCAAGTTTTTCGACGTGCTTGTCACCGAGAATACTTTCGGGGATATCCTGACTGACGAGGCAAGCTGTGTATCAGGCTCAATGGGGCTTCTTGCTTCTGCATCGGTAGGGGAACATACTTCAGTCTTCGAGCCTATCCACGGGTCATATCCGCAGGCTGCCGGCAAGAACATTGCCAATCCTGTAGCCACGATTCTTTCCGTGGCAATGATGTTCGAATATGCCTTCTCACTCAAGGAAGAGGGCAAGGCCATCAGGGATGCCGTGGCTGCTTCGCTCGATGCAGGAGTTGTGACAGAAGACCTTGCAGACGGCGGAAGGGCTTCCGGCACCGACGAGGTCGGCGACTGGATCGCTTCTTTCATTTCTTGTCATCTCGACTGAGCAAATTAATTCTTGTCATCTCGACTGAGCAAATTAATTCTTGTCATCTCGACTGAACGTAGCGAATGGAGAGATCTGGTATTATGAAATGATAAAAAATAGAATACCCAAATAATTATGGAACAGATAAATTGGGCGTCCCTAGGATTCGACGCCTACAGAACCAAGACCCTTATACTCGCAAGATGGAAAGACGGCGAATGGTCGGATATATGGGAAACGGAAAAATTCGAATTCGATCTTGACCCTTTCACTTGCGTATTCCATTATTCCTTCTCCTGCTTCGAGGGCTTGAAGGCTTTCACACAGAAGGACGGCAAAGTGGTGCTGTTCAGACCTTTCGAGAACGCCCACAGAATCCAGCGTACGGCCCGTTTCCTCGGCCTGCCGGAACCTTCGGACGAAATGTTCATTCAGATGTGCGAGCGCGCCGTCAAGGCAAACCGTGAATTCATGCCTCCATATGGACACGACTCCGCCCTCTATGTCCGCCCTTTGCTGATGGGCATCCAGCCCAAGATGCAGCTTACACCTCCGAACGACGTGCTTTTTGCAGTCATGGTAGCACCTGTAGGAAGCTATTACGGTGCCAATATGAAATCATTTGCCGGTGTCATTCCTCTCAACTATGACCGCGCTGCCCCAAGAGGATCGGGAAGCTACAAGGTGGGAGCCAATTATGCAGCTACTTTCCGTCCATATCAAATTGCCCACAATCAGGGATATATGGAGCTTCTGTATCTCAACTCCAGCACTCATGAATTCATCGATGAATTCGGATCTTCCAACTTCTTCGGCATCAAGGGAAATTCGTATGTGACTCCGCTTTCAGACAGCGTCCTGCCGTCCATCACGAACAAATCCCTCCAGGAGATAGCTGCAGACCTTGGCATGACTGTCGAGAAGAGGCATATCCCTCTCGAGGAACTTGCTGAGTTCGAAGAGACCGGTGGTTGCGGCACGGCTGTGGTTATCACCCCGATGTCACACATCGACGTGAAAGATATTCTCGAGGAGGACAAGGTGAGGACTGTCTATCGCTACTGCCCTGACGGAGAGGTAGGTCCGGTCAGCACAAGGCTGTACAAAATGATAACCGGCATCCAGAAGGGTGAAATCGAGGATATTCATGGCTGGTGCCACGAAGTGAAAGGATTCTGACAGAGGACCGTCAGATAATCCGGAAAATGTCCGCATCGTCAAGAACGGGGAATTTCCGGCGGCACTCTTCAAGATAATCAATGTTTATGTCGCCTTCTGCGACCTGCTCCATGGAGTCGGCGCAGGAGGTGATTGTTCTTCCGAGCGGATCCAGAAGGACGCTTCCTCCGTCATAGCTGCATGACGGGTCTTCTCCAATGCGGTTCACGGCTGCCACGTAGCATTGGTTCTCGATTGCCCGGGCCCTCAGCAGACTGTCCCACGCAAACCGCCTCGTCAGCGGCCAGCTTGCAACGCAGATCATCATGTCATAATCCCCGCGGTTGCGACTCCAGACAGGGAATCTGAGGTCATAGCAAACGGTAAGGAGTATCCTGAACCCTTTCCATTCCACAATCACCCTTTCCTTTCCTGCCGAAAACTTCTTGTCTTCGCCCGAGTAAGTGAAAAGATGCTTCTTGTCATAATGGAAAACGCCTTCAGGAGTCACGAAAAAGAACCGGTTCACCCTCTCACCGCTCCTGAGCTGTAGCGCTACGCTTCCCGCAACTGCGCATCCATTCTCTGATGCGATGTCTTCCATCACCTTGAGTGTCAGGGACGGTTCCGTCTCACATTCTCCGTTGAATCCAGTGGAGAACATTTCCGGAAGAATGTAGAGGTCTGCCCCCGGATTTGCTCCGATGGCTTCTTTCATCTTTTTCACATTTGCCTCAGGGTCAGCCCAGATTATGTCGGTTTGTATCAGGGCTATTTTCATGTCCGGTTTCATGCTGTCATGGATTTTGAACGGATAAAATTAGAATAAAATAGGAAAAAGAACAAAAAATTTTGGAGTTTCAAAAATAGTCCTTATATTTGCAGTCCAATATCGCGGGGTAGAGCAGTTGGTAGCTCGTCGGGCTCATAACCCGGAGGCCGGAGGTTCGAGTCCTTCCCCCGCTACCAGGAAAGCGTAGCTCTTTTCAAGGGGTTACGCTTTTTTAGTCAGGAAATACTGGAAAAGTCTGCGGGCGTGTTGAAATTGGTAGACAAGCCAGACTTAGGATCTGGTGCCGCAAGGCGTATGGGTTCGATTCCCTTCGCCCGCACAATGTAAAATTGCCAAGCAGTTGTAAGTTAACTACTTGGCAATTTTGCTTATTCTGTTTTGGCGACATTTTGGCGAAATGCGGTGTTGCTGTTATGAATTTCATGTTCGGTTTCAT
>JBJEBN010000029.1:0-3583 GCA_051870095.1 Candidatus Cryptobacteroides sp. | reverse complement strand
AGCGCGCACTCCCCCACCGAGCTCATATTCGAGTAGTCCTGTCATCAGCACCTCCCTATTTGAGCCTGTTGCCGTCACTGAAAGCTTTGCCGACAACGGCACCGAGCTCCAGATAGGTGTGGTTCACAGGATCGAAGACTATCGGACGCAGCTTTGCCGGATCTATCTTACCGTCTGTAAGCACGGATTCGTCAGCGGAGACGTTCACGATCTCTCCCTTGAGAATATCTGTCTCGGTGTCATAGGAACGAACGCGGCACTCGAGAGCCATCGGCAGTTCCTCCACGAGCGGGGCATCTACGAACTCTGACTTCAGTGCGTGGAAGCCGGCATGGACGAACTTGTCAGGTACTTTCTTCCCGGATACGAGTCCCACATAGTCACACTCGGCAACATGGGCGACATCCGCGAAGCTCACGGTGAACGCTCCCCTCTTCAGGAGGTTATCCGCCGTCTTGTGAGTATTGCTGACTGCGATGGAGATTTCATCGCTGTCGCTGATTCCTCCCCAGGCCGCATTCATTATGTCTGGAGTACCGTCCTCGTTATATGTGGCTATCATCAGCACCGGCTGAGGATATGACCACGGTTTAGCACCAAAATTCTTTCTCATATTCTATTGATATATCATTAAAATTGTTCGGAAAATCATTCTTTATAGTCAAGCGATGAAAGGAAAAAGGACTTCCTCTGACTCTCGTCTACTCCGTATGGCGTGATGCGGGATTCCATGGATATGCCGTCCTCAAGGTTGCACGCATAAAAGTCATTCAAAATGTTCGTTTATTAGGGTTGAAAAAACTCTCCCCAGGCCTCTGGAACAGGTGTTTTTCCCTATCATTCAATTTGTTCGTTTATTACGCCTATAATTTATTGCGTTTTTACGTTTATAACTCAAACAATGTATTATATACCCCTACAAGTATTTTATTGCGTTATTAACTCAACCCCTGTAAGATGGTTCCTTATATGTGATTACGGCATACATCTCCTTCATCCTGTCCTGAAGACGATCCCCGTATATCTCCCCTATCTGCTCGAAGGTGCAGTTGGTCGCGATGATTGTCGGTCTGTTCAGTTTGTACCTCAGCATAAGTAGTTCGGCAAGAGGATATCGTATTTCACCGAAGTCATTGTATGACTGTGGCTCCACCCCGAGGTCATCAATGAGCAGGATATCCTTCTGGCCTATGTACGGGAACTCCTGAGTCTGCTTGAAGTGGTTGTATATGCCCTGCGCCTCAAAGTATGAGATATTGTAATTGAAGAACCTCTTGATTGCCCTGAGCATTGTAGTCTTCCCGTTGCCGAGCGTACCGCAGAGGAGCAGTCCGCGCTTCTTGGAGTCGTACATCCACTTTACTACGCGTTCCACCTTGGAGACAGTCGCATCATCCAGCCTGAACTCCACGTCCCGCTGTGCCACCTCGGCTCCATACAAGGCTAGGAGCAGACCGGAGGCAGTCTCCCTGGATTCCGGCAGCGGTGACGAGAACTTGCTTGGAGGCGGTGCCTCCTGCGTCAGCTTGGCCATATAACTCATGGCCCTTTCCTTTGTGGCTTCTTCCATATGGGTTTGAGTTAATTAGAGTTCTTCAAGTCCAGAGTTGTCAAATTCGTCCGCCGTCTTCACATCCAGACGATCCCCCGCTTTCTTGCGCTTCTTGACGGCAGGTGAAGCTACGATTCCCGTCTTCTTTTCCGTATCCCGTACTGGTTCCGCCGGAGCGGCGGCCACTACCCTGCTGCTAACAGGAGGCTTTTTGTTGGCAAGGAGATTCTGGAGTGACTTAATTGCATATCCCTGAGGGCTATTGGCCTGTTTCGCCTTGTCCTCTATTCCGCTCAGGAACTTGATTATGTCGACACCGTTTTCCATAAGATCCGCGAAAAGCTTGAGGTTTGCCCTTATTCCTCTCGCATCAAAACCGAAATCCTTAATAAGCACGTTCATCAGGTATGGATCGAGAACGTCGGCAGGATTTTGTATGATTGTCTGTTTTTTCACCTTTGTGAAGGTGATTCCAACAATCGGCCGCCGACCTTTCTTCGCTGTCTGGTCATACGAGAGCTCGTGCACAACCTCGAACGGACATTTCTCCTTTATCTCTTTTTCTGCAGGTTCTATGACACGCCTGATAAATCCTGTCGGGTTAGAAACGTACTTGTCCATAAGCCCGAGAATGCCCTTTATTCTCTCGATGGAGAAATACAACGGCTTTGATGTATTGCTCATGAGCTGGAAGAGGCGAATCGCCACAACATCATCAAGACTCTTGGCTGTCAAGAGGTTATATCTCGTATATCCCTTGCCCATGTCCAGAATCTGAGACCAGGTCTCCTCTCCTAGTTTAACGGACACGATTCCTGGCTTCTGGTTCACGGTTACCCTGTCGAGAAGATGGAACGAGGCGAACTGGTACTGTGGACGACCATCGCTATAGGTCTTTGGATTGCCGTTCTCGTCAAGCACCGGGGCCTCCACGGTATGGTAGATCTTCATCAGTTCCACCGCGGCTTCCTTCGCCTTGGTGTAGTTGGTCGTATCGTCAGCATTAAGCAGATTCTTGACAGGGATGTCAATGATGGCGAACTTTTCCTGATACTTCTCGCTGAAATTGAGCTTGTTGATTCCTAACGCAGCATCTATGGTGTATTCCTGTGCAACGGATATGACCTCCATCAGAAGACGCTCTCCGTATTTGGAGAGACTCCTGCTGGACGTGGAGAATATGTAGGAAGTGAACACGTCCTTGGATGGAACCTTGGACTGGGACTGAGGAGAGGTCTGTGCTGGCACCAGAGACTCTTCATTCAATCTGTTCGGATTCATTCCGTCAGTTTGTTTTTTCTTGGACACTGTCATTAAATCTGTTTGTTAAATATCATTTATCCCGTTCGGAAAATCAACCAATTTTCATTGTATATATTTATTTATCAATAAATTAACTGACATACCCTCCTAGCCTTATGATATATAAAAATATAAATGAATTGAAGGATAATCATTGATACATACCATTTTTAAACAATTTGTCTTTAATTGAGTATGCGTGAAAAAATCCTCCAAATACAATTACGCGAACAAATTTATAGTATTTTTTCGGAATATTTACCATATTTCTGTTCATTTTTTTGAATTTACGAACAAAAGTTGCTTCGTTTTGTGAGATAAACACGTATTTTATGTTCGGATATTACAATACAACCTCGCATTTTAGAGCTGTTTTTCCGCTTAAATAGTCATTAGAGTTGTTCGTTTATTTTCTATTTTGCCAGTCCAATCGCTGGTAGTTTCTCTTAATTCACTGTCCCTCAGAATTTAAGATAGGCCTTAATATTTTCATTCAAATTGTTCGTTTAATACTGAAAAATATCCTCATTACAGATAGTTTTGAAGCCGAACTTAAAACATCATTAGAATTGGGGACACCAGCAAACTTCCGGGTCTAGATTTTTGCTAAATGGATAGTTCAAGGGTATATTTGCAGTTCTTAATACCTTTGAACCATGTCACAAGAACTGCAGATAAAGATCCTCGAGGACTTCCTTCACTATTTCCTTCCAGATGGCCTCCTCGACT
>JBJEBN010000028.1:0-19109 GCA_051870095.1 Candidatus Cryptobacteroides sp. | reverse complement strand
ATTGTCACGCCGTGGGTGTTCTTGGTCTCATCTATGACGAATACGCTGTGCAGGCTGCCCACGCACTCCATCCTTCCAAGGGTGTGCTGCATAAAGCTCTGGTAATCCTTCATATCCTTGGCATATACCTTTATCAGGAAATCATAATCGCCGCTGGTGTTGAAACATTCCGTGATTTCCTCTATGTCCTGCACGGCATCCATGAATTGCTGGATCAATTTTTCCGTGTGCTGCTTCAGACGGATGTTGCACAGCACCAGAATGCCGTTGCCCACTTTTCCTGCATCCACGACGGCCATATAACCTTTTATGTAGCCCTCCCTCTCAAGGCGTTTCTGACGCTCGAATGCGGGGGAGTGGGACAGATGCACCTTTGCGGCGAGTTCCTTGGCTGTCAGCCTTGAGTTCTGCTGCAGGATACGCAGTATTTCTATGTCCGTCCTGTCCAGGTCTTCGTAATTTTCCATATTGCTTAATGTTTATTATGTAGGATAATATTCTGTAAAATGAGTTGTTATTATGCAAATTAAGGATAATTTACTGATTTTTCCAAAATATTTGTCTGATGAATATGATTTTGATAGTTTTGCAGCAAGAAATCCGGATTCCAACAACTGAAAGTTTGGTATTAAAAGCAAAAAGATTATGAGCAAGAATATTTTGAACGCACCGTTCCGTGCGGACATCGTGGGCAGTTTCCTGCGCCCCGAAGAGATAAAGGTGGCAAGGGTGAGGTTCGCAAAAGGCGAAATCACTGCCGAAGAGTTGAAGCAGGTGGAAGACAAATGCATAGCGGAACTCGTTGCCAAGCAGAAAGAGGCCGGTCTGCAGGTTATCACCGACGGCGAGTTCCGCCGCAGTTACTGGCATCTCGATTTCATGTGGGGATTCAATGGGGCAGAGCATATAGAACTTGACCACGGCTATTTCTTCCATCACGAAGAGACGACTCATGGCTCGGTGGCGCTTACGGGAAAGATTGACGGCAGGAACCACCCTTTCGTGGAGCATTTCAAGTTTCTGAAACAGTTCGAGACTGACGGAGTCGTCGCACGGCAGACCATTCCTGCACCGGCACAGTTCTATGCCGAGCTGTTCCGTGGGGACAACGGCAGGACGACTAATGCCGTTTATCCTGACAATGAAGAATTGATCAGTGACATCGCAAAGGCCTACCGCACCGTCATCCGCGACCTCTACGATGCCGGATGCCGCAACATCCAGCTGGACGACTGCACCTGGGGCATGGTGTGCGACAAGAATTTCTGGGCTTCGATGGCAGGTTCGGGCTATGATGCGGAACATTTGCAACAGACTTACCTCCGCCTGAACAACCTTGTCCTCGAAGACCGCCCTGAAGGACTTGTCATCAACACTCACGTCTGTCGCGGCAACTATCACTCGTCCTGGGCATCCGAAGGCGCATACGATGCCGTGGAGAAAACCCTTTTCGCCCGTGAGAACGTGGATGCCTTCTATCTGGAATATGACGACGAGCGCTCAGGCGGCTTTGAGCCTTTAGCATTTGTGCCGCAGGACAAGAAGGTAGTCCTGGGCCTGATAACCACGAAAAGCCCAGTGCTGGAAGACAAGCAGAAGATCATTGCACGAATCCAGGAGGCATCACGCTACATCCCTCTCGACCGCCTCTGTCTAAGCCCTCAGTGCGGCTTCGCCTCCTGCGAAATCGGCAACAAACTGACCGAGGCTGAGCAGTGGGCGAAAATCCGCCTGGTAAGGGAAATCGCCGCAGAGGTCTGGGGACTCTGACCTGCCCTCAGCAATTTTCTCAGTCATTCCGAGTTTGATTGGACCGCAGATAAAAGTCTCCGCGACTTCATGAAAGGAAGGCACGGAGACTTTCAGTTGGTTGGCGGATTCTGAACCGCTCTCTTGAATGTCAATGTTGCAGCCACCATTGTCGGAGGCTGCAATCAGGATGTGGAATAAGGAAGTTTCGTTTTCAATATGCCGCTGTGAAACGCTCCTGATGATGATTCTGCTGTTCTAATTCATCTATCATTGCCCAGGCATAGTCCTCTACGGAGATGAAACTTTCGCCGTTTTCGTCGAAAATCATATCGTCCTTGCCGAGACGGAATTTGCCTGTGCGCTTGCCAGGGCCGTTCTGCCCCATATTCCCGAGGTTGCCGGCAGGGGAGAAGAATACCCAATCGATGTCTTTTTCATTGGTTAGGTAGTTGAGATAGAATTCGCCCAATGACTTTACTCCCGGCAGCCATTCGTCCGGAAGGTTTCCGGTATCGACAAGACGGAGACCTGGTGCCACGAACAGAGTCCCGGCTCCACCGACGATGAGCAGGCGCTTTACTCCGGCCTTCTTCGTCCCTTCCACTATTTTCGGATAGTTCTCCAGTGTCTCTTCATATTGGCGTGGATTGCCCCAGCCGGGATTGTATGCACTTATGACGGCGTCTTTCCCCCGTGCGAGTGCAGCGAGTGTGTCCGGGTCTGTGGCATCGGCCCGTACGACTCTAAGGTTGGGATTGCCTGCCGGAATCTTTTCAATGTTGCGTGAGATGGCTGTCACCTTGTGACCACGGAGCAGTGCTTCATTCAGGATGGCGGAACCGACGAATCCGCTTGCTCCAATCAATACTATGTTCTGCATAATTCGTGATATTTTGTTTGTTGTCCATATGACTATAAAAAATGCACTATCATAATGATAGTGCAAATCTGAAATATATTTAGTTAATATACAAGAAGTTACAATATGGTAACAAACTTACCTCCAACTCACTATTGTTGAAAATCAGGGTTTTACCGTGGCGAAGAATCCAATATGAATTTCTCCACGACATGGGCTACGCCGTCTTCCTGGTTGGACCAGGTTATGTAGTCCGCTTCGTCCTGCACTTCTTTGGAGGCATTGGCCATGGCTACACCCAATCCGGCGTAGCGTATCAAACCCAGGTCATTGTATCCGTCCCCTACGGCAATCACTTCGGTTCTGTCAATGCCCAAGGTGGAAATCAGCTTGTCCAATGAATTGGATTTTTCAATGCCCGGAGGCACACATTCGAGGAAAAAACCACTGGAACGATAAACACTGAGCTTGTCGGGATATTTGCCGGAAAGTGATTTTTCCAGTTCATGCAGCGGCTTGGGATCGCCCACGATAAGGCATTTGTTGACAGGATGCTGAACTTGTGACGGGAAATCATCGAATTCGACCACAGGCATCTTGTTTATGAAGGCTTCGTGGAGGACATATTTGTTTTTCCTGCAGGATGCCGCGATGGCTTCCCCCTGATAGGTCAGGATTTCCATTCCTGCAGCAACGGATTCATCATAAAGGACGGGCACGAGTTCCGGATCCAGCATCTGATTGAATACGGTTTTGCCGCTGCGGCAGGAAATGATGGACCCGCCGTTGTAGGCAAGAATGTAACCGTCGTATTTCTCCAGCTGCAGCTGCCGTGCAAGCGGGACAATGCCATAGGTTGGCCGTCCGGAAGCCAGCACCACTTTCACTCCACGGCTTTGTGCCAACATGAGCGCATCTGATGTCCGAGGCGTAATTTCCTTGTTGTCGTTGGTCAGAGTGCCGTCCAGATCCAGCACGATCATCCTGAAATTCACTTGCGAATCCATATTATCCCCATTTCATAGAATCCCTTTGAACTGTTCATCCGTCATCATTTTGTCCTGCCGGTATAGGCTTCGGATGCGGAATTGTCAATCTCAGCCTCGAAGAAAGCATTCTGAGCCTTCACGAGGTCATCATGCCAAGGCTGTTCACTGTCGGTGACCTGAATCACGAACAGCTTCAGCTGCTTCTTGTGCCAGTTGACCATGCAGTTGGTTCCCCAGGCACCTCCGTGTCCGAACCAAGAGTCCTCGGTGTCCTCAAACGGAGCAAAAAAGCCGAGCGAATAGCCCTCCATATTCTCAGGTCTTGTAGAGCATGCAAGAATTGACTTCACCGTCTCCTCTTTCAGAATCCTGACCCCGTTATCACCCATTCCGAGATTCATGAGCATCTTGTAGAATTTCAATTGGTCATTGGCAGTGGTCCAGAGGCCTGCACCGGCGGATGCGAACACGTGTGAGTCATTGTATGGTCTCTGCTGCCAAGGGTCCTCGATGACATATTCCGCCTTTCCTCCATTCTTGGTCTTGTACATCTCGACCTGGGTCTTGAGCTGCTTGTCAGTAGGCCAGAACCATGTGGATTTCATCCCGAGCGGATCGAGCACGGTCTGCTTGAGGTACTGTTCCCACTTCATTCCCGTGACTTCCTCGATCACTGCAGCAGCGATGTCGATGCCTGTATTGGAGTACAATACCGCGGTCCCCGGCTCGAAACGTATCGGAGAACCAGCAGCGGCTGCGGCCACCTGACGGATAGGAGCCCCGCCCGACCAACCGCCTCCGCGGACATCTTTCCTCTTGACGCTGGCCTCGAAAGGGAAGCCTCCCGTATGATTGAGCGCCATCCTGATTGTCAGAGGATTCCTGGCCTTGCGCAATATCCTCAGGCTGTCGGACTTTTTTTCCTGTACCCATAGGTTCTTGAACTCAGGAAGATATTTCGACACAGGGTCATCGAGGCTGACCTTGCCCTCCTCCACGAGCTTTGCCATCGTCACGCCGCAGAATCCTTTGGTCTGCGAGCATTGCATGAATACATCATCCATAGTGATCTTCCTTCCGGCGGCAATGTCGGAATAGCCGATGCAGGCGACTTCCTCCACCCCGTCATTGTAAAGTACGCTGATGGCCCCCGCGAGCTGTCCGCTTTCAACGTAAGGCATGAGCGCAGTCTCCACGAATCCAGGTGTCTTGTCAGCATTGTCACAGGCCGTAATGCATATTCCTGTCAGAATCAGGGCTGTCAGAAATGATTTTTTCATACGATCAAAGATTTTCATGTTCTGTATCATATTGTTTGTCAGTTTTGTCGGTGGAGCAAATCATATTCCCCAAAAATACGAAAACTTCCTCATTTCCGGAAATCTGGGGCCTTAAAAATATATAATTAAATGCGTCCTCCTAAGAAAACTCTCTGCAGACTGTGGCATCATTTCCCTTTCTTTCAATAGGCTATTCATAGGGAAGTTGGTTTGAAATTTGGTATTATGCTATAAAAACATTATGTTTGTATGGCATAATTTATATGGGATATGAAATTTGTTGATAGAATAGAGGAGACGGCACGAATCAGTGATGCACTTTCAGGTGAGAAGTCTTCGTTGGTTGTAATGTACGGTCGCAGGAGGTCAGGTAAGTCGACGCTTATCAAAAGGGTGTTGACGGACAGTGATGTATATTTTCTTGCCGACCGTTCGGAAGGGCAACATCAGAGGAATTTGCTTGCAAAGGTGGCTGCGCAGGTTTTTCCTGATTTTGACAAGTTGACTTATCCGGATTGGGAGTCTTTGTTTCGTGCGCTCAATTACCGGACAGACAGGCGTTTCACTCTTTGTCTGGATGAATTTCCGTATCTGGTGGAACAGTCTTCGGAACTGCCGTCAGTGTTGCAGAAACTGGTTGATGAAAAGCAGTTGAAGTATAATCTTGTACTTTGCGGTTCATCACAGAATATGATGTATGGGCTGTTCCTTGATTCAACGGCACCTCTCTATGGCCGTGCTGATGAGATAATGAGACTTACGCCGATACGTCTGCCCTATATCCAGGAGGCTTTGGGCCTTGACGCGGTGAGTGCCGTTGAAGAGTATGCAGTATGGGGCGGTGTGCCTCGTTATTGGGAGCTGAGGGAAAGCAGGAATTCCCTTGAGGATGCATTGTGGCACAATATCCTTTCTGTCAATGGCACTCTTTACGAGGAGCCGGTGAAGCTGTTTCAGGATGATGTGAGGGATATAGTCAAGACTTCTACAATCATGTCATATATCGGCTCCGGTGCCAATCGTCTTTCTGAGATTGCAGGCAGATGCAATGAGCCGGCAACCAATCTTTCACGGCCGTTGAAGAAGCTGATTGACCTCGGTTTCCTGGAGAAGGATGTTCCGTTCGGAACTGACGAAAAGAATGCGAAGAAAAGCCTGTATAAGATTGCTGATCCGTTTATGGGATTCTACTATCAGTTTGTTGTACCTAACCGTTCATTCATAGAGCTTGGTCGTCGTTTGCCACTGGAACAGGCCTTGGCAGCCCATTTCTCGGAATATGTGAGTATGCACTGGGAAAAACTGTGCAGAGATTCCGTGACGGGAAATCAGCTCAATGGAATTGTTTACGGCAAGGCGAAACGCTGGTGGGGACCAGTTCTCAATGAGAAGAAAGAAGCGGAACAGATAGAGATAGATGTAATGGCAGAATCGCTTGACAAAAGATATCTGTTGGTTGGCGAGTGCAAATGGACAAACCAGGAGAATGGCAAACAGTTGACAGCCGATCTTCTCCGTAAAGCCAATCTGCTGCCATTTGCCAAGAATCATACTGTTGTCCCTGTCCTGTTTCTTAAGAATGCACCTAAGGATGATGTCGGAAATGCGATATTGCCGGAAAAAGTTGTTGAGTTGATGAGATGACTCTGGCATCACAAAGATAAATGCTGTATCAGACTACAGGTGAACTTTCCCTAATAAAGAAAGAGCCAGCTTGCAGTCTTCATAGTCTTGCCTGAGTGGGTGGCAATGGAAGGTTGCCGGCTGACCGAAAGGGAAGTGGGGAAGTGCCGATTATTTCATCGGATTCTTCTTCGCTTTCGGTTTAGGCAATGCTGGCAGAGTGGCTTGGATGAGACTGACCAGATACTCACGGTCATCCACATCGTTTATGTAGAAATAGTCTTTGGCTCCGTCATAAGGTGGCTTGAGGATGAGTTCCTTAAGCAGGACTTTGCCTGCCTCTGTTACCTTAAGATAGAAGTTATTGTCGCATATCAGACCGAACAGGATACCGTCGCAGTAAATGCAATAGTCTCCCATCATTTTCCTGACCGCAATCTCTCCCGCTCCGGAGCATTGGTCAACAATGTATTGAACGAAGTCTGAATTACAAGCCATAATCCCGATTTATCTGTCCAAAGATATGAAATTCTGAATATGATTTCAAGATGCTGATGAGATATGTTAGTATAGGTACAAGCGGAAAGAAATGGTGATTTGCTTTCATTTCCGAGTCCCGGCACCTCGTGAGCGATAAATAAACAGCTCCGAGGACTGTTTCAGGGAGCAGCTGCGGCAGCGGCAATGGGCACTGTCTTTACGGGCGTCTGCCGGGTGCAGACAATGATGCCGATATTTGTTGATTCCAAGAATTAATTCTTGTGAACTAAAAGTAACGCACAGCACCACTATCGGTTCACAAAATCAACTCCTGGATCTCTGCAAGGATAAAGCAAGTGTCTTCAGTATGCAAGGGATAGCTATGGTCAGGGGGTTGACAAGTGTATCGAAAGTGCCCGGAATATCTCTGAAAAGAATTTGATAAAAGACTTGTTGCCGAAAAGATTAGCGCCAAATCACCGAAAGATTTGATGCCAAATTACCGAAAATCAAATTGATGAATGGCAAACCGTTCCTAAACTTTGGGATGCAGTACGATATACCGTTGACCAGCGTCAAGCTATGGGGCAATTTATACTTTCGGATATAGCTTTCCTAATATGTCGAGGTGGTTGGCCAGTCGCTATTGGCTTGCCTGAAGAAGCTGCTCTGGAACAGGCATTCGACTATTACGATGCTGTCACAAAGGAAGATGTTACGAATGTGGACGGGGTCAAGAGATCTTCAGAAAGAGTTCAGCGCCTGATGAGAGCTTATGCTCGCCATCAAGGTACCCAGGCATCGATTGCCACTTTAAAGGAAGATCTCAAAAACAACGATACTGCGACATTGGATGAAGATACGATTAGCTCATACCTTGATGCATTAAGAAAGATTTTTGTCGTTGAGGATATGCCGGCATGGAATCCGAATCTTCGTTCAAAAACAGCAATCCGTACTTCAGACACACGCTATTTCGTGGATCCATCGATTGCGACCGCAGCACTTGGGTTGGGACCAGCTGATTTGATGAACGATATAAAATCAATGGGATTCTTCTTTGAAGCTCTGTGCGTAAGAGACTTACGCGTCTTTGCAGAAGCTCTTAATGGAAAGGTTTACCATTATCGTGACAAGAGTGGTTTAGAGTGCGATGCCGTAGTACACCTTCGCAATGGCCAATATGGTCTGATCGAAATCAAACTTGGCGGGGAATCATCAATTAATGATGGTGCTGCAACCCTCAACGCATTGGAAGAGCAGATTGATACAACTCGGATGAAAAGTCCTGCTTTCAAAATGATCTTAACTGCAACCGGGAAGTATGCATACAGACGTCCTGAGGATGGGATTTATGTAGTTCCTATTGGATGCCTGAGATCATAAGAATACTGAACAAAAATTAAAATCCGGTCCTGCCAATCAGATAGATTGACGTATTGCAATATTCCAGTGGCGCAGGGCTGCAACCAAGCTGGTCTTACGGAGCGGCAGCGGTCTGTGCCTGTCGGGAACGCTGCATGAAAAAGTGACATCCCGGACGAAGTGGATGCCACTTTTCAGATGTGCAGAGACAGGAGGGTGCTTCTTATGATTCCGCTCTGTCTGGAGAGAAATGGTTCAAGTGATTGGCGCTGATGCGGCGGGCCGTATCGGCTGTCACATCTTTATTGATATATACAGCCTGATTTCCGATGTACTGGGCTCCAGGTCCCGGGGAGATTTGCCTCATAAACCTCAAGTTTTGAGCATCCCGCCAGCGCAAGGATGGATACAATCAATATTGATATCTTCTTCATTGTTTCAAGGTTTACTTTATAACGCAAAAATAGCGATTTTAAGTGACTGCTGAGTTTATGGTCTCGTATTATTTCTTCAACTCAATGATGATGACATTATCCTTACCTTCCAGTGATACAATTTCGTTTGCACGCCTGCACCGCTCCGATAGGGGAATGTCAGTTTCTTCAGGAACGAGAATAGAAGCGTCATAGCCTCGATCCGTGAGGTCAGCGACTATTTGTCTTGCGATTGTACGATTGAAGAGATATTCAAGGAATCGTCCGTCCGGACTGCGTTTGCCCGGTGTGTTCTGACCGTGGCCATTGTCAATGAGGATTTTCATCGAGAATACTTGAAGCCGAAGGTCCACAGCTTATGTAAAGAAATAATCCGACTACATATTAATGATGCCGGACACCGCGAGATACTGACTCCGGTATCCGGTTTCCGTATCCAACAGGATGCAGAGGGCGTGTATCTGGCACGATGACTGATCCAGCTTCCATCGAATCTACAGCGTCCCTGCTGCATTTAAGACTAAAACTATAAAAATCGCCATTTCATAGTCTGTTTTTTGTGTAAAATTCGCCAATCAAATAATTATGATTATATTTGCACTTAAATTTATTAAGGTATGGAGACAGTAAATAGAATACTTCAAGAGAAGATTACTGCACGACTCGCGCCTAATAAAGCAGTATTGATTTTTGGCGCTCGCCGTGTTGGTAAAACGGTAATGATGCGTAAAATTGTGGACAACTATTCAGGTAGGACGATGATGCTCAACGGCGAAGACTACGACACATTAGCACTATTGGAGAATCGCTCAATAGCCAATTACCGGCATTTATTGGATGGTATTGATTTGCTGGCTATTGATGAGGCACAGAACATACCCCAAATCGGTAGTATTCTGAAGTTGATAGTTGATGAAATACCGGGAATAAGCGTCTTGGCAAGTGGTTCTTCGTCATTCGATTTACTGAATAAGACTGGTGAGCCGTTGGTTGGTCGCAGTACGCAATTTTTACTTACCCCTTTTTCGCAACGGGAAATATCACAAATAGAAACCCCATTTGAAACTCGTCAGAATCTAGAAGCCCGTTTAATTTACGGCTCATATCCTGAAGTAGTAATGATGGAGAACTATGAACGTAAAACAGACTATCTACGCGATATTGTCGGTGCATACCTACTTAAAGATATCTTGGCGATTGACGGCTTGAAAAATTCAAGCAAGATGCGCGATCTGCTACGATTGATAGCCTTCCAGTTGGGCAGCGAAGTTTCTTACGATGAGTTAGGTAAACAGCTCGGCATGAGCAAAACAACTGTTGAAAAATATCTTGACCTCTTGGAGAAAGTCTTCGTTATATATCGTCTTGGGGCTTACTCTCGCAATCTTCGCAAGGAGGTGACGAAAGCCGGGAAGTGGTATTTCTACGATAATGGAATTCGCAATGCGATTATAGGTGCTTTTTCACCATTGGCAATTCGACAGGATGTCGGGGCGCTTTGGGAAAACTACATCATCGGGGAAAGGCGAAAGGCGAGTTTCAATGAAGGACTACATAAGGAGTTCTATTTTTGGCGCACCTATGATAAACAGGAAATAGATTTAATTGAGGAATGTGCCGACAGTCTGACCGCTCTGGAGTTCAAATGGGGAAGTAAGATGCCCAATGCTCCGAAAGTGTTTCAAGAAGCATATCCCCATGCCGAGTTCCATGTCGTGAATAGGGAGAATTATTTTGAGTTTGTATAAAACAAGAAATTATAGACATTTGTATTTGAGTGGTTTGCATATCAGAAAGTTCAGGGTATTTGATGATATTACTCTCTGTTTCAAGAATGTAATAAATATTCTGAAAGGAGAAAATAATTCAGGTAAGACTGCAATTATAGATGCTCTGCGCATTTGTCTCGGATGTGGGAAAACGGACATAATATCTACGCTCTGCCAGTCCATCATCCTTTGTCTGTCCTTTGCTGGTATAAACGCTCCATCCGGAAGGAGTAGTCGATTCCTTGCTGTTTCCGAAGGCGTTAGCGTGGATTGAGACGATGATGACATTATCCTTACCTTCCAGTGATACAATTTCGTTCACACGCCTGCACTATCCCAGGGCAACCATGCGTCATCCCCAGCCTGACCGGGAATCTCTTACAGAAAAAAATAGCGGGGCAGCGTTTACTCGTGCAAAACACCGAGCAGGGCTGGACCGGCTACAGGCATCTGTAGGACATATCGTCCTGCTCGGTGACATCAAATTGACGCCACCGAGCATAAATTTTAACGCTAATTCATTGAAAATCAATACTCGTTCTTGCTCGGTGTTTTGCACGAACGTTATTGTTGACTATGCGAGGCAGAATGGGCTATGGACTCCAACTCGATTCAGTCAGCCGGGGCATCAAAGAGCGATACGGACAGGCTGACAATCTGCTTCGGGCTGTATTGCTATGCTGCCGCTTTCTGCGTCCCGTCATTTGACGCAAAGTCTTTCCGCAGGCTGTTCGTGCTTGCGTGGTTCAAGTATTTCTCCTGCATCTTGGGTGCCAGGCTTTCAGATGCTTCAACAGTAAAGGGCATCATTAGTAAGATATTCGATATTGATTGAAGGAGAAATTTGAGGGTCCTTGCAACAAATGTTGCTGCCGTAAGGCAACTTCGTTTTGAATACCACCCGGCTCCGATGCTTGAAAAAGTCTCGGAGCCTTTTTGTTTTGTAGCAATGTTATAGTAATGTTTAGAATAGCAAAACCCCTCTCAGCATCACTGAAAGGGGTTTTAAGAGGTGCAAAGCGGAAACATCTGGGGAAGTCTGTGGACTTTGACGCGCAAGAGGCAATGGCCACTGTCTTTCCGGGCGTTTGGATGAAGATTATTTGTAAATGTAAATTTTGTTCGTATCTTTGCGAACAAATAAGAGTATTATGGGTGAGAATAAAGAATATTCAATGAAGCAGGAATTATTGGCGAGGTTTGCACGGGCTCTTGGACATCCTGCCAGAGTTGCCATTATGGACTTTCTTGCTAAGCAGCCAAACTGTTATTTTGGAGATATCCACGAGGAACTGCCAATTGCCAAAGCTACTGTTTCACAGCATCTTGCAGCACTGAAAGAGGCTGGTTTGATACAGGGTGAGATTGAAACACCAAAGGTGAAATACTGTATCAACAAGGAGAACTGGATGCTTGCGAATCTGCTGTTCAAGGAGTTTTTCGGTCAGACACTATGCAAAGGAGCGGATTGTGGATGCAGGGAATAGATCATTCCACGCACTTCGCTTGGTCGAGATGACAGAAGGTGATTTTGCTCACGATGACATTTATTTTGCGAATAATGTTCGTAATATTACAAATATAAGTACAAACAAGAAATGAAACCGAACATGAAAATTAAAGTAATGGGAAGCGGCTGTGCGAATTGCAAGGCCCTTTATGGAATTATGTGTGAGGCGGCTAAAAGCCTCGGAATTGAGGATGAGGTGGTTTATGACACTGACATACAGCACGTCATGGAAATGAACATTATGCGTCTGCCCGCTGTAGTTATTGACGGCAGGGTGGTTTCTCAGGGACGCAAATGCACGGTTGCTGAGGCTCAGGAACTGATTAAGACTCAATTGCCCCGTCTGTAAATTATGGAGTCCTGGATCCAAAGTTTGTTGGAGGGTGCGACTGCTCCTATGCTGGTTGCGGCCCTGCTTGGGTTGTTGACAGCCATCTCACCCTGTCCTTTGGCAACTAATATCGCAGCGGTGAGCTATATAGGCAAGGATGTGGCTGACCGCAGGAGGGTGTTTGGCAAGGGACTGATGTACACGCTTGGAAGGACTGTTTCCTATACCGTGCTTGGTGTGGTGCTCATATTGATTCTTCATCGGGGAATGAGCGCTTTTCACTTGCAAAAGTTCTTCACAGGGACGGGTGAGAAGGTCATCGGGCCGCTGCTTGTTGTCGTTGGAGTTTTTATGCTGATTGCAGACAGGATTTCTTTCGGAGGAGCGAAGGGTAGTGGACATCGGGAAGAAAACTTGGCTCGTGGTGGTCTATGGGGCTCTTTTCTGCTTGGGATTCTGTTTGCTCTGGCGTTCTGTCCCACGAGTGCTGTGTTCTATTTCGGGATGCTGATTCCGATGTCAGCTGCATCTGATGTGGGAGCGCTGTATCCGGTCGTGTTCGCCATTGCAACGGCAGTGCCTGTGCTGATTGTTGCCTGGCTGATTGCTTTCAGTATCGGAAAGGTCGGGGACTTCTACGGGAAGATGAAGACTGTACAGAAGTGGGTATCCTGGATTGCAGGTGGCGTTTTCATAGCCGTGGGCGTGTATTATTGTGTTGTTTTTATATTTTGAGACAATATGTTACAAAGATTTGCCGATTGGCTCGTCTTCGGGGTATTCGGCCTTGACAAGGCTTCCAAATTGGGTGATGCGCTGAATTTTTTTATTTATGACAGTATAAAGATTCTGATTCTTCTGTTTGTCATCAGTGCCATTATGGGCATCATCAATGCTTACCTGCCTGTAAGCAAGCTGAAGAATTATCTGCAGACCCATAAATTATATGGCTTGCAGTATCTGCTCTCATCGTGTTTCGGGGCTATTACCCCATTTTGTTCCTGCTCGTCTATTCCGCTGTTTATAGGGTTTGTGAAGGGTGGCATACCGCTGGGGGTGACATTTGCTTTTCTGATTACATCTCCTTTGGTGAATGAGGTTGCTGTGGCGATGTTTCTCGGTGCTTTTGGGCTGAAAATCACTGCCATCTATGTGCTTAGCGGAATATTGCTTGGAATGGTCGGTGGCTGGATTCTGGGACGGATGAAGCTGGAGCCGCTGCTTTCCGATTGGGTGAAGAATATCCAGAAGCAGAGCGAGGTGCAAGCAGAGGAATGGGAGGAGGAAAGAATTCCATTTTTGAAGCGTATCCCCGGTATTGTTAAAGACTCATGGGGCATAGTGAAAGGAGTGTTTGTGTATGTGCTGATAGGAATCGGTATAGGTGCAGCGATGCACGGCTTCGTGCCTGAGGGTTTCTTCGAGCAGTATATGGGCAAGGATAATTTATTCGCTGTACCTATGGCTACCATCCTTGCAGTGCCAATGTACTCCAATGCCGCCGGGATTGTGCCTATAGTGGAGGTGTTCGTGGCCAAGGGCATTCCGATCGGAACGGCCATAGCCTTTATGATGGGAGTCGTGGGGCTTTCGATTCCGGAGGCGACATTGCTGAAGAAGGTAATGACTTGGAAACTTGTGGGCATTTTCTTCGCCGTCGTCACCATTTGTATTATAGTCTCGGGTTATCTGTTTAATATAATTATTTGATTATGAGAAATATCCTTTGTCTTATCGCGAGTCTTGCCGTCCTTGTTTCCTGCTGTAACGGCAATAATAAAAAAGCTGCAGCTGAAACAAGTGATATGATTGATAATGACCGGGTTGAAGTGCTGGTGTTCTATGGAGCGCAGCGCTGCGCCACTTGCAGGGCCATTGAAGCACAGACCAAAGAATTGGTTGAGACTGCCTTTGCCGAAGAACTTGCCAGTGGTTTACTGGTTTACCGAACTGTGGATATGACCACTCCGGAAGGGGAAGCCTTGGCGGACAAATATGAAGTTGCAAGTTCTTCTCTTCTGATAGTGCAGCATCTGAAGGGGGAAGAGAGTGTGAACAATCTTACACGTTTTGCTTTCACCACGGCAAGAAACAAGCCTGATGAGTTCAGGGAAGGACTTCGCAAGGAAGTCAGGAGCTTGCTTGGTGCTGCGCAGGAGCCTGCGGAGGCGGAATGACAATCTTCCGGTTCCTATCTGCCCATCAGGGCAAGGCTTTCAGCGGCTTGCCGATGAATGTCTTGCCGGGCGTTTGAGTTGTGGGGGTGTTATAGATTCGGGGACTGCTTCTTTGGAAGATTATGGCCATGCCGCTGGATATTTGGTCCTTATGACATTAGAAGTATGTCCGGACGGCGAAGGCGAACTGGTCTATGAAAATTTTCTTGAATGCGGAGATGTTGTTCTGTTCGTAGAAGATGAGCATTGCTTTTTTGTAATCTACGGTGTCAACTGTACGGAAGGAGATTGGGCAATGATTGTGCGCAATCAGGATGGCATTGCTGGTAATGCGGGCCGTCCGCTTGTTACCGTCAGAGAAAGCCTGGATGTAGGAAAGCAGTACGAGGGCCAGCAGGGCTTTCTCGAAAATGTTCTCCTTTCCGTTGATGAGGCGGCAGCTGTCTTCAAGGGCTTCCCGTATCTGGTGTTCGTTATCCAGCGGATAGTAGTTTGTGCCTGTAATGCCGACTCGGCGTTTGCGAATTCCTTTATCGACGTTCAACTCTTTTGTAAGAAGTGTATGGAGTTCTTCTATTCGCCGGACAGAGATTTCCTTCAGGTAATCGGGATCTGCCAGGACAAAATCGAGTGCATCCTTGTGGTTGAGGAGCATAACAGCCTCTTCCTTTGTTTTGCCTGAGGCGGTCTGTTTCTCTTTCAGAAGCCGCTCGGTCTCCAGAAGGGAGTAGGTATTGCCTTCAATCTGTGAGGATTTCCAGCTCAGGTCGATGCCCAGTCTTTCCATCTCTTTCCGGTATTCGTTGGGGGTGATGCCTTCAAGATTGTGAGCAAACTGGGCTTGAAGGGTGTCAAGGAGTTCTTTCTCCTCTGACGTGAATAAATCTACCTTTGGAAGGACTTCGTTGATGAGCCCGAAGTTGAAGTTTGCCTGAATTTCACGCTCGTCAGTCTCCTTCTGAAAATAGGTGTCGATATTCAGGTCCATCGTTACTTGTGCCTGCGGGGACACACTGTAACGGGTTGCCCTGCCTTGTCCGGATACAATCGCGGAGCCTGCTTCTACCAGCGAGGCGAGGATTCGTTTGACGGTAGCAGGGCTTTCCGGGAGATTCATTCCCGTCTCAATCTCGCTTCTGGAGGATCCGGGATGATAGTGCAGGAACTGAAGTATTTCGCTTTCTCTGGTCATTGCTGTTTTCATTTTCGGCTCAAATATACAAAGAATACGGCTCAATTACCAATGTTTTGAGCCGAAAATCTGATAATATTCGAGGTAAATGAGCCGAAAGGCTGCGAATGGCAATTCTCTATCTTTGCCAGCACTACAAGGTGAAACTCCAAGCACGCAAGGCTTTCAGCGGCTTGCCGATGAATGTCTTGCCGGGCGTTTGCTCGGAGCGCAGACCGAGAGACTGCGCGACTTCCTGAAGGGAAGGGATGGGGTCTTTCTGCGCGGAGTCTATGGAGTGGAAGTCCCGGAGCCGGCGAAGTGGCGGAGGGGCTGTAACCAAACTGGTCTTACGGAGCGAAAGCGCAGGAAGACCAGCTTGACCGCTTGTTATTTGTATTCCGGTTCACCTTTCAGAGCCTCTTGGATTGCAATATCCGTAAAATCCGGACGCTCTTCACTATGCTGTACATCCCTTATGATATAGCAGCGATCTTCCTGAACATATCTGAATCTTGCAATCAGATGACTACTTCTGTAAACATACACCCAGCCATCATCCAGATATAATCCGAAACGGTTTTCCCAACCGGTATAGGATGAACGAAGATGTTTGCGATATTCATCTTCAGTGAACCTTTTATCTTCAAAGTCGCTCCGATATGGTGTCCAAATATGCCGTTCAACATTTGTCAGGGCACTATTCTTCGGAAAGAAATACCGAGTGTTGAATTGATATTCCTTGATTTGCATTACCGACTCTTTGATTGATTCAGGATATTCAATAAAATTGTACCAGTTGTTGCCGTATTTTGATTTGAGAAATCTGTATTCACACCCATACATTGCTTCTGCTATTGCTCCGGTGAGAGAGCATAAAAGATGTCGATCAACATTATTCCATTGTGCAGCATTATGGATGGACGATGTGAAGTCCCAAGCAGTCTCGAAGCAGTACCAGGCTTTCATCAGATATGTGAGCAATCCGTCTGATGGACTTGATTCTTTCCATTTCCAACCTGCTTTCATCTGATAGAATATCTTACCGAAATGTCCTGACAACGCCTCCTTTTTAGATTTCCCGATATGCAGGCTTTGGATAAGTTCTATGATGATATTGCCAGCATACATTCCTTCCTTGTCATCATAGAAGATTTCCTTTTCCGATTTTATCAATGATTGAGGATTCTCATTTGACCAGGCAAGGGTTGCGAGTTGAACCAGCCTGTCATCATAACCGGTAGGATTGAAAGGAGGTTCTATCCCCAGTTCGATGCAGTCGTTCTGCCTCCTGTCCAGACTCCATAATGCGGTTTCTAATGCCGTCTTGCCCAAATCGGACAGAACAGCATCTTTGGATGTCAGCGATGAATAGAAACAATCTCTATCATTCTCATAAGTCCAAGCGGCCAAGTCTCCTACAATAGCCCCCAGCATAATGGTTCTGATTTGACAGTTGATTTATTTCTTCCAAAATGTCTGCTCACATTCAACGCAGGCCCACTGCGGATCGCCTTCACCGTTTATGAGGCAGCCTCCGAGGACAATTTCTTTATTCTCTGCTTGCTGTATCAGTTCCAGCGAAGGGTATCCATATACAATTTTAACCACCTTACCGCCACATTTCTGGCATTTGCAAGGTTTTCTGTTTACAATAATTGGTTTCATAATGCTTGCTTAATTATGCGTGTCAAATTTAGCAAAAAACAGTGTATGTTTTGAGATAACCACCGAATAATTATTCATTTGCAGAGCCTGAACCCTCATACAACCCAGCCGCCTCCAGATGCTGCTTCCTGATACCTGACTACGCCTTAGCAGTCGCTGAACCAGCTTTGGGCATCGAAGTCCTTGTCCATCCGGAACGATTCTTTTGTCTGCTCTTTATATATAGGTTTCTGGACTGCCCGGCTTGTCTCAGGTGCAACTATATCAAGAGGGGGGACTTCGATATCAAGAGGGAGGACTTCGATACCCTGACGAAGAAATGTACTTGGGAAGGAGGATAATCCTGAACATCCTCCAGCAGAAGACCGGTGCCAAGGTAGCAATCATACGACCACTTCACGTAATCTGCCTCATCTGAGTTGTTATCTGCATCATTTTCTCAAATTTGATGCAGATAATTCTTTTTTGAGGCAGAAAAACACTATATTTGTCCTGTAAACCGAACGCGCTATGCACGATTTTGATTTCATAAACCGCCCCAAAGATCTCCTCACACCGGAGGTCGTTGCGCTTCTGACCCGTCTTCACGAGTGCCGGGGCCGCCAGGAACTCTTCATTGAAGCGGAGCCTGACGTTCTCACAGCCTTGATGGAAGTGGCAAAGATTCAGAGTACAGATGCTTCCAACCGTATCGAGGGCATCTATACAACGGACGAACGTCTGAAAGCAATTGTCCAGGAAAAAGTCAAGCCCCGCAACCGCAACGAGGAAGAGATTTCCGGATACCGCGACGTGCTGGCCACCATCCATAAGTCATACGAGTACATAGCCGCACGTCCCAATAGCATCCTGCAGCTGCACCGGGACCTGTTTTCTTTCAGCAGCAGCGCAGTGGGCGGCACATATAAGAACTCCGACAATATCATCGCGGAAAAGCACGCCGATGGTACGGAGACTGTCCGCTTCCGTCCGGTCCCGGCGTTTCAGACGGCCGACGCTATACTGGACCTATGCAACAGATACAACGAGGCCATTGAAGCTGGCACATACGATCCGCTCCTTCTGATACCGGTGTTCATCCTGGACTTCCTCTGCATCCACCCCTTCAATGATGGGAACGGCCGTATGAGTCGACTCCTGACACTCCTGCTGCTGTACCGCGCCGGATTCATCGTGGGCAAGTACATCAGTATCGAGATGCTCATTGAGAAAAGCAAGGACTCCTACTACGAGGCCCTGCAGGAGAGCTCCCAGAACTGGCACGAGGACAGGAACAACTACCTTCCCTTCCTAAAATATATGCTGGGCGTTGTGGTCAAGGCATACAACGAATTCGAAGGCCGTGTGGAGCACCTTCGTCACCGCAGGTTGTCCAAACCAGAGCGCATCAAGGCCATTATCGGGCGCACTCCCGGGAAAATCACCAAGAAAGAAATTTCACAGGCCTGCCCCGATATCAGCCTTACGACAATCGAACGGACATTGGCCGATCTGGTCTCTGACGGTTATATCGGGAAGATAGGTGGCGGCAGGGCCACAGCTTATGTGAAAAAATAAGCAAAACCCCTCTCAGCATCACTGAAAGGGGTTTCAAGAGGTGCCTAGCGGAACACTTTGGGTGGTAAGGGTGCAAAGTATTGAGATGCAAGTGCTTGAAAATCAATTATCGTTGATAGAAAGTTCTGCATTGTTCTGCAATAG
>JBJEBN010000027.1:0-19389 GCA_051870095.1 Candidatus Cryptobacteroides sp. | reverse complement strand
CAAATCCCCTTCACCCTTCTCAATCTGAAGCATCGAACTTCCGGTGAATACGACTCTCATCGTCGGATAATTGTCGTATATGTTTTTAATGTATGTCTGCCAATGAGTGCATTTATGGATCTCATCCAGAAACAGGTGTGTGCCACCATTGATATAATGGTATTCTACCAGGTCCATAATTGAGTTGGTGGCAAACCACATATCATCCAAAGAGACATACAGGACATTTTCATTCATCAGGTTTTCCTTGATGTACTGAAGGAGCAAGGTGGATTTGCCGACGCCTTTAGGACCCTTGATGCCGATGAAACGAGCGTTCCAGTTGATCTTGTAATATAGCTCCCTCTTGAAGTCAAGGCTCTGATGCATTATCAGTCTCCGGGAGTTTCTGTACAATACTTCACAATCCATATTTCATTTTTCTGCAAATATATAAAACATATTCAAATATGGAAATATTAATAAATAACAATATTAAAATATTTATTTGATAACAATTCCGCAGAATGGTCAGAGAGGGTAATTAGTTGCACATATAGCTTTTTCATTTGTTGCGATAAATTCATATATTTGTGGGTTGAAGCAATGAAGGAAGCAGATATGATTGATCCGAATACAGGCAAATATCGCAAGAGAATCCCTTACGGGATGATGAATTTCGAGGCAGTGCGCAGTGATGACTGCTACTATGTTGACAAGACCCGCTTCATCGAGAAAATCGAGAGCGCCAACAAATTCTTCTTTTTCATCCGGCCACGCAGGTTCGGGAAAAGCTTGACCATATCGATGCTGCATCATTATTATGATGTACTGCAGAAAGACAAATTTGAAAAATTGTTTGGCGGGCTCTGGATTGGGGACCATCCTACTCCTGAGAGAAATTCATTTCTTATTATATATCTGAATTTTGCGGTGGTCAGCGCTGATATCAATGACTACCGGAAGTCTCTGGATTCATATTGCGACATCGTTTTCCAATCATTCTGTGACCGATATTCAGACAGGCTTCCAGATGGGATGAAGCAGGAGGTAGCTAAAAGATATGGTGCAGTAAATCAGTTGTCCTATATATGTGACGAGTGTTATAAGGCCGGTCAGAAAATATATCTTTTCATTGACGAATACGACCATTTCACCAACAAGATACTTTCCGAACCGGGATGTCTTGAGGAATATAAGTCGGAAACTCATGGTACGGGGTATCTTCGCAACTTCTTTGATACCGTCAAGGCCGGGACATATTCTTCAATTGAACGCTGCTTCGTGACAGGTGTTGCCCCGGTGACGATGGACGACCTGACGAGCGGTTTCAACATAGGTACGAACTACTCCCTTTCTCCTGAGTTCAACGAGCTGACCGGTTTCACCGAGCAGGAGGTGCGCGACATGCTGACCTATTATTCTAGTGTGTCTCTGTTCAATCATAGCATTGACGAGCTCATCGAGATGATGAAGCCGTGGTATGACAATTACTGCTTTGCTAAAGCCTCTTATGGAAAGACCTCGATGTATAACTCCTGCATGGTCTTGTATTTCGTGGACAACTATATCCGTAATAACGGTCAGGCGCCAGACCACATGATTGAGGAAAACATCCGCGTGGACTACAACAAACTCCGCATGCTCATCCGCAAGGACAAGGAGTTTGCTGACGATGCTTCTGTAATTCAAACACTTGTGAACCAGGGATTTATCACGGGGGAACTGAAGATAGGGTTCCCAGCGGAGAAGATTGCCGAGCCGGACAACTTCGTCAGTCTGCTGTATTACTTTGGAATGGTGAGCATCGATGGAACATATATGGGCGAGACGAAGCTTGCGATTCCGAACGAGGTAGTCCGCGAGCAAATCTTCAGCTATCTGCTTGACACTTACCGCGATGTGTCGTTGGAGAGGGACGACTACAGCAAGAGCAAACTTGCTCAAAACATGGCCTGGAACGGCGACTGGAAGCCATTCTTTGAATACATTGCTGAGTGCATGGGCCGTTTTGCCTCCCAGCGTGACAAACAGAAGGGTGAGGCTTTCGTGCATGGTTTCACTCTCGCGATGACCTGCCAGAACCGTTTCTGGAGGCCGATATCAGAGCTGGACAACCGTCAGGGCTATGCTGACATCTTCCTGTGTCCTCTTCTGGACATCTTCAAGGACATGGAGCACAGCTACATCATAGAGCTGAAATATGTGAAGAGCAGCGAGCCTCGGAGCCGCATCGAGTCTGCCCGAGAGGAAGCCGCCGCGCAGGTGAACCGCTATGCCGGGACGGAGGCAGTCCGCGAAGGCGTGCGCACGACCAAGCTCCATAAAATCATAACCGTCTGGTACGGCACCGAAATGGTTGTCTGCGAAGAGGTATAACACAATAAATCCTCTTGAAGAAGTAGTTCAGGAAAATATCCAATCACTTAAGGTGGTTCAAAGTCTGTAAAATGACTCTGAACCACCTTTTTTCATTATCCCTTTATTGGACGAAACCAGTACAAATAAACGCCCGTTTAATTGTGCGGTTCCAGTGTAGTGTATGGAACGACGAAGATTCAATATTTATGTTTAACAGTTAAAAGTAGCAACTATGAGAAAAATGAGACTATTTTTCACAATGTTGGCGGTACTGGTCGGTTCTGCAGCTTACGCGCAGAACATTTCAGTTTCCGGTAGTGTGAAAGATGCATCGGATGGCAGCCCCGTTCCGTTCGCATCAGTACACCTTAAAGGTACTATGACCGGAGTAAGCACCGATGCGGACGGAATGTACTCTGTAACAGTGCCTGCAGATGGTATCCTTGTCTATTCGTCAATAGGATACAAGACCGTGGAGATTCCGGTGGATTCAAGGGCCGTCATCAACGTGACCCTTCATTCGGATTCCGAATACCTCGATGAGACAATCGTGGTAGCCTACGGTACGGCAACAAAGAGTTCCTTCACGGGATCGGCTGCAGTGGTCAAGAGCGAAAGCATTGCCGCACACGTTTCCACTAACGTGACCAATGCTCTTGCAGGAACGACTCCAGGTGTCCAGATGACATCATCATCCGGAGACCCTGCATCAAACGGTTCCTCAATCCGTATCCGTGGTATCGGTTCAATGAGCGCAAGCTCCGCACCTCTCTACGTCCTCGACGGAATGCCATACGACGGTTCGATTTCAGACATCAACCCTAACGATGTCGAGTCGATTTCAGTCCTCAAGGATGCAGCCGCATCAGCCATCTACGGTGCGCGTGGAGCAAACGGTGTCGTACTCATCACTACAAAGAAATCAACCACCAACCAGGCAAACGTCAAATTCGATGCAAAATGGGGATCCAACTCACGACTCATCCCTCAGTATGACGTAATCAGCAACCCTGCCCAGTACTATGAGACATGGTATACCCTCATGTATAACAAGCAGCACTATGCAGGCGCAACTGACGCCGAGGCTTATGCATATGCAGACGCAAACCTCTTCAACGAGAGCAACGGCGGTCTTGGTTATCAGGTATATACCGTTCCTGAAGGACAGAAGCTCATTGGAACGAACTTCAAGATCAACCCTAACGCCACCCTCGGATACGACGACGGCGAATATTACTATACTCCTGACGACTGGTACAATGAAGCATTCCACAACTCATTCCGTCACGAGTACAACCTCTCGGCAAGCGGAAGCAAGGGTGGTATCAACTATTATGCAAGTGCCGGTTACCTCAACGACGGCGGTATCATCAACAACTCAGGTTACGAGCGTTACACTGCCCGTCTCAATGCTGACTATCAGGCAAAGAAATGGTTGAAGCTCACCACCAACATGAGTTACTCTCACTCAAAGTCACAGACTCCAAACTCATACACCGGCTATGGTTCATCTGGCAACATCTTCTACATCGCCAATACCATCGGCCCTATCTATCCTCTCTATGTACGTGCTTCAGGCACAAAGGAGATTATGAAAGATGAGTCAGGAAGGACAATATATGACTCCAACAACACCAACTTCAAGCGTCCTTCAATCGTCGGCAATGCAGTCCGCGACAACGAAGTGAACAGGAAGAACAACTACGCTGACGTACTTACCGGCAAATTCGGTGTTGTGATCACTCCAGTACGCGGATTGAACATCAACGCAAACGTAGGTCTGTTCAACGACAACACCCGCTACAACGCTCTCTACAGCCAGTTCGGTTCATCAGCATCCACTGACGGTGCCGTATATGTAAGCCACAGCAGGATATTCGGTGTCAACACCCAGGCACTCGTAAATTACAAGACCGACTTCGGCGGAAGCGACCACAACTTCGAGATTCTCGCAGGTTATGAGATGTACAACAGGAAATCACAGAGCCTCTCTGCTGAGAACGATCACCTTTTCAACCCGTTCGTGGGCGAGCTCAACAATGCTGACGGCAAGGCCAATCTTGCAGCATCCTCAAGTTCATCCACTTACATGACCCAGGGTTTCCTCGGCAGGGTACAGTACGACTATGCTGGCAGGTACTTCATCAGCGGTTCATACCGTCACGATGCTTCTTCGAACTTCGCAAAGAGCGGCCGCTGGGGTGACTTCGGCAGCGTTGGTCTTGCATGGCTCATCAGCCAGGAGGGCTTCATGAGCGGAGCAGATGCAGTTGACCTTCTCAAACTCAAAGCAAGCTACGGTGTCCAGGGTAACGACAGCATCGGTTCATTCAAATATACAGACATCTATACCCACTCATACAACGAGCAGACAGGTGAATACTCAATGACACTTGCATCAAAAGGTAACCCTGACCTGACATGGGAGTCATCTCACTCGTTCAACGTAGGTCTCGATTTCGAACTCTTCAACGGTTATCTCACCGGTGGAGTTGAGTTCTTCGACAGAATCACTTCAGACCTTCTTTACTCTAAGCAGGTTCCTCTTTCATCAGGTAACCCGACGGGAAGGATTCCTGTGAACGTAGGTTCGATCAGCAACCTTGGCGTCGAGGCTGTTCTCGGTGGTAAGATTATCAGCACCAAGAATGTACGTTGGGACTGGAACCTCAACATCAGCCACTACAAGAACACCATACTCTCACTCGATGAGAGCGTGGCAGAAGAAGGTATCAAAGGATCCAACTACATCTATAAGATTGGTGGTTCACTCTACGAATCTTATGTAAGGAAATTTGCCGGCGTTGATCCTGAAACAGGTAAAGCTCTATATGTCAAGAAGGTACTTGATGAAGAAGGCAACTGGAACGGCGAGACTACTACTACCACCGACATCACAAAGGCAGAGCAGTTCGAGTGCGGAACTACCCTTCCTAAGGTTTACGGAGGTCTCGGAATGTCATTCTATGCTTACGGTTTCGACCTTTCATTCCAGCTCTCTTACCAGCTCGGCGGCAAGTACTATGACGGTACATACCAGGCAATGATGCTTACCCAGGCTTCTGCCGGAAGTGCAATCCACAAGGATATCCTCAACGCATGGACTCCGACCAACACCAACACCAATGTCCCTCGTCTTGACGGTGACACGACCGTCGGACAGACTGCAGTTGACCGCTTCTTCGTAAGTTCAGACTACCTCAGCGTGAACAACGTGACCGTTGGTTACACCTTCCCTAAGAAGTGGACTGACAAGATCAAGATCGGTTCCCTCAGGATTTATGTAGCAGGTGAAAACCTCGGAGTGGCAACAGCCCGCAAAGGTATCGACCCACGTTTCTCACTCGGTATCGGTTCATACACCTCCGGTTCAGGTCTTAACTCCGGATATTACTCAGCAATGCGTAACATCTCAGGCGGTATCACCCTTACTTTCTAATAACAGTTAAAAGGAATTTGCAATGAAAATATTCAAATATACTTCAATGCTCGCACTCGCTGGTGCGGTTGCGGCAAGCTCCTGCACGAAGATGATGGACGAGATTGTGCCGGAAGGCGGTTCAATGCTCGAATCACAGCTTCAGGAAACTACTAATGCTATTCCTGCAAGGGGAGATGCATCCTTCACCGGTATGTTCACCAAGCTCGGAGACCCGCTTTCATACGGCAACTTCTCCTCAGACCGTCCTGACGACTTCAGCTTTGTCATGATGGACTTCTCCAACGACCTCGAAGGCCCGGATATCGCCACTGCGGACAACAACTACAACTGGTTCTCAGTCTGCATGGAGTATTCATCAAGGAATGCCGACTACGCCAACCCTTATATCCGTTATCGTGGCTGCTACGACGAAATCGGTAGGGCTAACGACCTCATCAAGATGTTCGGTGAAATCAACGATGAAATGACTGCCGACATCAAGGCAAAAGTGGCTCAGGCTTATGCAATCCGTGCATTCTGCTACCTCCACCTTGCGCCTTACTTCCAGTTCAACTATCAGATTGCGGCCGACAAGCCTTGCGTTCCGATTGTTACCACCGAGGAAGTGGACTACACACAGAATCCTCGCGCTACCGTAAAGGAAGTCTATGACCTTATTGTTGCCGACCTTACGATTGCCATCACCAACCTCGAGGGCTATACCCGTCCTGACAAGGCAAAGATCGACCAGCAGGTTGCATATGGTCTCCGTGCACGCGCTTACCTCGACATGGGTATGTGGGCAGAGGCTGCCGCAGATGCTGCAAAGGCTGCTGAAGGCTACACTCCGGCTTCAATCGCAGACGTTTCAAAGCCATCATTCAAGAGCATCAGCGAAGCCAACTGGATCTGGGGATATGACATGACTCCTGCAGTCGCTCAGACATACCCTTATGCCACTTCATCTTCATGGATCCGTTCTTTCTCTGGCAACAGTTATTCAGCAGGTACCGGTACATATTCATGTATCAACAACCTCCTTTATGACAAGATTCCTGAAAGCGACGTCCGCAAAGGCTGGTGGGTTGACGAGAACCTCAACTCTCCGCTTCTCGAAGGTCTCGAGTGGCCTTGGAAGAACTCCGACGGTACAAGCGGCGTATTCAAGGGTCAGGAGATTGCTACGGAAGAATATGATGACAAGCTCATCTTCAACCCATACACCAATGTTAAATTTGGTTGCGACACTCCGGGTACCGTCCTCAACGAGGAAGACTGGCCTTTCATGAGGGTTGAGGAAATGCTTCTCATCCAGGCTGAGGCTCTCTACAAGAGCGGAAAGACTGCCGAAGGACAGCAGATTCTTCAGGACTTCGTGAAGACTTACCGTGACCCTGAGTACAATGTCGCTGCAACAGGAAGAACCTTTGAAAACGAGTTTTGGTTCCAGAGAAGGGTTGAGCTTTGGGGAGAAGGATTCTCCAACAGCGACTGCCGCCGTCTCAACAAACCTGTAGTACGTTTCCACAAAGGAAAAGACAGTTCATTCCCTGACAACTTCCAGATTAACCTGGCAAACGATGACGGATGGCTCCTTATGCGTTTCTGTACACCTGAGCTCAACACCAACTTCGCAGTTGTTGACAACACTGACGGAACAGCTCCGGTTCCCGGACAGAACGGCGACCTTCGTGACGGTGTAACTGATTAATTTTAATGGCTATAGTTATGAAGAATATATTTAAATACATATTGGCGGCTGCGGCTGTCAGCTTTGCAGCCACAGCGTGCGTCGAGGAAGAGACGCATCCTTATGGGGAGCCTGACGTTGACGGATGCTACGGGGTTTATTTCCCGGTTCAGGATGCTTCAGGAAGCCACACTTACGACCCGACGATGACAAAGGAAATCACGATTTCCGTATCCAGAAAGAATACGAAAGGGAATATCACCGTCCCTTACAACATCACAACGGATACTCCGGAAGCTTTCAAGTGCGGTGAAATCGCGTTTGAGGACGGCCAGACAGAAACCAAGCTGCTTGTCACATTCCCGTCAATCGAAACAGGTGTCACTTACAATTTGTCATTGTCAATTTCCGACCCTCAGTATGCTTCGAAATACGATTCAGGAGCATGCAGCTTCGACTTCAGCGTAATGTGCGTCGAGTGGAAGAAATTCTTCGGCCCCGGAGCGAGCGAGGAGAAGGCAGAAGGAGAATTGACGACCAAGACACTTGAAAACATTTCAGATGTTACATCCGTCAAGACTGAGATGTCATATTATGAGACATCCTATCCAAATATCAATTTCTGCAAACTGAGCAAGGTATTCGACTTTACAGAAGGTGCCGAACCTATAGATTATATCTTCTATTGGAACACTTCCACAAACAATCTGTATGTGCCGAGTCAGGAGTTTTACACCCGCTCGGACGGCAAGAATATCGCTGTCGGTGACGCAGCAGCCTTCTATGACAGTTACTACGCATGGGGCAGCACACCGGATTCGGGAGCGGAATACTTTACCTGGCAGCCGGCATGGCTGGCGAAAAACGGATTCTATCAGCCGCATTATGACGGTGCCGGCGGGTTTTATTTGGCAGACTGCATCTATCTCGTAGAAGGCGGCAAGGCAACCGGCTTAGGCTGGGCATTCGGAGACGATGCTTCTGAAATGTCTGCAGACCTGTATGTCGCACCTGGCTTTGTAAGAGTAGACTACAGCATCGAGGTGACAACCGACTATCCGGAAAACGGGCTGATGCCTCTGTATTTCGAAACCGGTGCGGATGTCACGACTATAAAATATGTAGCGGTCGAAGGCAAGCCGACTCCGAACCAGCTTGACGAGCTCCTCAAATCACTGGCCGGCAATACTGCAAAGGATATTCATGAAATAAAAGAGTTCATTCTCGACGAGACCACCGGCAAGAACAACTCCGCAGCAGCCGTATCATTCAAGACATCCGGTACTTACAGCATCATAGCCGGAGCATTCGACAAGGAAGGCGAAATGCAGGAGAGCACAAGCATAGTCTTGAATTATATTGCAGCCGATGACAGCAGCGTTGATGTCAAGCTGGCAGTCGGCGTTGAGGACACTCCGAAAAGATACGAAAGTGCAGGACACAATGTGTACAATTCTTTAGGCTATTATGTCTCTGTTGGAGAGGATGCCACAGATGTCAAAGTCGGTTTGTATACGACTGCAACTGTTGACAAATTCGGAATGGATGCAGTATTGTCAGACCTCAGATATGAAGATGAAAAGACCAATTCGTCAGTTTCAGCTGATATTCTCGATGAGATGAAGGCAGTCGGAGGATTCTATTCTTTGATAACCAGTCTTAAAGACAACACAAGCTACACTCTCGTCGTATGGGCAACCAATGGCACCAAAGCAACATTCGAGGCTGTCGAGTACACGACGGCAAAATATCCGGAAGTATTCAAGACTCTGGGAACCGGCCTATATTCAGAGGATATAGTCGGACCTTTGTTCGGACAAAAAGTTGTTTCATATGAGATTACTATAGAAGAAAGTGAGGAAACGCCTGGTAAATACAGACTTGTAAATCCATACAGTTCATACCCGGCTAATCCAACAGGAGGTTATGACAACAGTAATGATTACAATATTGTCATCTTTGCCAATGATCCTGAGCGTGTATATATCCCATTACAGGAAACAGGCTGTGATTATGGCTATGGAATGATGTCCATGATGAGCATGGCATACTTTCAGATTGCCACAGGTAAAATGACGGCAGATCAATGCGCTGAAGCCGGGCTTTTCGGTACACTCAAAGACGGCGTCATTACATTCCCGGTCAAAGCTTTGCTCGTAACGGATGATGATGGAACATATTATGCAAATAATAACGGAGGATTCAAAATTATACTTCCATCAGCATACAAGGAGACAGATGAAGAGGCTACTACTGCATCGGTATCTTCAAGCATCAAGGGTACAGAAGCAAAATCCGGCAAGGAATTCGGGAAAGCCCGTCTTTCAGTAGGACAGAAAACATACGTCTCATACGAAAGGGATATTCGTCCTGTTGAAATGACAGTTTCAAATATCGGCTCTGTCAGGAAAGACAAAAACAAAAAAGAAATATCTTTCAAGGCTGATAGGAATATCCTCAAATAGACAAGCCATGTCTTAAATATGAACAAGGGATTGTGACAAAACTATTTTGGTACAATCCCTTGTTTTGACTAAAAACAATAGTATTATGAATATCAACAAAGTATTATCGGCATTGAGTGCGGCCCTGTTTCTTTTGCCTGTCTCATGTATGCAGGAGGAAAGCATTGTAGAAACCGGCGCAGGCATGTCTCAGGCCCCGATTTCTACAAAAGTCGTTCAACTTGCAGACGATTACACGACTGATGTCCTCCTTGTGAAGACCAACACTTCCGACCCGTCGGAAAGGGAAATCCTTGCAGGAGTCGAAGGAGTGGCGTCGGTGGAGAAGATTTTCCCGAGTACAAAGGGAAAAGAGGAACTTGAAGCAAGGTTCGGGCTTGACAGATGGTATGAAATCACTCTTGCAGAGGATGCTGATTTCCATCACCTTGCAAACACCCTGTCCGCAATCCCGGCCGTAGCCCTCGTGGAATACAACAGCATTGCAAGGAAAACGAGTGACGGAGTTTCGTTCCCTTATTACCCGGAAACCCAGACAAAAGCAGATAACGCTTCGACCGGCTTTCCGTTTGACGACCCCTCCCTTGTGGACCAATGGCACTACTGCAACCAGGGCAATGCTGCCATCGCCACAAATGCATATAAGGGAGCTGACATCGACGTAATGGATGTATGGAAGAACCTTACATGCGGAGACCCGTCAATCATCGTCGCGGTAGTTGACGAAGGTGTCAAATATGACCATCCCGACCTCAGGGCAAACATGTGGGTGAACGAAAAGGAACTCAACGGACAGAGCGGAGTCGATGACGACGGCAACGGCTATGTCGATGATATCTACGGGTACAATTTCGTGGACGACGGGCCTGTGTCCTGGAATAAGAAAGGAGATGTAGGACACGGTACGCACTGTGCAGGAACAATTGCAGGTGTAAACAACAACAATCTGGGTGTGTCCGGAATCGCCGGTGGAAGCGGCAAGGGTGACGGATGCCGCATTATGAGCTGCCAGATACTGTCCGGGGTAAATGGTGGTTTGGCCAAACAGGCTGCAAAAGCTATCAAATACGCCGCCGATATGGGAGCATCGATAATTTCAAACTCCTGGGGATACACTGTCAGCTTTGCTTCCGATGACGCATACATCAGGGCAGTAGGCTCCCTCGAAATAGATGCCATCCATTATTTCGAGGCTTCCGCTGGCAACAACAAGGCATTGACAGACGGCAGCATAGCAATCTTCGCTTCCGGTAACGATGCCCACAACTATGCCCATTATCCGGGTGCCTTCTACGACATCATAAGTGTATCGGCATTCGCTCCGGACTTTCTTCCTGCATATTATACCAACTACGGACCGGGATGCAACATCACGGCCCCGGGAGGAGAGTATTACCTCGGCTCAAGCGGAAATAAGAGTGCAGTGCTGTCAACATTGGTCTCATCCATTAGCGGAAGCGACTACGGCTATATGCAGGGTACCTCGATGGCCTGCCCTCATGTATCTGGTGTCGTAGCTCTCGGACTATCCTATGCCCAGAAGCTTGGAAAGACATTCACCGTGGATCAGTTCAAGCAAATGATTCTCGCTTCAGTCAACGACATAGATACCAGAATCGGAGCCACAAAGGAGAAGACCTACTACATGAATATAAAACAGCCTCTGTCTATGGCACCTTACTACCATCAGATGGGTACGGGTGCGATTGACACATGGAGGCTGATGATGCATATCGAAGGCATTCCTTGTCTGACCGCAGAGACGGGACGGAAACAGTGGCTCGACCTGTCGGATTATTTCGGGTCGGCTTCGGTCAGCCTGACTTACCTGTCGGTGGAAGTTGACGATGCTTCTCGTGAGGCATTGGGACTTGCGGAAGATCCGGAAATCAAGTACGGAAGGCTTTACATACACCCTACGAAGACAGGTGCCGGGAAGATCCGCATCAAGGCTGTCGGAGGAGGCAGTTCGATCGGAGGAGGGTCCAATCCTCCGGGAGGCATGGAGCTTACTCAGGAGGTCAGCGTCATCTCCCGCAGTTTCAAGGCTGAAAACGGAGGGTGGCTTTAGATTTCTCCATTCCGGTGCTTCGCCCCTCCAGTCGAAATGACATCCGAAGCAGAGGCATCTGGCCGCCCGCCACGGATGTCATGTCGAGCGAAGTCGAGACATCTCTTCTTTATAAATTATTAATATATTTGCACCATGAAAAATTTAAAATACATACTGATCCTGACCTCCCTGATCCTCGCATCATCCTGCAATAAAACCCCGGCACCGAAAACCCCGGGAATAGCCGGCACATGGGAACTGATTGAGGTCCAATATACTAAATCAGCCCAAATCGGAGACCAGACCATCCAAGTAGTAATAGAATTCGCTGCCGAAGGCACATTCTCAATGAGCCAGATCCTCGGTGACGGCCGCGCAAGGGAATACACCGGCAACTGGACTCTTGCCGACGACACCCTGTCCGGGACTTATTCAGACGGAAAGCCATGGGGTGCCACCTACAAGGTTTCTGTCGATGGTGACACCATGTCCATGATCCCAATGGACAAATCAGCTCCGGAGACCTACATCTATAAAAGATTCTGATTGTCATCCTGAGAGCAAGCGCATCATCCAGCACAAGAACACGGTAAGGAAAGCGGGATAAAAAAATTTTTTGCCAAACAAGTTAAGATTTGTAACTTTGCGCCCCGGTCAGGAAGTGATTCTGCGACATAAACTGATGATAACGAACTGATATAGATACGATTAAATTCTAATTAACATGAAAAGAACTCTATTTTATTTCCTCTCCACCATCTTCATGGCGGGGATGGTGTTCACTGGATGTGAAAACATTATTCCAGAACCAAATCCGGAACCGGAACCAGAACCAGAGCCAAGTGCTGCGATTTCGGTAAAGGCCAGCACTAATTCAGCTGATATCACCTTTACCACATCCGAACTCATCGAATATGCATACAGCATTTCCGAGCCTGGCTCAGAAGTGCCTGATGTGGCTGTCCTTTTTGCAAAAGGAACGACCGGATTCCTCACTGACGGAGACAATATCGTTACAGTAAGCGGTCTCGAAGGCAACCACACATACTCAATTTATGCAGCCTTCAAGATTTCCGATGACGAGTTCTTCGGTGAAGTACTCACAGCCGAGTTCACCACGGCCGACTATGAGCAGACTCTCACCCTCGTAAACACAACCTATGATGGTTTCACGGTTCACTTCAAGATGCCGTCAACGGTTCAGGAAGGCAACGTTGTCCGCTATGGTGCAGTAAACATTGCAATGTACAACCAGAACAGGCTTTACGGTTTAACCGATGCCGTCATGCTTGGACTCAACGACGAAGTTTACGGCAACTTCTGGAAAGGTGATGCCACACTGACTTACAATAATGACAACATCTACAGACTTGATGAAAACGGAGAGCCGATGGAGATGTATGGAGATTATGTCACCGTACACGACCCTATAGTGCCGGGAGAACCATTGGTATTAGTTGTAGGAGAATTCACATACGGTGAGTCAATGTACAGCAACTGGGGCGAAGGCTATTATCAGGCCTTGTTCGACGAAAATGCATACTATGACAGCATCTATGGCAGTGATGACCCATGGGGACCGGGCCCGCTTGCAGCAGAAGGTTTCGATGAGGACCAGTTCTGGACAGGATACCACGAAAGAATGTATTTTACAGCCAGACAACCTGAGTTGCTTGATGCAAAGGTGAATGTCGAGATTGAGCCTACCGCAACAGGCGGCACAGTCAGAATCAATCCAGAAGAGAATGTATTCCAGTACTGCTACTTCATCTGCGATGACTACACCTACGAACAGATGCTGACATTCCTCGACAACAATGAAGACTACCTCCAGTGGTTCGTAACATCCGTATTCGGTTATTATGCCGGCTGCCAGAGCGACAAGGGAGCCGTAGAGCTTGCCCTTGATGAAATAGCATACATTGAGCCGGAGATGACCTATCATTTCCTCATCACGGCAATGGGAAATGAGGATGGTACTGCCCAGAATTTCCAGCACATCAAATTCGAGACACCGGCTAAGTCAGGAAAAGCGCCTCAAGTTGAAGTGACTGCCGTCGATCCTGACGAGACATCTCCGTTCGCAGTCTATTTCAATGTGAAATGTCCTTCAAAGAATGCTGTTACCGGCAAATATGCAGCCAACTACAGCCGTGAGTTCGAGATGTCATTCAACAACAAATACTATAGCTACACATACGCTGACCTCGTATCTCAGGGATTCTCATTCACGGATGATGAAATTGCACAGATCAATACTGACGAAGGGCTGACCATTTCATTCCCTACAGTTCCGGATGAGACAACACGTCTTGCTGTAATGCTTTACAATGACGAAAACACACCTAACACTATCACCGGTACAGATGACCCTGCAGTTGCTGAAAGCAAGTCTGACAGGCAGCCTGATGCGCCAAAGGTTGATTCACCTCTGTTCTCAGCTCTGCTCGGAGACTGGACAATGACAGGAGAAGTGACTACCTATAAGAAAGCTGATGACGGTAACTATGGATACTACCCGGATGGAACCCGTTCATGCAAAGTTACCATCGCTGAAGGTGTGACATATCCGGCAACCCTGCCAAATGAAGTATATGATCTCTACGAGGGCAAGTCAAAAGAATATGTTGACGGCCTCTATGCAGAATTCAAGTCAGAGGCAGATATCTTCAACTCTTGGCTCAAAGGTCAGAACCGCCTGCTCTGCCTCGGCTTCGGATATGCGGACAACCCATACTACCTCCCTGGCAACGGAGTATACAAAGATGCATACGATCTGTTCATAGATAAAGACTACAGCGGATATGACAACAGGTCCCTCTTCTGGGATTTCGGTCCTAAGTGGTATATTGAGGTTGCATCGGATGGATCTGTATCAGTTCCTTTCAACAACCTGTACATGTATCCTATGAGTGGATGGACGATAAGCTTCCCTATCTATATGGGAGCTCATGGAGAAGACGGAGTATTGCTTAATAACGGCGGAGAGACTCTCGCATTCCCTGTTGAAGTCGCTTCAGACAACACGACCGTTACAATCAAACCGATCCTTGATTCCTCCAACAAGCCATATTACCCTGCAGCAGGAATCAGCTATTACGGAGGATTCCGCGGTGACGACTGCGATATCTGCAGCCCTCTAACCCTTACAAAAGGATGGACAGAGGCTGCTGCCCCAGCCGCAAAGGCTTCTAAATCAGCTAAACGGACGGAAGCCAATGTCATTTCCGACAACGGCAACTCAGTTCCTATGCTCCGCAAGACTCCTTTCAAAGGACTCACAGAGTACAAGAAAGTTTCTTATAAGGTGGTTGACAAGGAACAGTTCGTCAGCAACATACAGAAAGCAAGAAGCAATAATAGCAAATAATGAAAAGAATCATTTTTACTATCCTCATGATGGTCGCTGCAGCTTTTGCAGCGGCCTCTTGCGGTTTTGAAGGCGGAGAGAACAACGGGAATGGGAATGGAGAAGAGAATGGAAACACCTCCACAAACCTGACCATAAGCGTAGATTCCCCTGTCATCAGGGCGGATGGAAAATCCACTGCAACGATTGTCGTCAAGCTTGGAGATGAAGTGGTTACAGATGGAGTGACCATCTATGACGCAGTTTCAGACACGCCGGTTCAGATTCCGGATTTCAAATTCACGACAACTGCTGATGGTGTATATTCATTCTGGGCGGCCTACAAGACATTCCACACGGGGAATGTCAGCGTAACAGCCATAACTTCACCTCTGCCCCAGCTGCCGGCTGACTCCCAGCCATCGAATACCAGCTTTACCAAAAGAGTGTTCATCAACCAGTTCACCGGTACTGCATGCCAGTACTGCCCGTACATGATCAAGCTTCTTGATAATATGGCAGAGACTTATCCTGACCAGTTCGTTCTTGCAGCCTGTCATACCTACAATGAGAACGACCCTGCATTCCTGGATTATTCCATAGACAATGCAATGGCTGTCGGAGGATATCCAACCGTAGTGCTGAATCTTGACAAGACCCAGAAATTCAGCGACTATACCAATCCGACCAAGCTCAAGAGCATGTTTGCAGCGGACTATGGCAACGGCAAGATTGGTACCGGCATATCGGTGGCCACTGTCCTTGACGGCCTCAACATCGTGATAAAGGCACAGATAAAGGTTGCAGATGCGGGCAAGTACCGCGTCGGAGCATGGCTTCTGGAGGACGGAATCATTGCTAAGCAGACCGGAGCAGGAAGCGACCCGATAGAGCACAACAACTGCGTGCGTGACATATACAGCAAGAACACCGCAACCGACTACAGCGGCTATCTCCACATCATGGAGGCTGGACAGACCGCTGACCAGTTCTTCCTTGCGACACTTGATCCTGATTGGAAGAGTGAGAAATGCCATGTGGTCGTATTCGTATGCTCGCAGCTGAGCAACGGCAACTACGCAGTTACCAATGTCATCGACTGTCCTTTGGGTGAAAGCCTTGCGTATTCTTATACAAAATAGTCAGACAACATGACATCAAGAATAAAGATCTTCTTACTGCTTCCCGCAGGCCTGGGACTATTTATGTCCTGCCTGCGGGAAGCCGCTGATATACCCCATTTGGAAGTCAGTGTACCGGAATCCAAGGTGATTGCCCTGTCAGAAGACAATGACAAGGGTACCTTTCTGGTGAAATTCAATGAATCGCCTTCCGCATCGATGTTGGATTTTATGGCAGAAAAAGGCATAAAGGACATCCGTCCTCTGTTCAGGAGTACTCCGGGCAGGGAAGATCTGGAAAAGAGGTTTGGTCTGGACAGATGGTACGAAGTATCCATTGACAGCGAAGCTGATTTCGAAATGGCGGTTGAGGGAGCTGCATCCATGGCCCAAGTGGAGGTGGTGGAACTGTGCAGCAGAGCCACAAGGGCTTCTGACTGTGTAGTTTATCCATTTTTTCCTGACATGCATATCCCCACCAAATCCGATAATCCGGAAGTTACATACCCGTTCGATGATCCTTCCCTGCCGGTACAATGGAACTACATCAACACCGGTGACACAGGCATTGCTACCAAGGCAGTTACTGACGCAGACATCGACATAAAGGATGTCTGGACAAACCTTTCCTGCGGCGACCCGTCCATCATAGTGGCAGTCATTGACGACGGTGTCAAATACACCCATCCTGACCTCAAGGACAACATGTGGGTGAATACAGCCGAGCTGAACGGGAAGGAAGGCGTGGATGATGACGGAAACGGATATATAGATGACATCTACGGATACAATTTCTGCAGCGACAGCGGTGCCATCAGCTGGGATTCGAAGAACGACATCGGTCACGGCACTCACTGTGCAGGTACCATCGCAGCCGTCAACAACAACGGGGCAGGCGTGTGCGGCGTGGCAGGAGGAAGCGGCAAGTCGGACGGATGCCGTCTGATGACCTGCCAGATTCTTTCCGGATATGATTCCGGTTCGGGTACATCCGACAAGATAGCGAAGGCTATAAAATATGCAGCCGACAATGGGGCATCCGTGATTTCATGCTCATTCGGATATGCCGGGAGCTACAATTCGGACAATGCCTATATCAAGGCTGTCGGCTCTGCAGAAATCGATGCAATACATTATTTCGAGGCTTCCGCCGGGAACAATCCAGTCCTGACTGACGGCAATATCGCTATTTTTGCATCCGGAAATGACAGTCATCCGTATGCTCATTATCCGGGAGCTTATCACGACATCATAAGTGTGTCCGCCTTCGGCCCTGATTTTCTGCCGACATATTACACGAACTATGGACCAGGGTGCAATATTTCCGCACCTGGCGGGGAATACAGTCTTGGAACGAACCGCGAAATGAGCACGGTGCTCTCAACCGGCATTTCGGAATTGTCCGGAAGCGACTATGTTTACATGCAGGGGACCTCGATGGCATGCCCTCATGTTTCCGGAGTAGCAGCCGTGGCTCTCTCATATGCCAAGAAGATTGGCAAGACATTTACTGTCAGGGAGTTCAAGGATATGATTCTGACTTCCGTAAACGATATCGACTCCCGAATCGACAGCATAAAATACAAAGTATATTCGAAGAATGCCCTGCCTCCGCTACCCATATCCAAGTTTTCAGGCAAGATGGGTACTGGAGCTCTGGATGCATGGAAGCTGATGATGCAGGTCGAGGGAATTCCTTGTCTGTCGGCTTATGTCGGACAGGAGCAGTATCTGGACATTTCGGAGTATTTCGGTGATTCCGCCACATACCTTACTTTCACAGGTGTGGAAGTTGATGAAAACTACATTGCCTCACTCGGTTTGGAGGACTCCCCTTCCGTAGTTGACGGACAGCTTGTCATACGGCCGACAAAGACAGGAGCTGGAAAAATCCGCATCACGGCAATCAGTGGGGGCACCGCCCTCGGAGGAGGAGACAATCCTGTCGGAGGAATGGAAATCGTGCGTGAAGTGGGTGTCATCGCACGCAGTGTGCGCTCTGACAATGGTGGGTGGTTGTAGCCGGATCTCTCCGCGGGCTTCGCTTGGTCGAGATGACACTTTTGTCATTTCGACCAAGCGAAGCCCGAAGGGCGAAGTCGAGAAATCTGGTCCTATTATTCAATATAAAGATTTTTTAAGTAAATTTGCGTCGCGAAAATTTAATTACACAAGATATGAGAAAACACATTGTAGCTGGAAACTGGAAAATGAACACCACAGTTCCAGAGGGCGTTGAGCTCGCAAAAGCAGTAGTAGCAAAATCAGCAGAAGTTCCTGCTGACGTTGAACTTATCATCGGTACTCCGTTCACCCACCTCTATCCTGTAAACGAGGTTGTGAAAGGCACACGTGTAGCTCTCTCTGCTGAGAACTGCGCAGACCATGCAAAAGGTGCATACACCGGAGAGATTTCAGTTGACATGCTTACTTCTGTAGGCTGCCAGTACACCATCCTCGGCCACTCAGAGCGTCGCCAGTACTATGGCGAGACTGACGAGAAGCTCGTTGAGAAGACCAAACTCGCTCTTGCAGCAGGTCTCAAAGTGATTCTCTGCGTAGGTGAGAACCTCGAGGAGAGAGAGGCAAACAAGCATTTCGACGTTTGCGAGGCTCAGACTGTCAATGTCCTCAAGAACTTCACTGCAGAGGACATGAAGAACATCGTCATCGCCTATGAGCCTGTATGGGCTATCGGAACAGGCAAGACCGCTACAGCTGAGCAGGCTCAGGAAATCCATGCATTCATCCGCAAGACCCTCGCCGACCTCTTCAGTGCTGAGGTTGCAGATGAAATGAGCATCCTCTACGGCGGCAGCTGCAAGCCATCAAATGCAAAGGAGCTCTTCGCTTGCCCTGACATCGACGGCGGCCTCATCGGCGGTGCAGCCCTCAAGGCAGACGACTTCATCGGAATCGCCCTCGCATTCTGATTTCTGAACTCAAACAA
>JBJEBN010000026.1:4295-19393 GCA_051870095.1 Candidatus Cryptobacteroides sp. | reverse complement strand
CAAACCGAAGTGATGGCATGTAGTAAAAATGTAGTAAATTAAAAAAAAGCGAACCCCCGTAGAAGTGCTTCTACGGGGGTTCGGGGTGGTGTCACCGGGAATCGAACCAGGGACACAAGGATTTTCAGTCCTTTGCTCTACCAACTGAGCTATGACACCGTTTTGTCCATCGTTTCTCGAATGGGATTGCAAAGGTAGGGATATTTTCGGGATTTGCAAACTTTTTATGAAAAATTATGAAAAAAGTTGTGTTTCGATGGGTTTTTGGAGTATGTTGAGTATCTTCGCAGCCGTATGGAGGGGAGAATTTTCATATCGGTGATATTGCCGCTCAGGCTTGAGTGGGAGCCTTGCTATGCCGTCGAAGGGGACGGAAGCGGGATTGTGGTGGGAGACAGGGTCAGGGTGGACTTTGCCGGAAGAAATTATGTGGGGGTTGTCAGCGAGGTCGGCATAGAACCTTGTGCTGATGTCGCCAAAATCAAGACTGCCGTAAAGGATACGGCCGGGATGGGAAGGGTGCTGCCTGAGGAGATAGAGCTATGGAGGATGGTGGCGGATTACTATCTGTGCACTGTAGGGGAGGTTTGCAAGGCGGCATATCCTGTCGGCAAGACCAATATGGAAGAAGCCCTTGCACTGGCAAGGCAGAAGGCAGCGCGTAGGGCGGAGGTGGAAGTATTGGGGCTCAGGGCGAGGTTGGAGAGGGTTCGCGAAAGCATTGCCAGGAAAGAAGAGCTCATCGCAAGGTCGAGGAAGGAAGCTATAAGGGAGAAATATGTCGCTGAAAGGGATTGCGCCATAGAGAAGGCCGGAGCAATAGAAGAGAGAATGAAGAGGCTTGAATCGGGCATTACCGGGCAATCCTTGATAACTGTGGAATCACCGAGATATGCAGAATCCGGAAGTTCTGAAGTGTCAGGAAGTAAGGAAGAATCCGGAATGGTCATCAGTACCGGGAAGCATATTTGTCTGACTGAAGCGCAGGAGAAGGCAGTCGTGGACATCCGGGAAGGGTTCGACCATGGCAAACCTGTACTTCTGCATGGAATCACGGGTTCAGGCAAGACTGAAATCTATCTGAAGCTTGCATCCGAAGTAATCGCAAACGGCAGAAATGTGCTGTACCTCGTACCGGAAATCGCGCTCAGCAGGCAGCTGGAAGACAGACTGAGGATTCATTTTCCTGACGAGCTGCTTGTTTTCCATTCAGGAGAGACTGCGGCACGAAAGAGGGACACGGCAGACATAATCAGGTCGTCATACGGGAAGCAAAGCTTATCAAAGAGTTACATTCTTCTCGGGACAAGATCTTCAGTGTTTCTGCCCCATCATGACCTCGGTCTTATAATTGTGGACGAGGAACATGACACTTCATACAAGCAGGACTCCCCTGCTCCGCGCTACAACGGCAGGGACACGGCATTGATGCTTTCCAGAATACATGGCTGCAATGTGCTGATGGGAACCGCCACCCCGTCGCTCGAAGAGCTTTACAACTGTCTTACAGGAAAACATGAAATCGTAAGACTGTCAAGAAGATACCATGGTGCTGACGATGCTGAAATCGAAATCATCGACACCAAGGCGGAAAGGAGAAAGCGCGGAATGGTCGGAAACATTTCACGCAAGCTGATCGGAGACATTCAGGAAGTCCTCGGCAGAGGTGGCCAGATTATGATTCTCAGGGCCCGAAGGGCATGGGCCACCGTCATGCAATGCGCTTCATGCGGAGAAATACAGAAATGTCCGCGCTGCAATGTAAGCCTGAGCCTCCACAGGGACAATGACAATATACATATAGGCGGGAGAATGGTCTGCCACTACTGCGGATGGAGTGCGCCATACACTGGCAGATGCTCCAAATGCTCCGGAGAACTTTCGTTAAGCGGCTCCGGCACACAGAAGATCGAGGAAGAAATCGCCGCCCTCTTCCCTCAGGCAAGGATTGCAAGGCTCGACAGCGATACGGCTCAGGACAATTCTTATGCGAGACGAATGATTGAGGAATTCAGCGAAGGCAGGACGGACATATTGGTCGGCACCCAGATTGTCACCAAAGGATTCGATTTCAGCAACCTCCAGTTAGTAGCAGTCATTGCAGCTGACAGCCTGCTCGGTATGCAGGATTTCCGCGCTGACGAGAAGGCAATGCAGATTCTTGAACAATTCAGAGGCCGATGCGGCAGAAGAGGTGCAAAAGGCAAATTCGTCATCCAGACTTCGCAGCCGGAACATCCTGTATATCAACGAATCATGGACGGACAGACAGAATCGTTCACCAGCAGCCTCCTCATGGAGCGCAAGGAATTCGGCTTCCCGCCATTCTCAAGGATAGTGGAACTGCAGATAAAGGACAGGTTCGAAGACAGAGCATCAAGAATGGCTTCTGAGCTCGGATCAATCCTGAATAACAGACTTGCCGGGATATATGGAAACAACATGACCATATTGACAGGGCCATATACTCCCATTCCGGACAAACTTGCGGACAACTATCTGAGAATGATAAGGATAAGCCTGCCCAAAGACAGGAACCTGAAGCATAGCAAAGCAATATTGAAAGGCACCGTCAATGAATTCGAGAAACAGAGGAAATATGACGGACATATCATGATAAATGTGGATCCATCCTGATACAGGACCTTTGAAATTTAAGGAACGAGCACATTAATCCAGCCATCGGCCACCTCAACCATCACAGGAGACATTCCAGTTACCTCTCCATCAACCTCGACCAGAGCGCCCTGAGCGACAACAGGAAATACCTCCACCGTCCTGCTCTTCGTCACGACCAATTCAGGTACAGACAGAAAATTTCCTGTAAAGAGTTTAGGAACCTCCCTTGCAATCCTGCCGAGAGGCAGATCAGGAATAAGGGTCATGTCCACGAGACCGTCGTCAATCACTGCTGCCGGAGTCTGCCTCATACCGCCTCCGGAATATTTGCCGACACCGAAAGCAATGGAAAGATAATCACCTTCATATACCTTTTCCCCATCACTGAATACCGTTATGCGGGATGCTTTGCGTTCCTTGATGGCTTTGAGCAAAGCCTTGACATACAAAATCTTACCCCTCTCCCCTTTCTTCTTGCGATGATTTACTATCTGGCATACCCTGGCATCGATGCCAACTCCTCCCACATTGACCATGTATGAAACCGAGAGCGGCTTCTTCTGAGGAAGGGCCTGAGGGTCAAGACAGGTGACTCTGACAACATCCTGACGGCTGATCCGGCAAGCAGAAATCACCGATACTGCATCCTTGATGTTCTTACTTATGCCAAGAGTCTTTATCCAGTCATTGCCAGAACCCATCGGGATGACTCCGAGAGTGAAATCGGACGAAAGAACAGCTCCGTCGGAAGCATCCACGAATGACATTATCGCATTGAACACATCATGTACGGTGCCGTCACCTCCCACTGCGATGAACCTGCGGAATCCCCTCCTGCAGCCGTCCATGGTAAGAGTCCCGGCACTGCCGTCAGCGCCTGTCAACATATATTCACAGTCAACGCCCCCATCCTCAATGAGTTTTTTTGCTTTCTCCCATTTTTCCCCGGCCTTCTTCGAGGCCGCATATATGTTAACGACAACGAACCATCTGTGGTTCAGTCCTTTCTTAGACATCTGTCCGGCAAGTTAATTCCACATATCTTCCGCTCCTTTAGTCCTTTTGGAGCTAATTGCGAACAAAAGTAGTAAATAAAGGGGATTGAATGAAAAAAAAGTGTAAATTTGCAAGGATATTGACAATAATATTATTATTCATGGGAAAAGTCATAGCCATAGCAAATCAGAAAGGAGGAGTCGGAAAGACGACAACTGCAATCAACCTTGCAGCATCGCTCGCCGTGCTTGAAAAGAAGGTTCTGGTCATTGATGCCGACCCGCAGGCAAACACGACTTCCGGGCTGAACTTTTCTCCGGAAGACGATCAGAAAAGGACGCTCTATGAGGTGATGATCGGCAAGCTCGACATCAGGGATTCGCTGATACAGACGGAGATAGCCAACCTCCATCTCATTCCTTCCCACATCAACCTCGTGGGTGCCGAAATCGAGATGATTGAAGAAAACGACAAGGAATCAGTCCTGAAAAAGGCTCTCGCCCCGATCAGGAACGACTATGATTTCATCATCATCGACTGCTCCCCTTCCCTCGGAATCATCACCGTCAATTCTCTCACGGCCGCGGACTCGATAATCATACCCGTGCAGCCGGAGTTCTTCGCGCTCGAAGGTCTCGGCAAGCTGCTCCAGACCATCAGGCTCGTCCAGAAGGGAGTCAACCCTGAGCTCACGATCGAAGGATTCGTCGTGACAATGTTCGACGGCAGGACGAAGGTCCACAACCAAGTGCTTGAAGAATTGAGGGAGCATTTCGGAGACATGGTATTCAAGACCATAATACAGAGGAACATACGATTGAGCGAGGCTCCCTCCCACGGCAAGCCTATCATCCTTTATGATGTCATCTGCAGCGGTACCGCCAACTATCTCAACCTTGCCAAGGAACTTCTCGAGAAGAACGGACAGACGGTACGGTAGGCATAGATTTTTAACAGGACAGAAATGAGCAAACAGCAAAGAGGATTGGGCAAAGGTCTCGGTGCGCTTCTCGGAGAGGACACCGACATCAGCAACATGAGGAAGCCGGTAGGCTATGTGAACAAGGAAGTGGTGAGCACCGTACAGAAGCAGGACACCTCTGACATCCTTCGCATACCTGTTGACATGATAGAGCCCAACCCGTTCCAGCCGAGGATGTCCTTTGACCAGGAAGCCCTCGAGGAACTTGCGGATTCCATCAGGACTCTCGGACTCGTGCAGCCCATCACGGTCAGGAGGAAATCTGCAGACAGATACCAGATCATAAGTGGAGAACGCAGGTTCAGGGCATGCAGGATGTGCGGAATGGACATGATTCCTGCATATATCCGCGATGCCAATGACCAGGGAATGCTGGAAATGGCCATCGTAGAGAACATCCAGAGGGAGAACCTGGACCCGATCGAAGTAGCCATGAGCTATCAGAGACTCATCGAGGAATGCGACCTCACACAGGAGCAGATGGCAATCAGGGTCGGAAAGAAAAGAGCTTCCGTGACCAATTTCCTGCGTCTTCTCAAACTCCCTGCAAAGATACAGCACGACCTTAAGGTGGGACTTCTGAGCGTGGGACATGCCAAGGTGCTCCTCGGAGTGGACGACACCATGCTTCAGGAAACCCTCTGCGACATGGTCATCAAGGACGGAATGTCCGTAAGGCAGCTTGAAGAAAAAATCAAGAAGCTGACATCAGGAAAGACAGACCATGCCGACAGCAGGCAGCAGGACCTTCCGGAAGACTATGTCAAAGTGCTTGAAATCGTTGGCAAATATTTCGAAAACGACATCAGTCTCAAAAGAAGCGGCAACGGAAAAGGCTCGATGACAATACATTTCAACAATGATGAAGAAGTCAGGAGATTCCTCAAGGCTCTTGAAGACTCTAAGTTCTGATTTATTGCGATGGACAGAAGAAGGTTATCGACATATCTTGTCCCGTTCCTGTTCTGCCTTGTCTTTTTTTCAGTAGAGAGCAGGGCCCAGTTCAGGAAGGAGGCTTTCACCCAGACATACAACGAGCCGGGCGACACGACTTCGGCAGGGGATTCCGCTGCCAAGCTGTTCTCGTTCAAGGAGTATTTCGGAGGGCTCGGACACAAGAACAAGATCCAGATTGGTACCATGTTCGCCGGATCGGTTGTCCTGCCCGGAACAGCCCAAATCTACAACAAGGATTACTGGAAGCTGCCTATAGTATATGGCGGAATAGGAGCGCTTGCCGGTACAGGAGGCTATTACCTTCATAGATACAACAAGTCAAAGAAGGCATACGATTCATTCAATGAAGCCAAGATAAGCTACGAATCTGAATATGGGATTCAATATCCATATGCCCAGCCACAGATAGACTACAGGGCCAAGACTACGGGAACATGGCTCATGGTGGGCGCCGGACTCATATACTGGGGATCCCTGATGGACGGAGTCGTCAGCTACCAAAGCGACAAGAATCCGCTTCCGGGCCGCGCCACGCTCTACTCAGCCCTGCTCCCGGGACTCGGTCAGATATACAACGGCGAACTGTTCAAACTGCCCATTTATTGGGGAGGACTGCTGGTATCTGTCCATCTGCTTGTGAACAACAACCGCAATTATGTGAGATTCAAGCGAATACACAATGAAGCCACCTCTCCTGGCTATACCGGGAACATCAGCGGAGACACAGCGAAATGGTACAGGGACGTATACCGCCGCTACAGGGACTATTCCATAGTGGCTACCGCACTCGTGTATCTGCTCCAGGTCATCGATGCAAATGTATTCGCCTATATGCACGACTTTGAAGTCAGCGACGACATATCCATGAGCATTTCACCTGCAGTTATTCCTCCGGACAACGCCTATGCCATCAATCCGGCCTCCGGAGGATATGGACAGAACTCATTCGGCCTGAGGATAGGTCTGAACTTCTGACGACTGGCCCGAAGTGATATGATGTAAAAAATTTTTTATGAATCACAGATATATCATAGCCGTACTAACGGCAGGACTTTTCATTGCAACCGCTGCGGCAGCTCCGCAGAACGTATCCTCACCGAGGAAGAAACTTTCTAAGGAGAACGCCGAACTCAGGAGGCAGATAGACTCTCTCAAACAGGAGATCGAGACCTACAAGACAGAGCTTCACCTTAACGACAGCATCGCTGAACAGGTCAGGGAACTTTATGAGGACAACGAGGGCAAGGGAGGAGCCGGACTCAACCCGGAAGACTACACCCCCGAGATTTCCGACAGCCTGCTCAACCTCTGGTATGTCCACAAGAAGACCTCTTCCGACGAGATCATGCAGTACGACATGGACTCAGTCAAATTCAGTTCAAATGTCCCTGACGAGATATACATCGAAAGGATCAAGGCTATGAACTCCTTCATCAGCCTTCCTTACAACGACATCGTACGCAATTACATCATTCTCTACTCGGAGAAGATGCCCACGAAGATGAGCACCATCCTCGGTCTCTGCGACTATTACATGCCCATCTTCCAGGAAATCTTCGACAGATATGACATGCCTGAGGAGCTGAAAGCGATGGCAGTCATCGAATCCGCCCTCAATCCTCTCGCAGTGTCAAGGGCAGGAGCGAAAGGCATGTGGCAGTTCATGTACTCGACAGCGAAGATCTACGGCCTGAACATCAACTCTTTCGTAGATGAGAGACTGGATCCTGTCAAGTCAGCCGAGGCAGCAGCCCGATACCTAAAGGACTCCTACGAGATTTTCGGAGACTGGAACCTTGCTATTGCTTCATACAACTGCGGTGCAGGCAATGTCAACAAGGCAATCAGAAGAAGCGGAGGCAAGAGAGCATTCTGGGATATATGGCCTTATCTCCCGAGGGAGACAAGGGGATATGTGCCGGCTTTCGTGGGTGCACTCTATGCAATGACATACTACAAGGAGCATGGCATAAGGCCGGAGCCTGTCCAGATGCCGGCACATGTGGACACATTCAAGATCAACAAAATGCTCCACTTCGGGCAGGTAGCCGAACTGACAGGAGCTCCTATGGAGCAGATCAAGAACCTCAATCCCCAGTACAAGCACGAAATCATACCGGGAAATGAGAAAGAGTACATCCTGAGGCTTCCTTACACATATACCAATTCGTTCATTGAGCATCAGGACAGCATACACATCTACAAGTCGGACATATTTTTCAATCCGGTGACCATCAAGAAGATAAAGGATGGCGGAGACGGAGAGAGAATCGTCTACAAGGTCAAGAGCGGAGACTATCTCGGCCGCATTGCATCCAAATACAGGGTGAGCGTGGCACAGATCAAAAGATGGAACAATCTCAGCAGCAACAACATCAGGATCGGCCAGAAACTCATAATATACAGAGGAGGCGGAGCCCCGTCATCGTCATCATCTGCATCGTCATCATCTTCATCAATGGCCACCTCATCTGCACAGTCTTCATCCAAGACTTCAGGTTCCTCATCGGCGCAGTCTTCATCCAAGACTTCAGCTTCCTCATCTGCATCTTCAGGATCGTCCAAGACATCTTCCGGCACATCAACTTCAAGTACTACGTCTGGCAAGCAGGCTTCAGCCTCACAATCCACCGGAGAATACATCGTATATGTGGTGAAGGAAGGTGAATCCCTCTACACCATAGCGAAGAAATTCCCGGGAGTCAGCGCCCAGAACATAATGGACTACAATAATATCAGCGCCAACATCAAACCTGGCATGAAGATCAGAATACCAAAGCTTTAGAGAACAGGAAACCGATTCAGAATCTGAAATCCAACTGCAGTTTAAGCTCGGCATTGCCGGGCTTTCTGTTTTGTACCTTCATGAAAGGATAGGATGTGCAGCCGGCCCTTATGAATATCCGCCCCCACCTTGCATATTTCCATGACGCCGTAACTGCCGTCCAGAGCCCTCTTCCATAATAGGCTGGGACATTGAAAGATCCCGGAGCATCCCTTTCATAGACATATATCCTGTCATCCCAATCATCCACAAAGAACAATCCGGTTCGCAGATATGCATTCAGGCTTCGCCCTCTCCACCCGCCCTCAACATAGCCCGACAGGCCATATCCGTCACAGAATACCGCGTCCATCCTCATTTTTGCAGACCATACATCAGTTCTGAACAGGCATTCCGCCCTGACCTCGGAACGGCTTCTTTGACCCCATGTGCGCAGCTTCTCGCAGAAACGCAGCCTGAAAGACCACGCAGCATCCACGACCATCTCCCACTGGGCAACCAACCTGAACTGACGGCTCATCGGGTCATCCTTCGCCTTTGACTCAGGGAAATAGCTGTAATCCGCAGCAATGCTTCCCGTGTACCTCTTCCGTGAACTGTTGAAGCCTTCCTCTCCATTTATTTCCACATACTTGCCAAGAGCAAAATCAGCGGCAGCAGAAACGGAATGCTCATTGGTGCATTTGGTAAGCGATCGTGCAGCAGCACTGTAATCCGGAGAATATCCCGCAGGATAGTAACGGACCATGGCGGACATCCTGATTCCGTCAACTGGCTTGAATGCAACCCCTGCAAGAGAGGCAGGGACCGAGGCGACCCAGTCATAGGACAGCTCCGAGAAAATCTCCGTTCCCCTTATGCACCAGCGCTGCGAGACCGATGTCTTGGCACCATGCAGTTCCGGTTTGGAATGTACTGACAACAGGTCTGGAAGAAGAACCTCGGCATAGCCTGTCACCGATATCTGTCCTGAACGGCAGAACCATGTAACATCTGCCATAGGCATCAATCCGAAAGCTTCCGGTGCAGTCCCTGCCTCCCGTAGTCCCGGCAAAGCCAGTCCCGCCGATATTGACATTCTTTTCGGAGAGCAACTGAACGCCAGGCCGGTAAGGGAATAGTCTGCAGACATCGATGACGAAGCACTGAATCCTGTCGGACGTCTCTCCATGGAGCTGACAGTGGACACGCCTCCCATACCCATTCCGCTCCACAGGGCAAGACCCTGCCCGAAGCGGGCGTTGAAGTCACCTGCCATGACCCTGACGGGTGCCCTGATGAAATTAAAAGCGACATGGCCTGACAGGTTATTAAGTTTGGGAGTACTTGACAAAGTCTTCGAAAATGCCAGACCTGCAGACAGTCTCTCCCCTACCTTTGAAGAATACCTGACACCGAAGCTCCACGGCACGGAACCGTCAAAAGAAGGCTTCAGTGCAGCTCGCGAGCGGACATCTCCACAGAAGATCCGGTTCGAGCCGGACGATTTACCAAGATTGCCTTCAAGTGAGATGAAAGGAGAAACCCGCTCAGCGAAATCCGCACCTATTCCGTCAACCGACAGCAATTCCGTCAGTGAGAGTATGTCACCTGATGATTGCCTGTAGTCACAGATGGATGCAGCCTGATACTGGCTGAACAGACCTGACTCGACAAGCGATGAAGCTGAAGCCAGATTGATGAACAATGGATTTTCAAACAGGTCAGACAAGCGTTCCACCTCCTGTACATCGAGATTCTCAGGACTGTCTGCGCCCAAAAATTTCATTATGGCATCCATGCCTCTGAGAGGCTCCCGGGCATGCAACCCGGCTGAAACCGACAAGGCTGCAAGCGCAATCAACAAATATCTCCCCACTGCTTCCATATCACACGACGGCCATTGCTGAAGGCCTCTGCAAATGTATTCAGGGCTTGCGGAATTACTGTTGTTTTACCTAAAAACAACGGAAGATTTTTCTTTTTTTTATATGGTTTTGTTTATTTTTGTATGTTTTTCCGATATAGGCTATGGAACATATTACTTTACACGACAAGACATTCAAGATTTACATTCCTTACAAGGACATCGAGTCTGCAATTGACAAGGTCGCCGAGAAGCTGAATGAAGATTTCGCCGGCAGCAAGGAAGCTCCGGTTCTCCTGTGTGTCCTCAACGGATCCATAATGTTCACAAGCGAACTCATGAAGAGAATCAACTTTGACTGCGAACTCGTATCCACCAAGCTCACCTCATACAGCGGTACAACATCTACGGGGAAAGTCAAGCAGGCCATGGGACTGACAGCTGACATAACAGGAAAGAAGGTCATAATAGTGGAAGATATCGTGGACACAGGCCACACCATCGTCGAACTCAAGAACATTCTGAAGGAAAAAGGAGCATCAGAGTCTGTAGTGTGCACGCTTCTGCACAAACCGGATGCCTGCATCAAAGACCTCCCTTTGGAATATGTGGCAATCACGATTCCCAACAGATTCATAGTAGGTTTCGGACTTGACTACAACGAACTCGGGCGCAACTACAAGGATATCTATGTGCTCGATGAATAAATCATAAATCGAACAATGACAAAGTATTACATTCTTTTCGGTCCTCCAGGTGCCGGCAAAGGCACCCAGGCCACTGCAATGGTGGAGAAATACAACCTCCACCACATCTCAACAGGTGCCCTTCTACGCAAGGAAATTGCGGCAGGATCCCCTCTTGGCATCAAGGCGAAGGAACTCATCGAGAAAGGTTCACTTGTCCCAGACGAAGTAGTTGAGGGTATGATTGAATCGGAATTCAGGACGGTGAAAGGTGTGGACGGATTCCTTCTTGACGGTTTTCCACGCACAATCGCCCAGGCTGAAGCTCTTGACAGGCTTCTTGCAAAGACGGACGAAACGGTAACTGCCACAGTGTCAATAATGATTCCCGACTCCATGATCATGGAAAGAATCAAGGGAAGAGCACTCAAGGAAGGCAGGGCAGACGATGCGAGCGAAGATGTGATCAACAACCGTATCGCTACATACCACAACCAGACTGAACCACTCATAGAATATTACAGGTCAGCCTCAAAATATCATGAGATCGACGGCACGGGCAACATTGAACAGGTCCGTGACAGCATATTCTCCGTAATGGACAGATTCTGAAAATCGGACGGCCTTCACGGCCGTCCATTATTTTTTTCGAATGCCGTAATAGAAACAAACACGAATAGACATTTCCATTCCTCGATACATGACCATACCTTTGCGTCCGTTTTTAAAACAGGAAAGATTATGAAAGGTTTAATGATCATCGCAGCGTGCCTCGCGCTGACATTCGTACTCGAAGGACTTGAGAAAATCCGTACCATGAAGAAGGAATCCGTACGTGTACCGGCCAAAGGCGCCGACAACCTGCAGGAAGCGCTCAACAAATATAAGGATCTCATGGAATAACAGGCCGGCTACGGCCTTGCTGCAACATGGAACTCAGACAACTCAAATATTTCGTCAAGACCGCACAGACATTGAACTTCTCGGAAGCGGCAAGACTGCTTTATGTTACGCAGAGCACTCTGTCTCAGCAGGTCAGGCAATTGGAGATTGAACTCGGCACCACCCTCTTCACCAGGGACAGCCACAGCGTACAGCTTACAGAAAGCGGAGAGCAGTTGCTTCCGTTGGCACAGCGCACCCTGCAGGACGCCGCAGCCTGCCAGGACAGGATAAAGGACCTGCAGCAGATGCTCTCTGGCTCTCTCAACATCGGCATCACATATACATTCGCCCCGCTTCTGACGGAGACCCTGATGGAATTCATGAAAATCCATCCGGGAGTGAAGCTCAACATATACTACAAGACGATGGAGGAGCTGATGGAGATGCTCTGCAAAAGGGAGCTTGACTTCGTGCTTGCATTCAAGCCATCCTCCATCCACGAAGACATCGAATCCCACGTCCTTTTCGACAACTGTCTGTCAATCATCGCAGGGAAAGACCATCCTCTTGCCGTAAAGGAATCGGTGACACTTGCAGATATAAAGCCATACAGCATTGCCATGCCGTCCAAAGGTCTCCAGGCGAGGAATGCCTTCGACAAGATGTTCCCCGGAGCATGCGAGAGCCTCAACATAAGGGTGGAGCTCAATGAAGTCAACGTACTTCTCGACCTTGTACACGGGAGCAACCTGATCACGGTGCTCTCGTCGGCCGTTCTCCAGTCGTCAGATCTCAAGGCCATACCACTCGAAGTCCCTCACAATGTCATGGAGGGCTGCGTACACACATTACGCAAATCCTACCGCAAGCGTGCCGCCGAAGAATTCATAAAGTTGCTGCGCGATTCGGTATCAGTCAGGAAAAGAGCGAACTATTGGCTCGAATAAAAATCAGAAATGGAATTAATCAACAATCTTTTTGAAGGTGTGCAAGGCTCCTGGAGCGGAGGAATTGCCCACATCATGATAATAATATCATTGGTAATCGCATTAGGGAAAATTCTCGGACGTACGAAAATCCTCGGCATCTCGTTCGGTGTCACATGGGTGCTGTTCGTAGGAATCCTCTTCGGACATTTCAATTTGACCCTTGACCCGAACCTGCTTCATTTCCTCAAGGAATTCGGACTCATCCTGTTCGTTTATTCCATCGGAATGCAGGTAGGTCCCGGATTCTTCTCGAGTTTCCGTTCCGGCGGAATGGCCCTCAACGGACTGGCTTTCAGCGTCATTCTTCTTGGAGTCGGCACCGCTGTCGCCATCCATTTCATCACCGGCACCCCGATCACCACGATGACCGGCATCATGTCAGGTGCCGTGACCAACACCCCGGGTCTCGGTGCTGCACAACAGGCATATTTCGACACCACAGGCACAGCAGCAAACGACATAGCCCTCGGCTACGCGGTGGCCTATCCTCTCGGAGTCATCGGTTGCATCCTCGCATTCATCTTCATCAAGAAGCTGTGCTATGTCAAAAGCCCTGAAAAGAAGGCCGAGAAAGCAGTCAAGGTGAACACCGAGACATACAAAGCTGAGAAGCAGTCAGGGGACAGCAAAAGCTACATCTCACGAAAGATATTGATTTCCAAGCCAAAATTAAACGGCGTTCCTCTTTCCAAACTGGATTTTCCTGACAATCTCGGAGCTACGGTCGTAAGAATCAACCGTTCCGGAGTTGAGCTCAATGCCACTCCGTCCACAAGGCTCCAATACGGAGACACCGTAAAGGTGGTCGGCAGCGCCGAGTCAGTAGCTGCAGTCGAGAAAGTGCTCGGAAACTCGCTCAAAAGGCTCGACCAGCCGAATCTTATTCCGATATTCATAGGCATCGCACTCGGCTGCGTGCTCGGAAGCATCCCTGTCGCATTCCCGGGAATCCCGCAGCCTGTGAAGCTCGGCCTTGCCGGAGGGCCACTTATCATGTCCATTCTCATCAGCCATTTCGGTCCACGCTTCAAGGTCGTCACATACGCCACCACCAGCGCCAACCTGATGATCAGGGAAATAGGCATCTCGCTCTTCCTTGCCTGCGTAGGTCTTGAAGCCGGGGACGGGTTCATCGAGACCATTGTCCACGGGGGCGGTCTCAGGTGGATTCTCTATGGAGCTCTCATCACCGTCTTTCCCGTCATGCTCGGAGGGGTGATCGGAAGGTTCTTCCTCAAGCTCGACTACAATACCTTGATCGGAGTGCTTTCCAGCTCATGCACCAATCCGCCCGCCCTGGCTTACGCCGGCGAGCAGGACAGAAATTCAGATGCGGCTGCAGTGGGATATGCTACCGTCTATCCGCTGTCCATGTTCCTGAGGGTATTGGCAGCCCAGCTGATGATATTGATGTTAGTGTAAAAAAAAGTTAAATAAATATTGTTATTTCAAATATTGTTTTTACATTTGAAGTGTACTACTTCACTAATACACATTAAAACAAAAAGATTAAACAATATTAAGAATAGCAATATGATTGAAATCAAAGACTTAGGATTCAGCTACGGACAGGTTCCTGTACTGAAGAACATCAGCATGAACCTTGAAAAAGGTCGGATTTACGGATTGCTCGGCGAGAACGGAGTGGGAAAGACGACCCTGCTCACAATCCTCTGCGGACTGAAGAAACCGCAGAGCGGAAGCATCAACATTGACGGGTACAACCCGTACGACAGGAAACCGTCATTCCTGTCCAACCAATATTATCTCAGTGACGAGGTGGCTGCAGTGAACATGAAGGCAGTCGATTACGCAAGAAACTACGGAAAATTCTGGGAGAAGTTCGACCTTGCCAAATTTATCGAAATAATGCAGGTTTTCGAAAATGACCCTCAGCAGAAAATGAACAAGATGTCATGCGGCCAGCTCAAGAAGACATGGATCAGTTTCGCCCTTGCCTGCAACACACGTTACATCTTCATGGACGAACCTACCAACGGCCTGGATATCCCTTCAAAGGCACAGTTCAGAAAAGCAGTCACCAAATACACCGATGAGGAATCCACACTTGTCATTTCCACGCATCAGGTACGCGACCTCGAGAACATCATCGACCCTATCATCATACTTGACCGTCAGGATGTCCTGCTCAATGCCTCCGTCGAGGAAATATCCGGAAAACTGTTCTTCGACTACTCGAACGAGAAGGCAGAGGGAGCACTCTACAGCGAAATGACTCCAGGAGGGAACGTACAGGTCCTCGTGAACACCACAGGTGAAGAAAGCAAGGTCAACATCGAAGCACTCTTCAACGCCGTTCATCTCCATAAGGAACTGATCAAAGGCATGTTCG
>JBJEBN010000026.1:0-4195 GCA_051870095.1 Candidatus Cryptobacteroides sp. | reverse complement strand
GAAGCACTCTTCAACGCCGTTCATCTCCATAAGGAACTGATCAAAGGCATGTTCGGCAAATAATCCTGGCAGTCATGAAATCGAATAAATTCAATTTCAGGCGTTTCAGCGAATATTTCGCCCTCGACCTGAAGACCTGTTTCAAGAAGGTCGGGCTGTCCACATTGCTGTGCGGACTGATACCGGTCATGCTGCTCATCATGGTATCGGTAATGAATCTGGGATCGGGTGATACGGAAATATGGATTATAGGAAACGAGCCTAAGGACATGGTCACGGCTATTGCATCAATACTCTTCTTCCTGATCGCCCCCATCAGCTGCTACGGAGCATTGACCGACAAGAAGAGGGGCAGCGCTGCCATAATGCTTCCAGTCTCACACACAGAGAAATACGCGAGCATGACCATCATATCGGTCATAATCCTCCCGCTTGCATTCTGCGCCCTTTATCTCGGAACAGATGCAGCACTCTACGGACTGTTTCCCAAAAGATATGAAGATGCTGAAGCAGTGCTGATTGCCGGCAACTTGGGAATATCCATGAAATATGGCTTCGGAACATCATATGTGACTTCATTGATGTCGACATTCTTCATGCCATGGATGGTTTCGTCTGCCGGACTCGCAGGAGCCGTCCTTTTCAAGAAAGGCAAGGGAGCAAAGACATTCATCACATGCTCGCTTTCATTCATCCTACTGGTGGCAATCATAAGTTCCACACACGCCGGAGAATCTTTCCTGAGCATGGACATGTGCTCCGTTAACCTAATCTGGGTCCTGTTCCAGACATTCTGCGCAATATGCTGCCTGACATACCTTTATTATAAAACAAAGAAAATCGAACTCTGATGAAAGACATATTCGACATAAAAAGATTCGGAAAATATTTCATTTCCGACCTAAGCGGCAACGCTGCCAACTTCGGGCTGAGCCTTGCTCTGATTTCCTTCATGGAAGTCATTGTATATCTGTTCGTCTGCTTCTTCAGCCTCATGACATCCGGAGAATGGAACGGCCCCGGACTCGCCCTCAGGGCAACAACTCTCTGCATTTGCTACATAGTCCTGGTGGTGTCCATGCCTGTGAAATGCTATGGACACATTACCGACATGCGCTCTGGAAGCAACTGGCTGATGATTCCGGCTTCAACGCTTGAGAAATACCTCAGCATGGTGCTCAATACGGCAATCGTGATACCTGCAGCATTCGCTCTCGTATATCTCGGGACAGACTGGCTGTTATGTACATTGGACCCGTCATGCGGAGACTCATTCGGAAAGCTCATCACGACACTGCCTGGATTCATATATGAGATTTCTGAAGTTGAGGCGGTTACCTTCCTGAAGAAGATGATGAAGCCTTGGCTGTTTATCGACAACCACATCAGCATGATACTCGTCTTCCTCCTCGGAGCTATCTGCTTCAAGAGAAACAAAAGTGCCAAGACCATTCTTGCCATCGTAGCCGTGTCAATGGCTGTAGGCATGATTTCTGGTCCTCTGATGCTGCACTACATAGCGGAACAGGCAGGTTCACTTGCACAGATGGATGACCCGGCCATTCTTTTCGGAACATCTTTCTTCAGGAACGCCAATATATGGTACACAGTGAGCGACTGCACCCTGATGGTCGGTATGCTGATTGCCATATTCTTCAGAATCAAAACATTAAAGCATTAGAACCATGGACTTCAACTCAAACAAATCGATATATCTCCAGATATGTGACTCCATCTGCGAGAAGATCATGAGCGGTGAGCTCGGTCCGGACTCCAGAATACAGTCAGTCAGGGAATACGGTGCTGAAATAGGAGTCAACCCCAACACCGTGATGCGCAGCTACGAGAAACTGACCAGCGACGGTATCATATATAACAAGAGAGGCATAGGATATTTCATCTGTCCGGATGCCCGGGAAATAGTTCTGCGCAGAAGCAGGAAGGAGTTTCTCGAAGAGGAAGTGCCTCTGATAATCAAAAGGATGAAGCTGCTTGGACTTGAGCCGTCCGAAGTATTCAAACTCTGATTGAAACGGGGAAATCACACAAGCCTGTCATGCCTTGCAAAGCACTGAAAAGCCGGAAGGAATGACAGGCTTGTTTGCCATCAGCACTGAACCTCCATGTTGCAGATAATAATATTTATCACTAAATTTGCGCAGTACTTGAACCCGAACCGGAAAACAAATCCGGAATGAAATCATCTATATTCAGAAAAATCACCATACTGATCACCTTTGCCGCAGTATTATGTTCCTGCAGCAAGGCTCTGCTTTTCGACGACAACACCAACGGGCTCAACGGCAACACCGGAAAGCTGATAATCAAGGGAATAATAACTGACAACAGCGACTTCTCGACTCTTGAAGGCATTCAGGTGTCTTTCCAGTGCAGTCAGGAGGATTTTGAAAAGATTACTGTATATACCGACAACAATGGTATATACACCATTATCGCCAACGGGTTCACCCAATCCATAACCGGCTGTGTAACAGCCAAGGACCCTGACGAAAGGTATTCTTCCGCATCAAGGGAAATAAATGTAAACTGGAAAGGTGAGGCATATGATCCTGTCACGTCCACATTCGTCGTGAACGACTGCAATTTCATGATCCAGAAGAAATAGAAACATTACAACCCGGTCAGGAAGCAAGTTCAGGATTGCCGTCCGTATCACGCCACTGCTTCGGAGAGCATCCTACAATCTTCACGAACTGACGGTGGAAATTGGAACGGTCACTGAATCCCGACATCTCCCCTATTATATTGATTGACAATTCTTTGCTGTCAAGCAGAAGCTTCTTTGCCTCATTGACCCGGAGCTCGGTCCTCCAAGTCTTGAAATCCATCCCCATCTTTGTGACGAAATAAAGATGAAGAACGTCCTTGGTAGTCTGAAGCTCCTTGGCGATGTCTTCACGGCTCTTGTCGTATTCACGGAACTTCTTCTGTTCCACCCATTTGTCCAATGCCCGTTCAAGCCTGCGGAACTCCGCCTCATTGAAATCCTCCGACGGCATTTCCCTGTGCTTCCCTCCCCTGCGGCGGTTCTCCGAAATTTTCTGTATTAGGTCCTGACCAGAGAGGGTCTTGTAGGCGAATGCATCGAGAATCAGCTTGTGGCTACCCAGGAAAGATATGAAATTGGCCGAGAAATAAAGCATGAAAAGTGAATAGAATGCGGCATAAATTTTCATCAGACCGTTCGGAAGCAGCATATACACAAGGATGAACATCTGCGTAAGCATCATAATAATGTAGCAGAACCGTATCCATTTTAGCTTCTGGTCCTCCTCTTCGTCATAATAAAGTTCCAGCTGTCTCAAACTCTCCTTGTAAACCTTGTTGAAGATGATTATATGCACGGAGCACTGGATGATGAAAAGCACGATGCACACGACCAAGACCGTTATTCGCAGCCATTTCTCCTCCCACCAGAAGGATTTCATCAGAAGAAGGCTAAAAGCGATTACCAATCCGACATTAAGATAGAACTTGTCGTTCCTGATATAGGACTCATCCAACAGATTTATAAGGGAATAGGACAAGACTGCTGAAGAAATGGCAGTCACCACGAACAGCATCATCGAAGAGAAGATGGCATAGTCAGGAATTCCGGAATAGCGGAGCGTAATATAGAAAATAAGGGAAAAGGCCATGAAGCACACGGCTATGGTGTCCTTGGTCCTTGCAATCTTTCCTGAATATTCTGTCTGAGGGACTTTTATGAGCAAGAGCAGGAATCCCAGCACAAAGGACGTGATTATTCCTATGATCAGAGACAGCTCTATGTTGAAGACCATATCTACGAATCCGGACATGTGTTGTGGTATAAGAATCTTAATGATAAAAACAATATGGATGGCATTCAGTCAAAAGGGAAAACGCAAAGCGCGCAGCGAAATACCGAAGATTTCTCCACGCGCTTCGCTATGTCGTAATGACTGAAATACAGCCAGCGCTTTCTTATTTCAAAATGTGTGCCTGAGACACTACCATCCAAGGATATATGAGAAGATGAGCGGAGCTACGATGGTTGCGTCTGACTCTACGATGAAACGCGGAGTATCGACATCGAGCTTGCCCCATGTAATCTTCTCGTTCGGAACTGCTCCCGAATAGGATCCATAAGAGGTTGTACAGTCTGAAATCTGGCAGAAATATGCCCAGAGCGGAACATCAGGCCACTCGAGGT
>JBJEBN010000025.1:0-3707 GCA_051870095.1 Candidatus Cryptobacteroides sp. | reverse complement strand
ATCAGATGACCCATGCTAGTGGATTCTACAGGGAAGTTTTCAAGTTGTTCAAAGGAATGTTCGAGCGCATTTTCCTGACTGGCGTGAGCCCGGTAACATTGGATGATCTGACCAGCGGCTTCAATATAGGCTGGAATGCCTCGACAAGGCCGGAGCTGGACAAGATGCTGGGCTTCTCGACGGAGGACGTGCGTGAGATGTTTACATATTACAAGGGTGTTGGAATGCTTCCTGCGGACTGCGACATAGAGGCGATGATAGAGGAAATGAAGCCGTGGTACAACAATTATTGTTTTGCCAAGGAATGTCTCTCAGATGGCAACCGCGTATTCAACTGTGACATGGTGCTCTATTATCTTCGCAATTATGTGATGGACCACCATTCCCCTGAAATTATGCTTGATCCGAACACCAAAACGGACTACAGCAAATTGAAGAAACTCATCCAGCTGGACAAACTCGACGGCAACAGGAAGGGAGTCCTGATGAAGGTCATAGAAGAGGGTCAGATAACGGCAGAATTGTTCCCCACCTTCTCCGCAATGGATATGACTCGTCCGGAGGTATTCCCAAGTTTGCTGTTCTATTATGGAATGCTGACAATAACCGGTACTCGTGGCAGCCGTCTTATCCTCGGAATCCCGAACAACAACGTGCGCAAGCAATATTACACATATCTGCTGGAGAATTATCAGCAGACCAATGTGAATATCAGCAATTTGCGTGATGCTTTCGATGCGATGGCATTTGACGGGCAGTGGCGTGAAGGTCTCCAATACATGGCTGACTGCTATTCACGACAGTCATCTGTTCGCGACAGCATCGAAGGTGAACGCAACATCCAGGGTTTCTTCCTGGCATACCTGAACTTGAATGATTATTACATCACAGCCCCTGAGGTAGAGCTCAACCACGGCTATTGCGACTTCTTCCTTCTGCCCAATCTGACTCACTACAAGTCGGAGCACAGTTATATCATAGAAGTCAAATATTTGCCGAAGAGCGAATATGAAGCAAAGGCCGAGTCGCAGTGGCTCTCCGCCGTACAGCAAATCAATGGCTATGCCATAGCTCCCCGTGTAGAAGCACTCCGCCAAGGCACCACCCTCCACAAAATCATAATGCAGTTCTGCGGATGGGAACTCGCTAGGATGGAAGAGGTGTGATTTTTATTATATTGATTTAAAGATTATTATGGAACAAATACGGCAGATACCTTACGGAGTGTCCGATTTCAGGTCGGTCAGAGAGCGCGGGTTGTATTATGTGGATAAATCGATGTATATCGAGAACCTGGAGAATCAGTCCGACACATTGATATTCATACGCCCGCGCAGGTTCGGCAAGAGCTTGTTTATCAATATGATGCGTCTTTATTATGACAAGAATGCAGCAGGTGATTTTGATCGTCTGTTCGGAGACTTGTATATCGGGCAGCATCCGACGCCGTTGCGAAACAGGTATCAGGTCCTTTATATGGATTTCTCACAGATTGGGGGTAACATCAGCTCGCTTGAGGAAAACTTCGGAGAATACTGTGTATTGACTTTGGATGATTTTATGCATCGCTACAAGGATGATTATCCGGAGGATATTGTAAAGACTTTCTTTTCAGTCAAGACATATTCCGGGAAACTGAAGCTTATAGTTGACAATGCCAAAAGATTTCAAATACCTCTATATTTGATTATTGATGAATATGATAATTTCACGAACGTTGTCCTGAACGAACTTGGGGAAGAGGTCTATCACGCCATAACTCACGCGGACGGTTTCTACCGTGACCTGTTCAAAAAGTTCAAAGGCAATTTCGAGCGCATTTTCCTGACTGGCGTGAGCCCGGTGACATTGGATGACCTGACCAGCGGCTTCAATATAGGCTGGAATGCCTCGACAAGGCCGGAGCTGGACGAGATGCTGGGCTTCTCGACGGAGGACGTGCGTGATATGTTTACATATTACAAGGGTGTTGGAATGCTTCCTGCGGACTGCGACATAGAGGCGATGATAGAGGAAATGAAGCCGTGGTACAACAATTATTGTTTTGCCAAGGAATGTCTCTCAGATGGCAACCGCGTATTCAACTGTGACATGGTGCTCTATTATCTTCGCAATTATGTGATGGACCACCATTCCCCTGAAATTATGCTTGATCCGAACACCAAAACGGACTACAGCAAATTGAAGAAACTCATCCAGCTGGACAAACTCGACGGCAACAGGAAGGGAGTCCTGATGAAGGTCATAGAAGAGGGTCAGATAACGGCAGAATTGTTCCCCACCTTCTCCGCAATGGATATGACTCGTCCGGAGGTATTCCCAAGTTTGCTGTTCTATTATGGAATGCTGACAATAACCGGTACTCGTGGCAGCCGTCTTATCCTCGGAATCCCGAACAACAACGTGCGCAAGCAATATTACACATATCTGCTGGAGAATTATCAGCAGACCAATGTGAATATCAGCAATTTGCGTGATGCTTTCGATGCGATGGCATTTGACGGGCAGTGGCGTGAAGGTCTCCAATACATGGCTGACTGCTATTCACGACAGTCATCTGTTCGCGACAGCATCGAAGGTGAACGCAACATCCAGGGTTTCTTCCTGGCATACCTGAACTTGAATGATTATTACATCACAGCCCCTGAGGTAGAGCTCAACCACGGCTATTGCGACTTCTTCCTTCTGCCCAATCTGACTCACTACAAGTCGGAGCACAGTTATATCATAGAAGTCAAATATTTGCCGAAGAGCGAATATGAAGCAAAGGCCGAGTCGCAGTGGCTCTCCGCCGTACAGCAAATCAATGGCTATGCCATAGCTCCCCGTGTAGAAGCACTCCGCCAAGGCACCACCCTCCACAAAATCATAATGCAGTTCTGCGGATGGAACCTCGCAAGAATGGAAGAGGTCTGATTGCGAAACTTGAGATAGGATGTTTCCGATATGAAATTTGACGAATACTACAGTCAATATTATAGAAGAATCATTGCTTTTGCAAGGTCATATGTCAATGATGAAATGGTCGCGCAAGACATTGCTGCAGAGTCCATGGTCAAGCTATGGATGCATCTGAAAGAGCACCCGGACGCAGACATTCATCATTGGCTGTTCGTCATTGTAAAAAATCTCTGCCTGGACTATCTGAAGCATCAGAGAATCAAGCAGAAGACTCTTGCGGAAGCCGCTGTTGTCGTTGAGAATTTGGTAAAAGGAAGTGGCAGAGCTGTTGGCCGGGATGAAGAGGAGGCGCAGCGGCGGTTCCTCGGCGGGGTTCTTTATCAAAACTCGCGTGGGTTTGAAATGGGTGTGGGAATGTATTTCAAATCCGAAAGAATTATTTGTGTAAATTTGCAGTAGATGTTGCAATGAATGTATTTATCGGCATTGCAATGGTCACTTTTGGATATTTAATTAAATAAAGATGACGGTAGAGGAACTCACGAACATATTCCTTCGTCTTGATATGGCCGGCAAGGCAGAAGATAGTGAATTCCTTTTCGGAAGCAGCGAGGATGGAGTGGAACCGTTTCCCATCACGGGGGTGATTCTCGATGACGATGGAGATGTATGTCTGGAATCGGATGACAGGAAAGAAGATGGGTTGTCTGCTACAGAACTGGCGGAATCTGTATCAGTCTATGACGGAAATAAGACCATCTATTTCGTACACATTGACAGGGAAGGGGAGAGTACCCTCTTCAATA
>JBJEBN010000024.1:0-3761 GCA_051870095.1 Candidatus Cryptobacteroides sp. | reverse complement strand
GCAAGAGTCGGAGCCGAGAAGAAGGCCAACAATCCGGCCCATACCGGGCAGGAGGAATACAACTGGTTCATGACTGTGGCATTCCCAGACAGCCAGCTCAAGATTATCGACTACAACCGCGTGGTCAAAGACCTTAACGGGCTCACTCCGGAGCAGCTGATCAAAGCATTGGAGGAAGATTTCGAGGTCTGCGAGAAGGGCTCTGACATCTACAAGCCGGGAAGGCTTCACGAGTTCTCGATGTACCTCTCAGGCAAATGGTATTCACTTGCCGCAAAGGACGGACGGTACGATGACAATGACCCTATCGGCGTCCTCGACGTGACCATTCTCTCCAACCTTGTTCTTGACAAGATATTGGGTATCAAGGACCTCCGCACTGACAAGCGTATCGATTTCGTTGGCGGAATCAGAGGTCTTGGCGAGCTGAGCCGCAGGGTTGACAGCGGTGAAATGGCCGTAGCATTCGCCCTCTATCCGGTTTCGATGAAGCAGTTGGTGGACATTGCCGACTCCGGCAACATAATGCCCCCGAAGACAACCTGGTTCGAGCCAAAACTCCGCAGCGGCCTCGCAATCCACAAATTATCGTAACATCCAATTGGAACGCTTAAAAATCTTAATACCGCAGAACAAGTCATAAGGGTTCTACATTACCTATAGAAAAGACATCACCCCAATGATGTCTTTTCTTTTTTTTAGACATAACAGAGGAGTGGCATACTGTAACAATCAGGGACTGCTGATATAAAAATATCGTGATTACATTATTCCAAAGCAAAAATGTCCAGTTTTCTGCACTTTTCCAAACAGATTTATGGCCTTAAACTACATTTTTCCCAAAATCTATATTTTCAGCTTTAGTAATAACTTTATTAGTAATAACTTTATTACATATCAATAAGTTTAATACACAGGTCACCATTCCCGATCCTGTGCTGAAAGTATGGCTGGAAAGGGAATTTCGATGACCTGCAAAATGAATTATTTGGATTTGCGGGAGGTTTTGGGTTTGGTGGATTTGCCGGAAGGCCTGGAGGATTTGGATTTCTTATCCGATTTGGACGACCTGGAGTATTTGGCGGATTTGCGTTTGGACTCCTGGATGGCCTTGCGGACCTTCTCCTTGCGCGCGGCTTTGTTGATGCCGACGGTCACGTTGTCGAAGGAGCCGTCCTCACCTGAAATGAAGGAAGTCCCTCTGCCGCTTTCATAGTCAAGCCTCTCGTCACGAGCCTCGGAACCGGTCTCCACAAGCTCATAATCAAGCAGTTTCTGCTCCAGATTGGTATTCTTGACACGAATCCTGACAGGGTCGCCAAGATTGTAGACGACATGGGTACGCCTGCCCACAAGCCTGTAACGCTCGGCATCGAACTCGAAGAAATCCGACCGGATGTCCCTGAGCGCCACCATACCCTCGATCTTGGTAGGCTCAACCTCGACATACATGCCCCATTCGGTAAGACCTGAGACATGTCCCTCGAATTCATATCCGACCTTGTCCTGCATGAACTCGACAAGTTTGTACTTGATGCTTGAGCGCTCAGCTTCTGCTGCAACAATCTCCCGCTCGGAGGAATGCTTGCAGAGCTTCTCGAACAGCTCCTGCTTTGCAGAAACGCCACCGGCAAGATAACGGGCAAGCAGCCTGTGTACCATCATGTCAGGATATCGTCTGATTGGCGAAGTGAAGTGAGTGTAATATTTGAAGGCAAGACCGTAATGGCCGATATTCTCCGTTGTATAGCGCGCCTTGGCCATGGTCCTTAACGAAAGAAGCTCGATGGCATTGAACTCCGGCGTATCCTTGGCCTGGGAGAAAAGGCTGTTCAGCTCTTTGGAAATCTCCTTTCCGTTGCCGGTAGGCCCCATCTTGTAGCCGAAATTGCCGATGAAATTGCGCAGATTCTCAATCTTGTCCTGATTAGGCTCATCGTGTACACGATAGACGAATGTCTTTGCCACGGACCTGCGTTTGCCCTTGGAGGCATCCTTACTTTCAGATGCTTCATCTTCCGAAGCAGTCTCCAGCTCTTCAGTAGTGATGATTTCCTCAGCAGCCCCGGCACTGCAGCCTGCAGCCTTCTGCATGTCCCCGGCTCCCTTGCAACCGGTTGCGACGAACTCTGCCACACACCTGTTGGCAAGAAGCATGAATTCCTCGATAAGCCAGTTGGCCTCTTTGGAAACCTTCTGGAAGACATCCACAGGACGGCCTGTCTCATCTACGAGCACCTTCATCTCCGGACGCTCGAAACTGATTGCCCCGGCAGAGAATCTCTTCTTGCGCAGCCTTGAGGCAAGCTTGTGGAGAATCAGCACAGCCTCCTTCAGATTGTCAGGAATCAGCTGTCCCTCAGTAATTCCCTCACCCATAGCAGCCTCGCCGCCATCAACCGCCTTGCCGTCAGTTCCTCCGCGAAGCTCTGTCTGCATTGCCTTGTCACCTGCATCGATAATCTGCTGGGCGGTCTCGTAGGCGAACCTGTAATCGGAATTGATGATTGTCCTGCCAAACCACTGGGAGACAATCCTTCCCAAAGGAGTAATCTCGAACACGGCGGAGAATGTCAGCTTGTCCTCATTCGGACGGAGCGAACACAGCTTGTTGGAAAGCTTCTCCGGGAGCATAGGGACCGTCCTGTCAACCAGATATACGGAAGTACCCCTCGCCTTGGCCTCATTGTCCACCACGGAGCCCGGACGTACATAATGGGTGACATCGGCTATATGGATTCCCACCTCGTAATTGCCGTCATCGAGAATCTTGAACGAAAGCGCGTCGTCGAAGTCCTTTGCATCGGCAGGGTCGATTGTGAAAGTAAGAGTGTCACGGAAATCCTTGCGCTCCGCAAGGTCGGCAGCCGTTATTTCATCAGAAATCATGTCTGCTGCATTGGCAACCTCGGCCTCGAACCTGTAAGGGAGAGCATATTCAGCAAGAATGGCGTGCATCTCCGTATCATTGGCTCCGGGCTCGCCGAGCACATCCACGATGTGGCCGACTGGATTAGGTTCGTTGCGGTTCCAATGGTCAACCACGGCCGCCACCTTCATGCCCTGGCAGGCAGTGAGTTCCCTGCGTTCGTCTTTTTCCTCGTCATATTCATATACCCCGTTTATGGAGAATACCCCATCAGAAACGGGTTTGATCCATCCTGTCCTGTCTGCTTCAGGTGCGAGCGACTGGCCTTTGGAGGCCTTGCCATGCCTGCGGAAACGGGTTTGGTCGGATTCTGCAAACGGGACCGTTATGTCGTAAGGCATGAAACGGCTCTGCATAATCACCCAGGCCTGATCGCCGACAATGTGGAGGACACCAACAAAAGGCTTCGGAGAACGCTGGACAATCTCTATGACCTCACCCTCACGTCTCTGCGTATCGGTTTTCTCCCTTGTCACCGCCACGACTACCGTATCTCCGTTCAATGCCCCCCTTGTCTTGGAAGCCTTCACGAAAACATCATCTTCCTCCCCTTCCGAAATCACGAAAATATATCCTTCACGGGTCATCTGGACCCTTCCTGTCACCTGAGGGAAAACCTTCTTTTCCTTTTTATCGCGTCCATTGCGCTTTCCGCCGCGGGATTTGCTTTTTCTTGCCATAATTCTTGCGTCAATATATCTTGACAAAGATAATACAATTGTCCTGAACCATACATGAAAATATTTGTTAAATTTTGCCTCTACTCCCGACTTTTGCTATCTTTGCGCACGAATTGTTATGGATAAAAATTAAAGACTATATTATGGATAGA
>JBJEBN010000023.1:0-20214 GCA_051870095.1 Candidatus Cryptobacteroides sp. | reverse complement strand
TCAGAAATCACACTTTCACGCAGAAACTTTTGGAAGTCTGCGGAATTGAGGTTCATTTCAGAAAAAAATATGTCAAAAGACTTGACTCGTACCCTACGGCATTGTATATATTTGCAGCAGATTCATAAACGCGCGAATATGGAACATGGGAACAAATTGAAAATCGGGGAGTTCTCGAAGCTCTGCAGAGTGAGTGTCAGGGCGCTGAGGCATTACGAGGAAATCGGCCTGCTCGTACCTGAAATCATCGACTACGGTACAGGTTACAGATACTATGACGTATCACAGATGCAGAAGATGAACAACATAACAAGACTGAAGAATCTTGGTTTTTCATTGTCTGAAATAGGCAGCCTCTACGAAGAACAGACTCACCATCCTGACATTGAAGCACTTGAAGCAAAAATCAAGCAGACTGAGAAGGAACTTGAAATGCTCAGGACAAGGCTGGCTCTGCTGAAGGAAGCGATGGACTCCCGCAATGCAATCGAAAAAATGGAAAAGATTTATTTTGAAGAACTGCCTGAAATCAAGGTCGCAACCTACAAGGCAAGAATCGCATCATATGACGACCTCGGATTACTGTGCTACGGGACAATCGGACCGGAGATGGCCAAGGCCGGATGCGTGTGCACGGAACCTGGATACTGTTTCACGGTGGAAAACGGTGAGCACAGGAGCTCGGACCTCGACATTGAGTACTGCGAACAAGTGGTCGGGATACTGCCTGACACCGACACAATCAAGTTCAAGACATTTCCTCATGTCCCTCAGGCAGCCTGCATAATCTGCAAAGGCCCGTATTGCAGGCTTGAAGACAGCTACCTCACCCTCATGACAGAGATAGAAGAAAGAGGATACAAAGTCACAGGACAGGCAAGGACGGCATATCTCGAAGGCGCATGGGACCAGGAAGACCCTGAAAACTGGCTTTCTGTGATTCAGGTTCCGGTTGAAATGAAGTAAAGGTTTTTTGTCTGATCATCGCCCATATTTCCATGCTTTTTTGTACATTTGTATGATTCAGGCCATGGAAATATGGCCCTTATTGTATATAAAGACAACAACTTATACTGAAGTACAACTATGAAATCCAGCTTCATCATCAAGGCAGCATTGCCTTTGCTCATGCTTCCGGCGTGTTGCCCGGATACGGTCAGGACATACGACAACGGAGTTATTGTAAAAATTACCGAAAAAGCCGATGGCGGTCCGTCCCTTGTCAGGCTCGAAGCCGAGACAGACAGGATAATAAGAGTATCTGCAACTCCGGAAAGGAAATTCGCAGATGAAACAAGTTTGATCATCATCCACCCTGACGAAAGGCCTCCGTTCAAGGTCCTGCATAATGCTGACACGGTGACCCTGATGACGGAATCCATCAAGGCAAATGTCCTCACCACCACCGGAGAAGTCTGGTTCACAGACATTGACGGGAATGTCATCCTGCGCGAACAGGAAGGCGGTGGCAAGAGTTTCGCTCCGATTGAGGTGGAGGGTACGCGAGGATGGTCTTTCAGACAAGTCTTCGAATCCCCTGACGATGAAGCATTCTACGGCCTGGGACAGCATCAGGCAGACGAATTCAATTACAAGGGCAGGAACGAGGAGCTTTTCCAGTACAACACCAAGGTTTCAGTCCCGTTCATAGTTTCCAACAAAGGATATGGCATCCTGATGGACAGCTATTCACTGATGCGCTTCGGCAATCCTGACGATTACAGTCAGCTTCCGGATGTATTCAAGTTGTATGACAAGGACGGTGTTGAAGGTTCATTCACAGGGACTTACACTCCTGAAAATGGAGAGGTACTCGTCCGCAGGGAACCACAGATCTATTTCGAATATCTTGTTGAACCAGAGATGTCGAAAGTGGTCAATCTGCCGGATGGCTTTCCTCTGTTCAATTCGAAGGTAACGTACGAGGGATATATAGAAGCGCCTGAAACAGGTGATTACCAATTCATTCTATATTATGCAGGCTACACCGAAGTACGCATGGCTGACAAAGTGACAGTACCTGAACGTTGGCGCACGGCATGGAATCCGAACAGCCACAAGTTCACCGTACACCTCAATAAGGGAGAGAAAACACCTGTGAGGATTGACTGGATTCCTGACGGATATGTGTCGTATTGCGGACTCCGTGCCTACCCTCTCGTGGATGAGACCCAGAGGAACAGACATTCGTGGTGGAGCGAGATGACCAAGCAGATGGACTGGTATTTCATTGCAGGAGAAGATTTTGACAGCGTAATAAGCGGATGCCGCACTATTACGGGAAAGGCACCGGTGATGCCAAAATGGGCCATGGGATATTGGCAGAGCCGCGAAAGATACAAGACTTCCACGGAACTGATTGAGGCTCTCGAAGGATTCCGCAAGAGGAACTTCCCTGTCGACAATATCGTCCTGGACTGGAGCCATTGGCCTGAGGATGGCTGGGGCAGCCATGAATTCGACAAGGCGCGTTTCCCCGATCCGAAAGCCATGGTGGATTCTGTCCACGCGATGCATGGGAAGGTAATGGTGTCAGTATGGCCTAAGTTCTACGTCGATACAGACCATTACAAGGAGTTTGACAGCAAGGGATGGATGTACACCAAGGCTTATGAGGATGGTGTAAGGGACTGGATTGGAGAAGGTTACCTATATGGTTTCTATGATGCCTACTCTGCAGATGCACGGAAGCTGTTCTGGAGCCAGATGCATGATCACTACTACCCTCTCGGATTCGATGCATGGTGGATGGACGCCTCTGAGCCGAATGTAAGGGACTGCACGAGCATGGATTACAGAAAGGCTCTCTGCGGGCCTACAGCCCTCGGTCCTTCTACTGAGTATTTCAATGCTTATGCCTACATGAATGCCGAGGCAATCTACGACGGACAGCGCAGCGTGGATCCTGACAAGAGGGTCTTCCTGCTTACAAGAAGCGGATTCGCAGGACTCCAGAGATATTCTACTGCAACGTGGAGCGGTGACATTGCCACAAGATGGGAGGATATGAAGGCGCAGATTTCAGCCGGATTGAATTTCGCAGTGAGCGGCATTCCGTATTGGACAATGGATATCGGAGGATTCTGTGTGGAGAACCGTTATGTTGACGCACAGAATGAATTCAACCGGAGCGGAAAGGAGAATGCTGACCTGAAGGAGTGGAGGGAACTCAACACCAGATGGTTCCAGTTCGGTGCTTTCTGCCCTCTGTACAGAGCTCACGGCCAGTATCCGTTCAGGGAACCATGGGAGATTGCCCCTGAGAATCATCCAGCCTACAAATCAATACTTTTCTATACCAACCTGCGTTACCGTCTCATGCCTTACATCTATTCCCTCGCCGGAATGACATGGTTCAAGGACTACACTATAATGAGGCCGCTGGTGATGGACTTCCTTTCTGACAGGAATGTTGCAGACATAGGAGATACATATATGTTCGGACCTTCTTTCCTCGTGGCTCCGGTATATGAATACGGCGCTAGGACGAGGAAGATATATTTCCCTGAATGTGAAGGATGGTACGACTATTACACAGGCCGGTTCATGAGCGGAGGTGCATGGCGTACGGTAGATGCTCCTTATGACAGGATGCCTCTGTTCGTCAAGGCTGGTTCGATTGTTCCTGAGGGACCTGCAATGCAATGGTCAGACCAGAAACCCGCGGAGAACATCACAGTGAAGGTATATCGCGGTGCTGACGGCAGCTTCACTCTTTACGAAGACGAAAATGTCAACTACAACTACGAGAAGGGCCTGTACTCCATGATGGATTTCATATATGATGACAAGGCCGGAACCATAACAATCGGAGACCGCAGGGGGAGTTTTCCGGGCATGCTTGAGACACGAAAATTCACAATCGTTCCAATCTCCAGGTCCGGCACCGGTGTTCCTGTAACCGTCATATACACCGGCAAGGCCGTCACAGTCAAATTATGATATAAAAATACCGGGCATGAAAATACCCGGTATTTATTATATAGGTAATACAGGATGTCAGAACCTGTAGCTGAGCTTGAACATAAAGTTGACAGGAGCCTGAGGGAATACCCCTTCCTCCTGATATTCATAGTCCTCTGCCTTGAAATATGCCCTGTAAACCCATGCATCGGCATAATAACGGGTATTGAGAGCATTGTTCACATAGCCGGCGAGTCCGAGCACGCCGTGGCGGAGGTTGAACTCATGCGAGAGTACTACATTGGCCACGAAATATGAAGGGATGCAACGTGAAGCAGTCTGGGTATTGTCCCAATACTGCTTGCCTACGAATTTTCCGTTTATGCTCAATGTGGTGCTCTTCAATGAATTGCTGCATATTTCCTTGAACGGAGTGATGCTGAGCTGGGCATTTGTCACTATAGATGGAGACATGAGCATCGTGGTCTTGGAATATGTTGTGGTCTTGTGGCCGATGAAGTTCCAGTCATCAAGATTGTCATATTCGGCAAGATAGGCCACATAATCCTTGATCTTGTTGGTGCTCAGGGTGAGGTTGGCATCCACGCGGAGCACTGATGCAGGCTGCCATGCCACGGCCAGTTCGACTCCCCTTCTCCAGCCTCTGCCTACATTTTCCTTTATGGCATATCCGACATCGCTGAGGCGGCCGGTTTCGAGAAGCATGTCCCAGTATTCCATGAGATAGATGTTGGCTGATGCCGTCACCTTGGGAGCAGAGAAGACATATCCGATTTCGACATCGACCATTTTCTCAGGTTTGAGTTCCTCACGGTTTCCACCGAGGTTGTTGGTAATGATGACCTCCTTGATGTCACTTCTGCCAGGCTCCCTGTGTCCGAGAGCTGCCGACACATAGGCCTTGTGACCGTCAACGTGGAATGTGAGACCTGCACGCGGGTTGAAGAAATCCCATTTTGTGGTGTAGTCAAGAGGACTGAAGTCGTCGTCAAGGCCTTTCATCTTCAAGCCTACATGCCTGTACTGCAGGTCGGCGTAGGCAGTAAGCCAGTCAATCGGGGTATATTCTGCCCTTGCATATACATTGGCTTCCTGCTTGAGGCCGTTGTTGCGGTACCACTCGTCAGGATAGGTGAAATATTCTCCATAATACTTGCTCCAGAGCACGTTTCCGAAATGGTCACCGCTGTAGCGTGAAAGGTTGATTCCACCGGTGAAATCCAGTTTGTCCGACTTGTATTTCACATCGGAGTTGAAGACAAGGTAATAGTTGTCCATCGACTTGTTGATGATGAAATCGCTCTTCTTTACCGGATTCCCGTCACCGTCTACAGGAGTATCAAGACCGTATGCGGAGAATTTCTTTCCGGTCTTGTAATTCTCGTAATAGCCGTCTCCCTTGGTATAGTTCAGGGTGTTGGACCATGTCACTCCATGTTCGAATGCGCGGGTGTAGTTGAGCTGGAGGTGGTGCTGGGTATAGTTGTCGGTCTCATTTCCGTAATACTGCACGTTGCCCTCGTCGTCATAGTATTCTCCAGCGCTGTTGTAGCGTGGATTCACCTTGTAGCTGTTGTAGGAAATTCCGTTCCAGGTGAGTCCTGTGTGCTGGTCTCCGACAAGATAGGTCAGCCTCAGGGAGTTCTTCTCGTTCATCCATCCGAGGACTGCCATGCCGGAGATTACATTGGCCTTTGCATTGCGGATATATCCGTCTGTACGGCCGTAGCTGAAGGCTCCCTGTGCATATACACCGCTCTTTGTCAGACCAGTGCTTCCGGCAACTGATGTGGTGACGGTCCCATAGGATCCGCTAGAAACCTCCACATTGAAATGTGGGGCGGCACCGGCCGTTGCCGTGTTCATGTTGATGCTGGCTCCAAACGCTCCGGAACCGTTGGCGGAAGTTCCGAGTCCCCTCTGTAGCTGGACTCCTGAAAGCATGTTGCCGAGGGCAGGGATGTTTACCCAGAACACTTCCTGTGATTCGGCATCATTGAGGGTTATGCCATTGAGAGTTACATTGATCTGGGAACCCTTGGATCCCCTGACAGTAAGCTTTGAATAACCGAGACCGGTACCTCCCTCATTCACAGCCACTACAGATGGCTGAAGATTGAGGGTCATAGGAAGTGAATTAATCGGATTCGAAGCCCTGAGCTGCTGTTTGTCGACCATAGTGTAGGTCACAGGGGTGGATTTGCCGGCCCTCGAAGCCGAAACTACCACGGAATCCAGTTTCTCGACTTTCTCAGCGGAATCATTCTCCCGCTCTTCCACACCTGCGGCTGCCGCAAGTGCAGGGATCAGCGACATTGTCGCTGCAAACATAAAAAAACCTCGCATAATGTTGTCACATTGATGCAAGGGCAGTACGTACATACGTACTTGAGACACGCTTTCCCTTCGGCGGTATTGGCCGCATCAGGTTCAATGGGTATCATCTCAGCCGCTTTGAGCAGCACCCCAGCATTATTATAATATTTACTGTTATTTCTGTTTCTTAAGCCGGACTTCATAAAGACGCGGCCAGTTCTTGCCTGTCAGATATATGCGTCCGTCTTCAGGATTGAAGGCAATGCCGTTCAGGACATCGGTCTTCACCGTCCTCAATTTGCGTGGGAGAAGACCTGAACAGTCTATCACGCCCTCCACCTTGCCGTCACGTGGATTGATGATCACGATTTCGTCCGTCGTATAGACATTGGCCCATATCCTGCCGTCAATATATTCAAGTTCATTCAGATAACGCACAGGTCTGTCTTCATATGTGACAGTAATCTTGCGTTTCTGGGCGAACTCCCCGTCGAGGAAATACAGGTTGGCAGACCCGTCGGAAGCAATAAGATACTGTCCGTCAGTCGTAAGTCCCCATCCCTCACGAGGATATTTCCATGTCGATTTGTATTCGAGAGTCCGGGCATCATAGACGAAAGCCACACGGCTTTCCCATGTCAGGATATACAGATTCCCGTCAAAAATCACGGAACCTTCTACGAAATACTTGCTGTCGAAATCCATCCTTGACAGAGCGTTACCGGTCTCTATATCCACACACCTGAAAGTCGATTTCCCTTTCAGACCGGTGCTTTCATACATCTTGCCTTCATGGAAGAAAAGCCCCTGAGTATAGGATTCGGTGTCATGCGGATATTCTGCAACGACCTCCAACCTATACAGGACAGGCGTGTTTCCCGAACAGGAAACCGCCAGAAATGTGGTCATTGCAAGAATTATGTATTTCAACAGATTCATATATCGTTTATGTTTATTTCCCGAGGCGCGCAGCCTGATGGTCCAGAGCAGCCTTCACGAATGATACGAATATAGGCTGAGGATGCTCTGGCGTACTCTTCAGCTCCGGATGGAACTGCACCCCGATGAAGAACGGATGTGTAGGAATCTCAACGATTTCCACAAGTCCGGTATCAGGGTTCTTTCCCGTAGCCTTCATTCCGGCAGCCTCCACAGCAGAGAGATAGTCGTTGTTGAACTCATATCTGTGTCTGTGGCGCTCATAGATCAGGTCCTTGCCATATATTCTTTCCGCCAGGCTTCCTTTACTGAGGGCACAGGCATATGCTCCGAGCCTCATGGTTCCACCTTTTATAGTAGTGCTCTTCTGATCTTCCATCAGATCGATGACGGGACTTTCCGTGGCCGGATTTACCTCCGTCGAGCAAGCTCCCTTCAAGCCGAGCACGTTCCTTGCGAACTCCACTACGCACATCTGCATTCCGAGGCAAATGCCGAAGAACGGAATATTGTGCTCACGGGCATATCTGACCGCAACAATCTTGCCTTCCAGTCCCCTTTCGCCGAATCCCGGAGCCACAAGCACACCGTCCATTCCGAACAGTTTCTCCTCCACATTGTCCTTGTCGAGATACTCGCTGTGTATGCTGTGGACATTAACCTTGCATTCGTTGGCAGCTCCTGCGTGGACGAAGGACTCCAATATGGACTTGTACGCATCCTGAAGCTCGACATATTTTCCGACAAGGGCAATATCGACAGTCCTCTTCGGGTTTGCGAGCTTGTCAAGGAACTCGTTCCATCTGGTGAGGTCCGGTTCAGGGACATCCTTAATGCCGAAATGGTCGAGCACAAGGCGGTCCAGATTCTCGGCCTTCATGTTCAGAGGCACCTGATATATCGACGGGGCATCGAGCGACTGTATGACATGACCCGGCTTGACATTGCAGAACAAGGCCATCTTGCGGCGGAGCTCAGGGGTAAGTTCGTGCTCTGTACGGCATACGACAACGTCAGGCTGGACTCCCCATCTCTGGAGCTGCTGTACGGAATGCTGTGTAGGCTTGGTCTTCAGCTCCTTGGCAGCGCTCAGGTAAGGCACGAGAGTAAGGTGAATTGTCATGCAGTCTTCCTCGGGAAGCTCCCACTGAAGCTGCCGCACCGCCTCCACGAATGGCTGGGACTCCATGTCTCCCACAGTACCGCCAATTTCAGTGATTATTATGTCGTAATTGCCGCTCTTGCCCAGAAGCATCATCCTTCTCTTTATCTCGTCCGTGATGTGAGGGACAATCTGAACCGTCTTTCCCAGGTATGCTCCCTCACGCTCCTTGCTGATTACAGTGTTGTAGATTTTTCCCGTGGTGACATTGTTTGCCTTGGAGGTATGAACACCGAGGAAACGCTCGTAATGTCCGAGGTCGAGGTCCGTCTCCGCTCCGTCTTCAGTGACATAACACTCCCCGTGCTCGTAGGGATTCAAGGTTCCGGGGTCGATGTTGATGTAGGGATCGAATTTCTGGATAGTGACTCTCAAACCTCTGGCCTGAAGCAGCTTGGCCAGAGATGCGGAGATAATGCCTTTGCCAAGGGATGAGGCAACTCCACCTGAAACGAATACAAATTTTGTGTCCATAAGAGAAAAAAGTTCGTTAACAGGGGCACAAAAGTATGTAAAAAAAACTGATTTGAAAAATCTTTATTACCTTTGCAGGCGTTTTGTTGAAAAAATTATTCCAGGATTATGAGTACTTATTATATAATACTGTCTTGCATGGCCGTGATGGCTCTGATAGTATTTGTCGCCCTGTTTTTCCTCAATGCAGGATACGGCTATCTCTCCACTTCCAACTGGGGACCCAAGATAGGAAACAAGACAGCATGGGTGCTGATGGAATGTCCTTCATTCTTCTTTCTCCTTTATTATACGCTTGCCTTCGCACAGTCAGGCATGGATACAGGAAATGAAAAGATTGTTTTGTATGTAATGGCAGGACTTTTCCTTCTCCACTATTTCCAGAGGTCATTCGTTTTCCCTTTCCTTATGAGAGGCAAGAGCACCATGCCGATTGCAGTTATGCTAATGGGAATGGTCTTCAACACGATAAACGCTTATCTCATAGGAGGATGGCTCTATAGGGAGGCTCCCTCAGGAATGTATGGGCCGGACTGGTTTACCAGCCCTCAGTTCATCATAGGGACATTGGTATTCTTCCTGGGAATGTTCATCAACATGCAGTCCGACTATATAATCAGGCATCTACGCAAGCCGGGAGACACGAAGCATTACATCCCACGCAAGGGACTTTACAAATATGTGACATCCGCCAATTATTTCGGAGAACTCACGGAATGGGTAGGATATGCCATTTTGACCTGGTCTCCTGCAGGTCTGCTCTTTGCAGTCTGGACATTTGCCAACCTCGGTCCGAGAGCAAAGTCTCTCACGGCAAAATACGAACAGGAATTCGGAGAAGAATACAAGGTGCTCCACAAGAAGAACCTTATTCCTTTCATTTGGTAATATTGATTAATTAATTTAAAATGAGCGACTTATTCACTCCATACAAACTTGGCCCCATTGAATTGAGAAACAGGACTGTAAGGTCAGCGGCTTTCGAGGCCATGTGCAGGAACAACCGTCCCACCAAGGAACTCTTCGACTACCACACCGCAGTGGCAAGAGGAGGCATAGGAATGACCACAGTTGCATACGCGGCAGTATGCGAGAGCGGACTTTCATTCGACAGCCAGCTCCTCCTTTGCAAGGAAATAATACCGGAACTGAAGAAGCTTACTGACGCGATACATGCAGAAGGAGCCAAGGCAAGCATACAGCTCGGCCATTGCGGCAACATGACCCACAGGAGCACATGCCATTGCATGCCTATAGGAGCCAGCAACGGATTCAATCTCTATTCCCCTACTTTCTACCGCAAGATGAACAGGGAGGACATAGAGTTCGTAGCAAAGTCATTCGGAGAAGCAACTAAAATCTGCATAGAGGCAGGTTTCGATGCTGTGGAGGTCCATGCCGGACACGGATACCTCATTTCACAGTTCCTTTCGCCTTATACCAACCGCCGCAAAGATGAATTCGGAGGAAGCCTCGACAACAGGATGCGTTTCATGAGAATGTGCATCAGCGAGGTGGTGAAGGCTGCGGGAGACAAGATTGCCGTCACAGCCAAGCTCAACACGAGCGATGGATTCAAGGGCGGACAGACTACAGAGGAGCTCATCGAGGTTGCAAAGGAACTGCGCAGGCTCGGAGTGCAGGCAATCACCCTTTCCGGAGGTTTCGTGAGCAGGGCGCCTATGTATGTCATGAGGGGAGAATTCCCGGTCAAGACCATTGTCCATTATTTTCCTTGGAAACAGTGGTGGCTAAAGCTCGGAGTCACTCTCGGAGGCAGGATCGTTGCTCCTACTGTGCCTTTCAAGAAGTTGTTCTTCATGGAAGATGCACTCAAATTCAGGGCTGCCATGCCTGACTTCCCTTTCATCTATGTCGGAGGTGTAACTGACCGGAAGAGTGCCGACAAGGTGATTGACAGCGGCTTCCCACTACTCCAGATGGGCCGTGCCGTATTGGAGGATACTGATTTTGTCAACAAGATGAAGGCTGACGAGAACCACTGCAGCGCTTGCGAGCACAGCAATTTCTGTGTAGGCAGGATGTACTCCAGATCGATGCAGTGCCACAAGAAATGCGTGGACATCACTCCGGCCCTTGAAAAGGAAGTCGCAAAGGTGAATGCACGAAACGATGCACGCGAGCGTAAGCTCGGATATAAATAACAGGTAGAACGCTTCTGTCGCTACGATTGTAGAGGAAAGTCCGGACAGGAAAGGGCACCCCGCTGCGGAAAGCGCAGATGGGAGTAATCTTATGGAGGCCGTAACAGAAAATTACCGCCCGCAAGGGCAAGGATGAAAACGCGAGGCAAGAGCTCACGACGCAATGCAGCGATGTATTGCGGGTACGGCACCGGGGCCTGCAAGACCAAATATACCGGGAAGCATTGCGGTGAGAACCGTATGCAGAAGGCTGCCCGCTTTCTCCCGGGGGGTAGGTTGCGAAGATAAATGACAGATTGAAACAGAAACCGGCTTACGGTTCTGCCTGATAAATAATGGAGGGGTGGCTCGGCCACCCCTCCATTATTTATCTTCAAAATACTGCTCATCCTCGTTTTCCTTTTCTTCGACAAATAAACTATTGGCGGGCTGCTATTCTTTTGCGGAGGGTTTCCGTCACAGGGAGCGGATTGTCGGCATCAGAACGGTCCAGCCATTCACCTGCAAGCCGGCTGTTGCCGAGAATATGACATGCAGTGGCGATGTTGTAAGCTGCACATGATCGTTTGAGAGGATCTGACGATTCAAGAAGCCCCATCCAAATGTCCATTGCAGCAGTCCAGTCGAATTTTTCCACTTCCTCGATTGCAGAATACCAGAGTGTCGAATCGAAATAAAGTATGGAATACTGTTCAACCTTCCATTGTGATATGAATGAAGTGGAAATGGTCGTTCCTGAGCCGTAACCTTCAGCAGGCAATGCCGCAAACGCTCTTGAACGCATGACCTCCCTCGGAGCGGCCCCGTCGGAATACACATCAGGACGGAGAACGCTCGACCCAGAATACGATTTGACCTTGTCTTCCTTGTTCATTGCATCATAGCAATACATCTTCATCGTGAAAGGGAGATTGCATGAAGACAGATATGACGAATCCCTTGATGCACCGGCGGCAACCTTGGCAGGAGCCCCGATTGTCAAATTACCCAGCTTCACGGTATCGAAGAGGAAAACCACGTCAGCCCCTGTATCCATGAGAAGATTCACGAGAGTGTCCCTTGATGCATAGCTTGCTCCCGGTTCGACAGGCATCCTGTAAACCCCTATCGAGCCTTCTGGCATGGAGTAATCCTTTTGTATGGCATCTGCGAATCCTTCAGCCATGCCTTTACAGATAGAAGTGTTTTCCTCCCTACCGTCTTCAAGATAGACTACTGTCACATTCTTGCCTGCAAGGTCAATACCGGCCTTGGAAGGATACCTCATCTCGAGGTCAATTACATATTTGGAGGGTCCGCATGCGACAAGCCCCAGGGCAAGCAATGCTGAAAACAAAGGGTTTCTCTTCATAAGCATAAGTGATTAAAGCAGTTCCAACGGTTCTGCAATCAAGTCATATTCATCTGCTCCGGTGATGCGGACATTCATGAACTCCCCTACCAGCGACCACGGCTCAACACCCTGCATCACAGCCTCATCATATCTTACAAGAATCTCGCCATCTACTTCCGGGCTTTCAAACTCGCTGCGGCATACATATACTCCGTCAGAATAATCATCAATAATCACCTTTTCTACGGTTCCGACACGCGACTTGTTGAATTCAAGCGAGATTTCTCCCTGCAATGTCATCAGCTTGTCAAGCCTGCGGCGCTTGGTGGCTACTGCCACACTGTCCTTGAAATGTTCGGCTCCGTAAGTGCCCTCCTCCTCAGAATATGTGAAAGCTCCAAGCCTTTCGAAGCGCGCCTCACGCACAAAATCAAGCAGTTCATTGAACTCTGCAGTACCCTCTCCCGGATGTCCGACTATCATGGTGGTCCTCAGGACAACACCTGGCACCTTTTCGCGCATTTTCCTGATGAGCTCCCTCGTCCATGCCCCGTCTACATTCCTGTGCATGTTGTCGAGCACCTTGTCTGAAATATGCTGCAAAGGAATGTCCATATAACGGCAAACCTTAGGATTTCCGGCCATCTGGTCAAGCACATCCTCGGGGAAAGACGCCGGATATGAATAATGTATCCTTATCCATTCTATGCCTTCAACCTCCGACAATCTCTGCAGGAGCTCAGCCAGAGCCCTTCTCTTGTACAGGTCCAGACCGTAATATGTTGTATCCTGCGCAATTACTATCAGCTCGCGTACCCCGTTCGATGCAAGTCTTTGTGCCTCTTCCACAAGGTTCTCCATAGGGACGCTCCTGTGTGCACCCCTGATGAACGGAATTGCGCAGTATGAACAGCGTCTGTCACATCCTTCTGAAATCTTGAGATAGGCATAATGCTGATGGTCGGTAAGCCTTCTGTGAGAATCCTTCCTTCTGTCAGGTACGGCACCGATAGCTTTGACAACGGGATCGGTATCCCTCGCCCCGAGCCACACATCCACTTCCGGAATCAGGTCCGGCAGTTCGTGCGCATATCGCTGTGCGAGGCATCCGAAAACGATTATCCTGTCGACTTCGCCTCTTTTCTTGCGTTCTACAGCCTCCAGGATCGCATTGACCGACTCCTCCTTGGCATCGCCTATGAAACCGCAGGTGTTCATGAGCAGGACATCAATATGCCTGTCAAGAACATCCTCCGGAATTATTTCATACATATTCTCTGCATAAGGCAGGATATGTTCGGTGTCAACCTTGTTCTTGGAGCAACCCAGGGTCACCGCCTGCAATGTCTTCCTGCTGCCTTCCATATCAGTTCTCCGCTGCTTCCTCATCCGGAGCCTGCGGGTCTTCGAAATCAAGTGAAGCGTATTTGAGAAGTGTGTTGTACCAGTCAACGACCTTCTTCATGTGGGATACATAGAAACGGTCACGGTCGTAGTTTGGAAGAGCCTTCTCGAAAAGTTCCCTGAGTTTTGCCGGATCTGACTTTGAAGACGGTGCCTCGCCACCTGCAAGGACTTCTTTCATATTTTCGAATACTTTCTGGAGCTTCACCTCCTCGTCATCCGTATAGATTGAGATGTCGGCAAGAGAAGTGATCTTGCTGGTGATGCCTACGCTTGACCTCTTCTTGTCGGCAAGAGCCTCGACGATTGCGCCGTTCCTGGCCTGTGAAATATAGAGAAAAAGTCCGCTCTGACCTGAAACGGCAAGAATTTTAGAAAGATCTGTTTTCATTTCCAAATAAATTAAATTAATATAATAAATTACTAAATATCAAATAATTTAACAACAATGTTTATATTGATAACTTTTTTGTTATCACTTCTTCTAATGCTTTCCTGACCCTGATTTGCAATTCTTCTAGGCTGCAATTGCTGTCAACATAAGCATCCACTCCGGCTGCAATCGCTGATAATATGGAATCGGCAGGAATCCGTCCCGCACGAATGTCAGAAATGCCATTGGCCACTGTCTGATTCTTCATTCTGGCAAGTATCCTGTCCCTGTCGGCCGAGTCCCTTCGGCATGCCCTTTCGAGGCGGACTTCAAATGGAGCGTCTACGAAAAGAACTGCATCATAAATCCCGTCCAGCGCCCTCTTCTCGAGAATCGTCGCTGATTCAATCATTACAAGTCCGGGGAAAGAAGGCGATTCTTCAGATTCACGGACATAATTCCTGAAATCATCCATAAGACGAGGAAACACAAGAGATTCCACATCTTCAAGTGACTTCCTGTCAGAAAAAATCCTTTCAGCAAGCAAAGATGGCATGAACTTTCCAGAGCCATCCCTGAGTGAACATTCAAGCTTATCCTCAATGCTCTGAAGCAGACCAGGACATTCCTCGTACAGCATCTTGACACGTGAATCAGCATCATACTGGAATGTATAGCCAAGATTCCGGAGAATCCTGCATACCTCCGATTTTCCGCTTCCTATACCTCCCGTTATGACAAGCACCTTGCTCATCGCTCCTCGAGAAGACACTGGACTACTGCCGGTGAAGCATCATAGGAAAGAACACCTTTCGGAAGGTTTTCCAATGATACAAGACATTTTCCACTTATAGAACCTGCAATGCTTTCATAATCAACGGTCAAGGATATATCGTCGAAAGGATTGCCTGCGAGCGGGAAAACGCAGCGTAGCGACAATTCCACCATTGACGGGAAAATCAGGATTTCCTTCCCTACAGGAACGTTCACGACAGTCACAGGCACTTTCTCCCGCAATTCCACGAACCTCGTGACCCCAATCGAATACCTTACTGCAGACTCTGACATCCTCACTCCCTTCATCTTCTCAAGAGGAACGAGTCCCTGCACGTCAGCGCTGAGATCATAATGCTTCACAGGCCTTGTAAACACCTCTGAAAGATTCTCAAGCTGGAACGGCTCACCATATACAATCACGGAATCGGGATTTACCTCCACATTGCTCCTTGCCATGTACTGGTCCTTGTATGAAAGGGAGTGGACAGGATGAACCGGAACCTTCTTGTGTCTTACAGTAGGAAACTTGAAGAAGAGTGTGTCTGATATGAAATAATCCACGGTGGCATCATTGCCGAAAAGCAGATGTGCATATTCCTGCAGATCGGAGGAAGTCACATAGAACATGTCGTTGTTCAAAGGCTTCATCACGGATGGGGTGAATTCAAGTTCGACGACCTTCTTGTTTTCCCTCAGCTTGGATGTGATGACGGAATATCCCCTTGTGCGGCATCTTGCAATGACATCACACCTGTTGGATGAACAGTCAGCGTGTCCGTCAATATTGCACCGCGCCACAACGGAAACCTTCAGGTAATCGTTGTAGCGCAGTGAGAGATTGTGTATCAGCCAAATACTGAAAGCCAACAGGAGGGCGAGCAGGAAAACTGCAAAATCCCTCCCGTTTATATGGAATGATTCAAGAAGCCTATTGAGCAACTTTCTCATCAACTTTCAGGTTCAGCTTGTAGAAGATATTATTTTCCAGGCTCTGCGAAATCCTTTACGAGTGCATTCTTGCTGACGCGGATCTTGACATTGTTGTCAACCTCGATAAGCACGGATTCTTCCTTGATTTCAACTACTGTACCGTAGATGCCGCCGATGGTGACTATCTTGTCACCTTTCTTGAGTGAATCACGGAAATTCTGGAGTTCCTTCTGCTGCTTCCTCTGAGGACGGATCATGAAGAACCACATTACCACGAAGATAAGTGCGAGCATTACCCACATTGTCCAACTGCTTCCGGCAGGAGACGCAGCGGCAGCCTGCAGGGGTGTAAAAAACAAAATCATTTCAAATTCAGTTAAATATGTAAATCAATAAACGGTCTGCAGCAATGACGGCAGACACAAAATCCTTGCGAATTTAATGTTTTCCGGGGAGATATGCAAAACTACATCACCCCTTTTCCGGTCTTGAGGATTTTCCCATCCTCAATGAATTTCTGCACCAGCTTGTCAAGAAGGCCGTTCACGAAGGCACGGCTCTTCGGAGTGCCGTAGAATTTGGAGATTTCCACATATTCGTTGAGAGTGACCTTGAGCGGTATCTCAGGGAATGTCACTGCCTCGGCAAGCCCCATCACTATAAGGACCACGTCAGTGGAAAACAGTCGGTCTTTCTCCCATCCGTTGACCGACTCGGCAATCAATGTGGAATAAGCATCGAAATTGGTGAATGAGGCACGAAGAAGCCTTTTTACGAAAAGACTGTCGCTCTCAACGTCTGAACTGGTCAGCAGGTCGCTCTGGTACAGAGGCGGGAACTTCCACGACTGTCCAGATGCAAGGGACTTGAAAGTCTTGCAGCACCATGTCAGAGCATAGCCGAGGTCATCGTTCCAGTTTATCGACTTGTCTTCCAGGATCATGGCAAGCTCGTCACACTCGTCAAGTTCCTCCTCGAAAATCCTGATGAACAGACGGCAGTCCTGTGCGAGGGAACGCTCGGGTGAAGCCATGTATTCTGCATAATAATCCTTTGATGCAACCGATGTCATGATCTTCTTGAGAAGAAGGTCGTATTGTGCCCATGAGAATTTCTTCTTGTTGAACAGCTTCTGGAAATCGATGTCGGCATCCAGCAGCTTTGCAAGGGCATTTTCGGCAAACTTCAAGTTTGGATTCCTTTCTTCCTCCGTAGGATTGAACTTGGACTTACCCGCCTCGATTCTCTCCGCAGCGACCTTGGTCAGAGGAGACACGATACCAAGCATATAGAGATACAGATCCCTTGTGGCCTCGCATGACTGCTCGAGCTGAGCCTGTGCGTCAGTAAGACTCATATTGCCTGACAAAGCATTGGCATAGAGCACCTTGAAGGCCTTGATCCTCAAAATTCTTCTGTTCAGCATATCAAATGAATAAAATTTGCGCAAAGATACATTCATTTTTCAGAAATATTCCTATCTTTGTAAAGATTTACCAAAAAAAGATAAGCTATGTATAGTGAGGATTACGATGGGGCAAATGCTCAGGAAAGGTCCGGTGAAGATGTTTGGTCAAAACCTGTGAGAGCCGGCAAGCGTACTTACTTTTTTGATGTCAAGGCAACCAAGGGGAATGACTATTACCTTACAATCACAGAAAGCAAGCGTAAAGTTGATCAGGGTGGTCATTTTTCGTATGACAAACACAAGATTTTCCTTTATAAGGAAGATTTTGACAAATTCGCAGAAGGTCTTGAGGAAGTCATCAACTATATCAAGACCAATTGCATAAAAAACGGAGGTGACTCTGCTGCAGGTAGAGAAAAATTCACCGATGTAGATTTCGAAGAACTTTAGAGTATATTATATGGATTGGCAACCTCGGTACCAATCCTTATTTTTTGATATCATGAAAGACAGCAGCCAGTACAACGATTACGGTTTCTTCCGGGCAGCCGCAGCAGTCCCCCGGGTAAAGGTGGCGGACACGGAATTCAATACTGAACAGATTTGCACTCTCGCCATGCAGGCTTACGAGGACGGAGTCTCACTCGTGGTATTCCCGGAACTCTGCGTTACAGGGTACACCTGCGCCGACCTTTTCGGACAGGATCTGCTCATTCGAAAGGCGGAGGAAAGCACGAGGAGAATAATCGAATTCAGCCGCGGCAAGGACACTGCAATCGTAATCGGAGTTCCTGTCAGCTTCCGGGGAAGGCTCTACAACTGCGCCGCTGTCATCCGCAACGGTAACATTAAAGGCCTCGTACCGAAAATATATCTTCCCAACTACGGGGAATTCTATGAGGCGAGATGGTTTGCTTCAGGCAGTGATTTCCTCGACGGGAAATCTAACTGCGACGGACGCTTCCTCAGCAACGGCAAGGACTGCGTGAGGGAGGGATTCACGGCTGAAATCAGATATGCCGGACAGAGATGCAACATATCCCCTAACATCCTGTTTGAAATAGGAAAGGCCACGTTTGCCGTGGAAATCTGCGAGGATCTCTGGTGTCCGGTCCCGCCATCATCGTATCATGCCATGGCAGGGGCTCATATAATAGCTAATCTGTCTGCCAGCAATGAAATCCTGATGAAGAACCGTTATCGGGAAGGGCTTTTGAGCCAGCACACTGCAAAGACTGTCTCTGCATACATATACAGTTCTGCAGGATTCGGGGAATCCACTCAGGACCTTGTTTTCGCAGGAGCCTCATCAATCTGGGAAGACGGAGCCCGCCTCGCGGAAAACGAGAGGTTCTCGACTGAGCCGTCTCTGATAACCGCGGACTTCGACATAGATAAGATCGACTCGTTCCGCAGACGCAGGAACACATTCAGGAGCATAGCTCCGGACGGTACCGATGCATCATCGTACAGCAGGCTCTACAGCAGAATTCCGCTCGGGAACTCATGCAGGACAGATTTCGCGGCATGCCTGAGAAGAAAAATCGAAGCGCACCCTTTCGTACCGGCACACGACATAGACTACAGATGCAGGGAGATTATCTCGATTCAGGTGACAGGACTTGCAACCCGCCTTGCACACATCAACTGCCGGACTGCAGTGATCGGAATCTCAGGCGGCCTCGACAGCACTCTCGCCCTCATCGTGACGGCACTTGCATTCGACAGGCTCGGATGGTCCCGTGACAGGATAATCACGGTCACGATGCCCGGATACGGAACAACGGGACGCACCAAGGGCAATGCCACCGACCTCATGAAGGCACTCGGAACCACCTCGAGGGAAATATCCATTTCGGCGGCCTGCGACAGGCATTTCCTGGACATAGGCCATGACAAGAATGTCCATGACACCACATACGAGAACTCCCAGGCAAGGGAAAGGACCCAGATACTCATGGATATTGCCAACCAGACCGGAGGAATCGTCATAGGAACCGGTGACCTCTCCGAACTGGCCCTCGGATGGGCTACCTACAACGGAGACCATATGTCGATGTACGGTGTCAATGCCAGCATTCCTAAGACCCTTGTCCGCAGCCTCACCCTATGGGCTGCTGACCATAGATTCGCCGACGCACCGTACAGGACAGAAGACGGAAGAAGCACACGGGACATCCTGCTCGACATCATCGACACTCCAATCAGCCCGGAACTCCTGCCAGCAGACAAGGACGGGAACATCCTTCAGGTCACCGAAGATGTCGTAGGCCCTTACGAACTGCATGATTTCTTCCTTTACAACATAGTTCGCCTCGGCTATTCTCCACAGAAGACAGGTTTCCTCGCTGCCAGGGCATTCGGAAACTATGACGCCGAAACAATAGAAAAATGGCTGAAAACCTTCTGCAGAAGATTTTTCAGCCAGCAATTCAAGCGTTCATGCCTTCCGGACGGACCGAAAGTTGGTTCCGTCAGCCTCTCGCCGCGCGGAGACTGGAGAATGCCATCGGATGCAAGTTCAGCTATCTTCCTCGGAGACATCCTCGGATGAACAAAGGTCAGAGCGACCTTATCATCTCAGTGAAGAGTTTCGTCATCCTGTCAGCAGCCGCATCTGCAGCGGCAACCACATCGTCACCGTCGTTGACATAGTCTTCGGCATAGTCGTCATGCGCTTCATTGGTGATGACGGACATTCCGAAGACAGGTATGTCCGAATGGCGAGCCACAATAACCTCAGGAATGGTCGACATGCCGACTGCATCAGCACCGATGGTCCTGAAATACTTGTACTCTGCAGGTGTCTCGTAAGACGGGCCCGTTCCTGCGAAATACACTCCGGTCTTGAGCTTTATGCCAAGTGAATCCGCAATCTCGAAAGCCTTCTTGCGCAAATTCGGATCATAAGGACGTGTCATGTCCGGAAAACGTGGTCCGAACTCTTCGAGATTTGGCCCCACGAGAGGATTCGGAAGATGATTGATATGGTCGTTGATGACCATCAGG
>JBJEBN010000022.1:0-3853 GCA_051870095.1 Candidatus Cryptobacteroides sp. | reverse complement strand
CTTTTAAATGGTTAATACTTATTTTTTATGCGATCCCTACTCTACATAGAGGCGCGAAAATAGGAATTATCTTTCTTTTTGACAAATTTTCAATGAATTTGAATTTATCTGCCATCAACGAAACCGTAAGGCGGGCATGAACGAAACCGTACGGCTGCCACCGGAAGTTTGACACATGAATTTACGTATTATGTCCAGAAGTCTTTTCGTTCAGAAACAGGCAGGACCACGACCAAGGTTGTCGAAAGATTAGGAATCATAAAAGAGCTGGGGCTGGACAAGATATGCAAGAAGATAGAGAAGAAGCACAAGAACGGGTATGATTTGAATGCAATATTGTCAATGTAAGTTTAGCAAGTGAGTTTGGCAATACGGATGTAATTGATTATTTTCGCAATACCAACATGAATTGCAGCCGGAATGGCTCGTGCTCCAAAAACAATACGACAGTGATGAAAAGACATATTTTTCTTGTATCCAGCATAATTCTCATATTGGCATCTGTATACGGCAATGCTTACGCACAAGAAGGAAGTCTCCAGCATGAAGCGGAAGCTCTTGCCTCAGACCCGGTGTTCTCCCAGGGCGCCGTCGGGATATGCGTCAGGACCGCATCCGGCAAGGAAATCGCGTCAGTCAACGCGGAGAAGATGCTTCTTCCTGCATCCAACATGAAGCTGCTTACGACCGGAGCCGCCCTCCACAAACTGGGAAGCGGATACAGGTTCACGACCAGGATAGGCTACGACGGAGAAATACGCTCGGGTGTCCTGCACGGCAACCTGTATATAATAGGAGGTGGTGACCCGACAATCGGTTCCAAGGACAGCATTGCCACCCCTCTCGAGCAGACTTTCAGGCAATGGCACAGGATAATATGCGAAGCAGGCATAAAAAGGATTGAAGGACACATCATAGGCGACGGGCGCTGGTTCGACGGGCCCGCGGAAGAGCCGACATGGCTTTGGGAAGACCTCGGAACATATTACGGCACAGGCACCACCGGACTTATGTTCTATGAAAACATGATGTCGTTCAGCGCCTTGGCAGGAGCGAATGCAGGAGATCCCGTGGATATAAAGCCATATTATCCCGATACCCCATGGATGGAATTCACCTACACCTGCACGACAGGAGCCGAAGGCACCGGAGACCAATTGTACATGTTCACGAGCGACCTTGCCCCGACGGCCCGGATCAGGGGAACTCTCGGATGCGACAAAGGGCGCAAGCGCATTGACTGCAGCAATAAATTTCCGGAATACACTTGTGCAAGGTACTTCGAGCAATACCTGAAAGGGAAGGGCATCGGGTGCAGCGAAGGTGCTGGCGATTTCAAGCTTGAAAATGGATGGATGGAGAATCGGGACTGCGACAGCATGACAATCATAGGGCAGACAGAATCACCTGAGCTGTCAAGGATTGCATTCGAGACCAACCATATAAGCAACAATGTGTTTGCAGAGACGCTTTTCAGGACGCTCGGGAAAATATATGGAGGCAGCGCCGAATACGGAACAGGGGCCGAAACCCTTGTTAAAGTGCTTTCCAAAGACCTTGGAGTGGACACCTCAAGGGGTATCCACGTCAAGGACGGGAGCGGACTTTCAAGAGGGAATCTCATTTCGCCGGACTTCCTGTGCAGGTTCCTGATGGCCATGACACAGAGCGAATGTTTTGGAGACTATATTGCCGGACTGCCCCGTCCGGGCGGAAACGGCTCCCTGTCATACAACATGAAAAACTATCCGGAGACACAGAAAGCGAGAATCCGGATGAAAAGCGGATCCATGAACGGGGTCAGATGCTACAGCGGCTATATTCTGCCAGGGAACTCCGGGGATGAAATGCTAATCTTCTCCATAATGGTGAACAACTGCACATCCCCGAACTGGAAGGTGACACCGATGCTTGACAGATTCATAATCGGACTGGCCGAATCCGGCAAGCAGGACTGAATCATTTGAACAGAGAACGGCAAAGTGCAGGTACATCAGCGACCTTGACTACCTCTATGCCAGGCTGGATGCCGTCCAACGAGCTGTATGAAGACACATATATCTTCTTGAACCCAAGTCTTGCAGCTTCCATCACCCTCCTGTCGGTCTGAGCCACAGGACGAATTTCACCGCTGAGGCCTACCTCTCCCGCAAAACAGATGTCGGACGGTATGGCGAAATCGAAATTCGACGACAGCACAGCGCAGATTACAGCAAGATCGCATGCCGGGTCGTTCACCCTGAGTCCTCCCGCCATGTTCAGAAAGACATCCTTCACACTCAGCTTGAAACCGGCCCTTTTCTCCAGCACGGCGAGGAGCATGTTGAGCCTGCGGACATCGAATCCGGTCGCGCTTCTCTGCGGAGTACCATATGCAGCGGAGCTCACAAGTGACTGAACTTCAATAAGGAAAGGACGCGTCCCGTCAAGCATTGCGCTTACGGCTACTCCGCTCAATCCCTCCTCATGCATCGGAATCAGCATTTCAGACGGATTGCTCACCTCACGGAGCCCCTTACCCGTCATCTCGAAGACGGCAAGCTCCGAAGTGGAACCGAAACGGTTCTTGATACTTCTCAGAAGGCGGTATGTGCCCCTGTTCTCGCCCTCGAACTGCAGCACCACATCCACTATGTGCTCCAAGATCTTGGGACCTGCGATGCTCCCCTCCTTGGTGATATGGCCTATAAGGATTACCGGGACGCCTGTCTCCTTCGCAAAACGCAGAAGCTGGGCGGCTGTCTCCTTGATCTGGGTTATTGAACCGGGAGACGATTCGATGTTCTGGGAAAACATGGTCTGGACTGAATCCACCACCATCAGGTCGGGCATTATGGTTCTGGCCTGCTCAAGTATGTTCTCCATCAAGGTCTCGCTGTATATGAGGCAGTCTGAATCGTCGCCTCCTATGCGGGCTGCGCGGAGCTTCACCTGACGGGCGCTCTCCTCACCCGTTACATAAAGGGTTTTCAGATGGGGACAATGAAGCGGAATCTGGAGCGACAGGGTGGACTTGCCGATGCCCGGTTCTCCGCCGATGAGCACAAGCGAACCCTCTACGAGTCCGCCGCCGAGAATCCTGTCCATTTCGGCATTGCCGAGGGATATCCTGGCCTCCTGTGACGAATCTATCTGGGACAGAGGCATAGGCTTCCGTGATGCTCCTGGCACCTGTACCGATGCGGACTGCCTTTTGCCGGTCGCCACGGTCTCCTCCACCATTGTATTCCATTCCCCGCATGCAGGGCATCTTCCCATCCACTTGGGACTCTCATTTCCGCAAGACGTGCAGAACCACACCGATTTTGTCTTTACCATATTATATTTCGCAACGAAGGTTACTGAAAAGTCTGACAAATGTCATCTCGACCTCGTGAGCGGTCAGCAAACAGCCCAGTGGGCTTTTGCAGAGAGCAGCCGAGGGCAGTCGGACACGAAGCGCGTGGAGAGATCTTCAAGTCAAGCCATTTATAACCGGACAAAAATAACAAAAAAAAAGATACTGCCCTATCGGGACAATATCTTTCGGCAATCTGCGGGGAGAACCTGAGACTACTTCTCAGAGCAGCAAGACTCGCAGGCAGCAGTGCTGTCAGCTTTCTCACAGCATCCACAGCATTTTGTAGAGTCGCTGCATGCTTTTGTTTCCTCACAGCATGAGGTCTCCTCAGCGGCAGCCTCAGCTTTCTTGCAGTTGTTGCAGCATGAGCAAGAAGCCGCAGCCATCATTGCGCATACAACTGCCAAAGACATCAATACTTTTTTCATGACCTTAAAAAGTTATTTATTAAACATCGTTTGCGGGTGCGAAAATACAGAGAAAAAATCAATTATCAACTTATTTTTTGATTAT
>JBJEBN010000021.1:0-4063 GCA_051870095.1 Candidatus Cryptobacteroides sp. | reverse complement strand
TTCTGGAAATGCCCTTACCACAATGGCAGGATGTGCATGGAACTGATTGAAAGAACAAGACAATCTTTATAGCAAACCCGACATAACCACAAGAATAACACGATGAAAAAGACATTGACAACCCTCATGGCCGCTCTTACGGCTGCAACGGCACTCAGCGCCAAGGTTACACTTCCTGAAATCATCGGGGACAACATGGTCCTCCAGCAGCAGACCCAGGCGAAGCTCTGGGGAAAGGCGGCTCCCAAGGCGACTGTCACCATTACCCCGTCATGGAGCACAGAGGCAGTGAAAGTCAAGGCTGACAAAGATGGAAACTGGACAGCATCCGTTCAGACGCCACAGGCAAGCTATACTGAGCACAGCATAGTCATCTCAGACGGAGAGCCCCTGACAATCAACAATGTACTGATTGGAGAAGTATGGTTCTGCGGAGGACAATCAAATATGGAAATGCCTCTCAACGGCTTTTGGGACAGCCCAATTGAAGGATCCAATGAGGAAATCGCAACTGCAGGAAGACGAAAGGGAATCCGTCTGGTGAAAATTCCCAAGACAGGCACGCTCGCGCCGTCTGAAACGGTCGAAGGGAAATGGGAACTGAGCAATCCGCAGAATGCAAGATGGTTCAGTGCAACAGCATGGTATTTCGCGCGCATGCTCAATGAGGCTCTGGACATACCTGTGGGCCTTCTGAGCTGCAACTGGGGCGGTACACGAGTTGAAAGCTGGCTGCCGGAAGAAATTGTCCGTACATATAAGGACATAGACTACGATACGGAATGCTGCAAGATGGAACAGACATGGTGGCATTACTCGAATGTGACCATCATGTATAACGGAATGTATTATCCTATAAAGAATTACACCGTAAAAGGATTTATCTGGTACCAGGGAGAGGCAAATGTCGGCAAACATGACACATATCCGGAGAGATTCAAGACCCTTGTGGGAATATGGCGTGAAAATCAGGGTTGTGAAAGCCCTGTTTATCTTGCAGAGCTTGCTCCTTGGCTCTATGGAGGCGATGGCACTTCAGGTGCACGGTTCAGGGAAATGCAGCATAATCTTGCACGAGAGATTCCAAACTGCGGAGTCATCTGCACCAACGATCTCGTCTACCCGGACGAAGACATCCAGATTCATCCGCGCAACAAGAAGGATGTGGGCGCAAGGCTTGCATATCTTGCTCTTAATCAGACTTATAAGCAGGAAGGCATAGAGTGCCGTTACCCTGAATACAAATCATTTACCATCAATGGTGACACTGCAGAAATATTCTTCGACAATGCAGAAGACGGATTCAGCCCGTGGAAAGGCCTGGAAGGCTTCGAGGTTGCCGGAGAAGACAAAGTGTTCCACAAGGCAGAAGCATGGGTCAACACCGGACATAGGTCGATTCTTGTACGCAGCTCCGAAGTTGCCGCTCCGGTTGCCGTCAGATACTGTTTCCGCGACTTTCAGATTGGAAATGTCCGCAGCGGCCGCGACCTTCCTGTAATGCCATTCCGCACAGATAATTGGTAACATCATGTTGAACAACAAGCATATACAGAGCATTGTCATGACCATGGCAATGCTTTTCTGCGTCCTTTCGGCATCGGCGCAGAACCAGAGGGAGACAATCTGCCTTGACAAAGGATGGCAATTTTCATTGGGTGACGCATCGTCGCCTGAGGCGGATTTCGGATGCGGAACCGAATATTTCAATTATCTCACAAAGGCTGCATCCATCCACAATGCCGGCCCGTATTCTCCAAAGTTCGATGCCTCATCATGGAAAAATGTGGATATCCCGCACGACTGGGTTACCGAGCTTCCGTTCGACAGTCTGGCAAGCCACAGCCATGGTTACAAGACCGTCGGCTACAGATATCCAAAAACGAGCGTCGGCTGGTACAGGAAGACATTCAGCATCCCTGCAAGCGACGAGGGTAGGCATATTTGGCTTCAGTTCGACGGCATTTTCCGCGACGCACGGATATGGGTGAACGGCTTCTACCTTGGCCATGAGCCGAGCGGATATGCGACACAGGTCTATGACATATCCGAATACCTCAACTATGGAGGGGAGAATCTTGTATGCGTGAGGGCGGATGCGACTCTCGAGGAAGGATGGTTCTACGAGGGGGCCGGCATATACAGGCATGTGTGGCTGAACAAGGCTGCTCCGGTGTGCGTGGCTCCGTTCGGGACTTTCGTCCGTTCCGATTTCCCGGAGGGTGATTTCTCATCGGCAGTGGTTTCTGTCGGGACCACAGTGCAGAACATGGGACTGGATGCTTCGGGTTTCAGCCTCAGGCACCGTCTGGAAGACCCTCAGGGAAGGATTTGTGCGGAGTGCGAGGTGGACGGACAGGACATCTTGCCTAAGGACAGGTGCACTGTCGATGCTGATCTCGTGGTCCCGGAGCCTGAGCTGTGGAGCTGTGAACATCCGGCTCTGTACAAAGTAATTACGGATGTGATATGCGACGGAAAGGTTGTAGATTCATATATTACCGTGACGGGTATCCGCAAGGTGGAATTCGACCCTGACAAGGGATTTTTCCTAAACGGAAAGAGCGTGAAGCTGAAAGGTGTGAACATGCATCAGGACCATGCAGGGGTCGGGACGGCCATTCCTGATGAGCTCCAGGAGTGGAGGCTTTTGCAGCTCAAGAAGTTCGGCTGCAATGCATACAGGGCGAGTCACAACCCTATGACTCCGCAGATGCTTGATGCGTGTGACAGGCTCGGTTTCCTTGTAATCGAGGAAAACAGGCTCACGGGGGTGAACGAAGAGCATATCCGCCTGCTGAACAGGATGATAGAGCGTGACCGCAACCACCCTTGCATCATATTGTGGAGCGTCGGCAACGAGGAATGGGGAATCGAATGGAACGAATGGGGTGAAAGGATTGCCGCTTCCATGAGGGAGTTCTGCCACAGGATGGATCCTACAAGGCTCATGACAGTGGCATCCAGTAGCGGACCGGCTCCTCTTGTCCCGGCTGATGTCGCAGGCTACAATTACATATTGCAGAATCCTGTGGAGAAGCATCGGGAGGACTATCCGCAAAGGTGTGCCGTGGGATCCGAAGAGACAAGCGGATGCGGCACGAGGGGCGTGTATTTCGATGATGTAGAGAACGGAAGGATGGCTTCGCTCAACCGCAGGCCGAACGGGCCGGACAGTCTTTACAACTGTATAGAAAGGGGTTGGAAATTCTATGACGGCAGGCCTTGGCTCGGGGGGCTTTTCTACTGGACAGGCTTCGATTACCGGGGAGAGCCGAATCCGCTGAAATTCCCTGCTACGGGATCGGAGTTTGGCATACTTGACTGGTGCGGTTTCCCTAAGGACGAGGCATTTTACCTGCAATCGTGGTGGACGGACAAGCCTGTGCTTCATATCCTGCCTCACTGGAATCTCTCCGGACACGAAGGGGAGAAGATTTCCGTATGGGTTTACAGCAACTGCGACGAGGTGGAACTGTCAGTGAACGGGCGCAGGCTCGGCAGGAAAGTGATGCCCCGGGGAGGACATCTCGAATGGGAGGCCGTATATGAGCCTGGAAATGTCGTCGCAACCGGATATATAGGAGGGAAGAAAGTGGCAAGGGCGAAGGCAGAGACAAGCGGGAAGGCCGTAAAGGCAGACATATCAGCGGAATACAAGGATGGCTCCGGGATATGGAGGGAGACGTCTCTGACAGGTTCGGTTCCCGGCGGTGATGTCATTGAGATTGATATGGCCGACATGAATCTTGTCCCGGCACTGGCAGGACTGAGCGAAGGGAGTCTGGCAATTGTCAGAATAAGATTGGAAGACACTAAGGGAAGATTTGTGCCTGACGGATGCAACACCCTGAATATCAATATTCCATCAGGATGGAAACTCCTCGGTGCAGGCAACGGTGACCCGGCTTTCCGTGGCGATGACCATCCGGCACAAACAAAAGGAGAAGATGGAAGCTCCACCTTCTCCGTCCAGGCCTTCAACGGCCTGTGTCAGCTTATTCTTTGCAGGGAATAACTTCAGTCAGATCTCTCCGTTCGCTCCGCTCAGTCGAGATGACAA
>JBJEBN010000020.1:0-4082 GCA_051870095.1 Candidatus Cryptobacteroides sp. | reverse complement strand
CTAATCAGCGCACCGTCAGCTTTCGCTGAGGCTCCCCGGCAGGGGTTCGTACAACCATTTATCATATATAAACAAATGGGGGCTTCTGGTTCAAAAGCCCCCATTTGTCATTAATTATCTGAAAGAAATGAAGAAGGTTGTATCTATTTGTCTGATAGCGGCTGCATTGCTCTCCTGCCTATGGAGTTTTCCATTAGGATCAGTTTTCGCTTGAGGTCGCGTCCGAGTGCGTATTCTCCGAAATCGATGGACGGGTCACTGAGAATCTTGTCCAGACAGAGGTCTTCTCCTTTGAATATAGTGGATTCTGCTTTGGTGCGGATGGATTCCATATGGTCAATCGCCTCCTTTGGCACGATAAGGTGGCATGGTATGAGGACGGCAACTGGATTCAACCCTACGGCATGGGCGACCGCCCTAACTCCTGCAGGACAACCGCAGGAGGCTGCAAAATCGCTGTAGCTCATAAGTTTCGGTGCTGCGTCCCCGTTCCCCTGATGGGTGAGTCCGAACAACGATTTCCATATCTTTTTCTGGAAATCTGTCCCGAAAAGCAGGAAATCATCCCAGCAGACCTCATGGCGCAGTTTCCACACATCTTCGAACCCTGCGGTCCTGACGCTGATTTCCGAAAATTCCGGTACCTTCTGCGCTGCAAGAAAGCCAGTGATTGTGTGAAGCTTCCTGTAGTCTGTCGAAACTGAGGCTATCTTCCCGTCAATGCGGACGATAACCCATAAACCATCTTTGTCCATAGCCTTGTAGGTCAGTTGTGCCGCCTCAAGTCCTTGATTTCTTCCCAAGGTACTGTCACCTGAACGATGCCGATAACATAAGGGCCGATTTCGTACCTGCCGTATATGTATGTTATGCCTTGTTCCGTGACAAAGAAATTGCCGTTAGGCTCAATCTCCTTGACGAACAGCATGTTGAAAGTTTCTTTATCTTCAAATGAATCCTTCAGGTGTGCCGTGAGCGCCGTTGCGAGGCGGCTCTCCCATCCTTCTGTGAAAAGGTCGCCTTCACTTACCGGGTCTCCCGTGCCGAGGTCGAATACCAAGGCATCTTCCGCATCCATTCCGTGTGCGCCTCCTGTGAATCCGTATCTTGAGATTATGCAGCTCTGCATGTTTCCGTATTTCTCAAGGAATTGCGTGGATATGTATTCCTCCCATGTGAATGATGCTCCCCAGTCTCCTTCCTTGCCGAACTGCTCCCATCCTTCGAGGTTCGAATCCCTGTAATTCTCTACTGATTTCTCCTTGTATCTTTCCAAAGCTGCCCTTATGTCAAATGTCCTCATTCCGTCTCCGAATACAGCTTCTGCGAAATTCTCCTGCATGTTCCTGAGCGTCTCTTCCTCCAATCCTCCTGCCGGGTATTCTATTGAAGCACTGAATGTGAATGTGCTCGGGCATCCTTCGCACAGCTCGAATGTGCTGTTGTCGTCTGCTGTCTCGAAAGTCAATTCCGGATTGTGTCCGCATCCTGCGAGGATTGCCGCCGTGGCCATGATGATAACTGAATGATGTGTCTTCATGTGATGATATGTTTGATAACTGTGATTCCGCACCGTCCGGCGCCATTTTCACAAAGATAGTCAATATTTTCCATCAATGAAATAATTAGGCCATCGTTATGGTTATCAACAGGCCAAAGGACTGAAATTCAGCTTTTTTGTTGATAAATAAAAAATAATTCGTATATTTGCAGCCCCCAAAAATAGGGGAAAGAAACATAAATTAAAGATTTACAAACATTTATGCCTACAATTCAACAATTAGTTCGCAAAGGACGCGAGGTTATTGTCGAGAAGAGCAAATCTCGCGCGTTGGATGCTTGTCCTCAGAGAAGGGGCGTATGCGTGCGTGTGTACACAACCACACCTAAGAAACCTAACTCAGCAATGCGTAAGGTTGCCCGTGTTCGTCTTACCAACTCAAAAGAGGTCAACGCGTACATTCCTGGCGAGGGCCACAACCTCCAGGAGCACTCAATCGTGCTCGTTCGCGGCGGTCGTGTAAAGGACCTTCCAGGTGTGCGTTACCACATCCTTAGAGGAGCTTTGGATACTGCAGGTGTCGATGGAAGAACAAATTCACGTTCTCTCTACGGTACCAAGAGGCCAAAGAAATCTAAGAAGTAATTTTTTTAATTAATCATCACCTTTAATTTTCTACAAAAATGAGAAAAACGAAGCCTAAGAAGAGGATTCTACTTCCTGATCCTAAGTTTCACGATGTAAACGTAACCCGTTTCGTGAACAACCTTATGTTGCAGGGGAAGAAGAGTATCGCGTATTCTATTTTTTACGATGCCATTGACATGGTAGGCGAGAAGATGAAAGATTCTGACAAGGCTCCTCTGGATATATGGAGGAAAGCTCTCGAGAATGTGACCCCTCAGGTAGAGGTTAAGTCACGCCGTATCGGTGGAGCCAACTTCCAGGTGCCTATGGAGGTCCGCCCGGAAAGGAAGATTTCACTTTCTATGAAGAATATGATCGTCTTCGCCCGCAAGCGCTCAGGTCACTCCATGGCCGAAAAACTTTGCGCCGAGATAATCGCAGCATACAACTGCGAGGGTGCAGCATTCAAGAGAAAAGAAGATATGCACAGAATGGCAGAGGCCAACAAGGCTTTTGCACACTTCAGATTCTAATCCCCGGACAAGACAATGGCAAGAGATCTTAAATTCACCAGAAACATCGGTATCATGGCTCACATCGATGCCGGTAAGACAACAACCTCAGAGCGTATTCTCTTCTATACTGGAAAAACCCACAAGATCGGAGAGGTTCATGAGGGTGCTGCTACAATGGACTGGATGGTGCAGGAGCAGGAGCGCGGTATTACCATTACTTCAGCTGCTACCACCGCTTTCTGGCACTACAAAGGGGATACCTATCAGATTAACCTTATTGACACTCCGGGCCACGTGGACTTCACCGTTGAGGTGGAGCGTTCACTCCGTGTGCTCGATGGAACAGTCGCTACTTTCTGTGCAGTAGGACGTGTTCAGCCTCAGTCTGAGACCGTTTGGCGTCAGGCTGACAAGTATGGCGTTCCTAAGATCGCGTATATCAACAAGATGGACCGTGTAGGCGCAGATTTCCTCGCAGTTGTCGATGAAATCAAGGAGAAGCTCGGTGCAAGGGCTGTTCCTATCTGCCTTCCTATCGGTGCAGAGGACAAGTTCCAGGGTATCGTCGACCTTATCGCAAACAAGGCTATCATCTATGACGGCTCAGAGAATCTGGTGAACTATCAGATTACCGATGTGCCTGCAGAGATGGCTGACGAAGTTGCGATGTGGAGGGAGAAACTTGTCGAGGCAGCTGCCGAGTATGACGAGTCACTCATGGAGAAATTCTTCGAGGACCCAGATTCAATCTCAGAGGATGAGATTATATCTGCTCTCCGCAAGGCTACCATCGACATGTCTATTGTCCCTGCATGCTGCGGTTCTTCATTCAAGAACAAGGGCGTTCAGTTCCTTCTCGATGCAGTGATGCGTTACCTTCCTTCTCCGCTTGATATTCCTTCAATCAAGGGAACCAACCCTAGGAACAATGAAGAGGAAGTCCGTCATCCGGATGCAAAGGAGCCGTTCTGCGCTCTCGTGTTCAAGATTGCGACAGACCCGTTCGTAGGTCGTCTCGCATTCCTCCGCGCATATTCAGGACGCCTCGATGCCGGTTCATATGTGCTCAACACCCGTTCTGACAAGAAGGAGCGTGTAGCCCGTCTGTACCAGATGCACTCTAACAAGCAGAATCCTATCGAGTTCGTAGAGGCAGGTGATATCTGTGCTGCCGTAGGTTTCAAGGACCTCCGTACAGGTGATACTATCTGCGTCGAGACAAATCCTATCACTCTCGAGTCAATGGAATTCCCTGATCCGGTTATCGGACTTGCAGTTGAGCCTAAGACCCAGAAGGATCTCGACAAGCTCGGAATCGCACTTGCAAAGCTTGCTGAGGAGGACCCTACCTTCACAGTCAAGAGTGACCATGAGACCGGCCAGACCGTCATCAGCGGTATGGGTGAGCTTCACCTCGACATCATCGTTGACCGTCTCCG
>JBJEBN010000019.1:0-4083 GCA_051870095.1 Candidatus Cryptobacteroides sp. | reverse complement strand
CCGTTCCTTACTGGAGCAAGGTACCTTTGTATGCGACATATCAGGATGCTTCCGGTATCACCCAGTTCGACAGGGATGGTGACGGCAACATGATCGTGACGGGCTACAAGAAACATTATGTTCCTTCGACTCCTCAGATAGCTGCCCAGCTCGGTCTTAAATACAATATCAATTATTGGTTCTTCGAACTGAATGCTCAGTGCTATGCGAAGAGCTATCTCGACATGAACCCTCTGTATCGTACTGAATTTGCCTGCAAAGGTTGCTTTGACGAATATGGAGACCTCATATACAACGAGGATGTTTACAAGGGAGGTTCTGCTCATTTCTATTATATGACGGATCAGGAGGAGTTCAAACCCGTTTTCCTTCTTAACGCAAGCGTAGGCAAGAGTTGGTATGTAAAGAACAACCAGATCGGTTTCTCGCTTCAGGTCAACAACATTACCAACAACCGCGGTGTCAAGACCGGAGGCTATGAGCAGACACGTCTGCAGAACAGCAGCAGCAAGGATGTTTATTACCGTTTCCAGAGCAAATACTTCTACATGGCCGGTATCAATTATATGTTGAACCTTTATTTCAGATTCTAAGACATAATGAAACCGAACATGAAAATCTTTGATATATTTTCGCCCAAGGGCGATATCAAATGATTTTCATCGTGAGAGTGAGCGATAGCGAACGGCTATCATACTCTCACAAAATTTTTATAAATGTAAAAATTTTTGATAGTATGAAAAAGATATATTTTGCTATATTGACCGCTGCTATCCTGATTGGTTGCAATCCAAAGGATGAGTGGGGACCGGTTTTCGGCCTTGGTTCGGGAAGTAAGCCGGAGGAGTTTGAACCTGTCTATATGACACCTAACATAACTATTCAGGATTTGTGCAAGACCTATAGCAATGGCAATCAGCACAAAATGACAGGCAGTTATGTCATAGCAGGAAAGGTCATAAGCACTGACCAGCCTGGCAACTTCTACAAGAGTTTCTACCTCCAGGACGAGACCGCTGGAATTGAGATTAAAATAGGGCGCAACAGCCTCTACAGCGACTATCATGAAGGCCAGACAGTCTATATAAAGTGCAATGACTTGTGGCTTGGAATGTATGGCTATAAGGATGGTTCTTATGGCGGTCAGGGAATGGTTCAGATAGGAGCAGAAGATACGTCTGGAAAGTATGAGACTTCTTATCTTGAGTCTCCGCTGATGATAGATCTTCATGTTTTTCAGGGGGAAGTGGGTGATCCTGTTGAGCCTGTTGTTGTTCCGGAATCACAGTTGCCCGGCAAGGCTGACAATCAGGCTACCAACAAAAATGTCGGCAGGCTGGTCACTTTGAAGGGACTGACATATACCGATCAGGTATTCGTGCTCCTGTACCCTGATTCAAATCGTCCTCATGAAAGTACGGATCCTGAAAATCGTTTGTTCCTGTCCTCAGACAACAATGGAGCTGTCATTTCCAACAAAGGAAATTGGAAAGTATTTACCTGGGCGATGTCGAAGACCAATATCATAGAACATTTGAATGCAGGTTATTGGGATCATGCGGAGATTGGCAGTGGTGCAACGAAGTTCGGCCCTATCACAAATACCGTTTCCGAGACCGGAATGTTCAAGGATTGCCGAAAAGAAAACGGCGCATTGATGACATACAAGGAACTTCTCATCAAGAATGCCGCGGCGCAGAGTGTCAGTCATTACTTTAAGATGGGAAATACGGTCATTCAGCTTCGCACTAGCGGCTTCAGCAAGTTCGCTGATGTCAGGATTCCTGACGATGTTCTTGAAGGAAAGAAAAAAGTCAATATCACAGGCGTCCTCTGTATGTATCAGGGAAGTATCCAGATGGTGGTGAACCGTCTGGAAGATATTACATACGAGGATGGTTCTCCATTGTATGAATAATTATTACAATTATGAAAAAAACGTTTTTTACAGCAGTAGCTTTTATGGCTTTGGTTTCTTGCAACAGTTCGAATCCGTTCTTCGAGGAGTGGGATACTCCTTATGGGATACCTCCTTTCGACAAGATCGAGGTCAAGCACTATATGCCTGCGGTGAAGGAGGGTATTGCCCGGCAGCAGGCTGAGATTCAGGCTATTATTGACAATCAGGAGGCTCCGGATTTTGAGAATACCGTGGCGGCTTTCGACCATAGCGGAATGCTTCTCGGCAAGGTGTGCGGCGTGCTTTTCAACGTTAGCGAGAGCGATGCATCCGATGAAATCAACAAGATTGTAGAGGAGGCCATGCCGATGGTGTCCGACCACAGTTCGGCGATTTATATGAACCCGGACCTGTTTGCCCGTGTCAAGGCGGTCTATGAGGCTGACCAGAGCGGACTTTCACGTGAGCAGCAGATGGTCCTGAAAGATCTTTACGAGAGTTTCATCAACAATGGTATAGGCCTGGACGAGGCTTCCCAGAACAGGCTTCGTGAAATAAACAGCGAATTGTCTTCGCTCGGTCTGACCTTCGGCAACAATCTTCTTGCAGAGAGTAATGCATACAAGGCTGAAATCGGTTCGTCGGTGTCCAACTATTATGACGAGATGGCCACCGTTTCCGACCGTGCACTCCGTGAGAAGATGTTCCGTCTCTATTCCAACCGTGGCAACAATGACAATGCCAATGACAACAAGGCAACCCTTCTCCGTATAATGGAACTTCGCATAGAGAAGGCCAGGATTCTTGGCTATGACACTCCTGCAGCCCATATCCTGCATGACAAGATGGCCGGTAATCCTCAGACCGTGGACAACTTCCTGAGCGGAATCATGGCTGCTGCCATGAAGCGTGCCAAGGAGGAAATCGCCGATATGCAGGCTCTTATGAACGAAGATGTCAAGGCTGGGCTTCTTCCTGCAGGATCCACCATCCAGCCGTGGGACTATATGTATTATGCCGAGCGTGTGCGCCGCGCGCGTTTCAATCTCGACGAGTCCGAGGCTATGCAGTATTTCCAGGTGGACAATGTACGCGGAGGCATATTCGCGCTTGCAGGCCGTCTCTACGGACTTCAGTTTGAGCCGATTGAGGGCGTTGCTCTCTATAATCCGGAGGCAAAGGCGTTCAAGGTGTCCGATGCTGACGGCTCGCTCATTGGTGTCATCATAACTGACTATTTCTCACGCGAGACCAAGCGTGCAGGTGCATGGATGACCAATTTCGTTGAGCAGTATGTCGATGTGGACGGCAATATGGTACGTCCGGTCATCGTGAATGTCTGCAACTTCAATGCTCCTTCTGCTGACAAGCCGTCGCTCCTGAGCATCGACCAGGTCGAGACTGCATTCCATGAGTTCGGTCATGCTCTTCACGGACTTCTGAGTCAGTGCCATTACAAGGCAGTGAGCGGAACTGCCGTGAAGCGTGATTTCGTGGAGCTTCCTTCACAGATCAACGAGAACTGGGCTTTCCAGAAAGAGGTTCTTGCTACATATGCTTTCCACTGGCAGACCGGTGAACTGATTCCTGACGATCTGGTTGCCAAGATTGAGGCTGCTTCGAATTTCAATCAGGGATTCACTACGGGCGAGCTTTGTGCTGCCAGCATCCTGGATATGAAATGGCATGAGCTGAGTTCTGTCGAGGGAATCGACGTTGCCGGTTTCGAGAAGAAATGCTGTGAGGAAATGGGTCTGGTCGGTGAAATCATCCCGCGTTACCGCAGTACTTATTTCAACCATATCTTCGGTGGTTCCGGCTACAGTGCAGGCTATTACAGCTATCTTTGGGCAGAGGTGCTCGACAAGGATGCTTTCGAGCTGTTCAAGAAGAACGGTATCTTCGACAAGGAGACTGCGATGAGTTTCCGTCGCAACATTCTTGAGAAGGGTGGCAGTGAGGAGCCTATGGTTCTCTATCGCCGCTTCAGAGGCGCTGAGCCTGATGCATCTGCGCTCCTTCGCGCGCGCGGGCTTTAAACAGATGTCTCGACTTCGTCCCTGCGGGACTTCGCTCGACATGACAAAAAAAGACGACCCTGTCTCGTAATGAGATGGGGTCGTCTTTGTCAGTTCGTCCAGCACGAACGTACTCTAACGGGTGCAAGTCCCCAAACCGCCCTG
>JBJEBN010000018.1:0-21333 GCA_051870095.1 Candidatus Cryptobacteroides sp. | reverse complement strand
GAGGTCGGAAAACGAAAGTAGGAAGAAGACTTTCGTTTTCCTCCTACTCGATTTTTTTGTCATCTCGACCGAGCGAAGGTCTCTCTTTTGTCATCTCGACCGAGCGAAGCGAGTGGAGAGATTTCAGTCAGCCTCTTCTTATTTCTGGCGGAGGAAAACCTGCACCGGACAACCTTTGAAATCGAATTTCTCTCTCAGTTTGTTTTCGAGGAAGCGCCTGTATGGCTCGCGGATGTACTGCGGCAGATTGCAGAAGAAAGCGAATGAAGGCGACTTCGTAGGAAGCTGGGTTATGTACTTGATTTTGATGTACTTGCCCTTCCATGCCGGTGGCGGATAGTTTTCTATTTCCGGAAGCATCTCATCATTGAGCTTCGATGTCGGAATCTTCCGTGAGTAGTTCTCATATACGGCAGCAGCCGCGTCGAGCACGTCCATGATCCTCTGCTTGTTTATGACTGAGGTGAAGATAATAGGAATGTCATTGAACGGAGCTATGCGAGCCTTTATGGCCTCGATATATTCCTTCATTGTGTTGCTGTCCTTCTCGACCGTGTCCCATTTGTTCACGACGATGACACATCCCTTTCTGTTCCTCTGGATAAGGTTGAATATGCTCAGGTCCTGGGACTCAATGCCGGTCTGCGCATCCACCATAAGTATGCATACGTCAGAATGTTCGATGGATCGGATGGATCTCATTACGGAATAGAATTCAAGGTCTTCATGAACCTTTGTCTTTTTCCTCATTCCGGCTGTGTCCACGAGCATGAACTCATGGCCGAATTTGTTGTAAAGCGTTGCTATGGAGTCTCTTGTGGTGCCCGCTATAGGAGTGACTATATTCCTTTCCTTTCCGAGAAGGGCGTTGGTCAGCGATGACTTACCGACATTCGGCTTGCCCACGATAGTGAAATGGGGCAGTTCAGGATGCTCGTCCTTGTCGGGATCCTCCTTAGGCAGCAATCTTACGATTTCATCAAGCAGGTCTCCTGTGCCACCTCCGTTCGCTGCTGATATGCTCCATATCTCTCCGAGTCCGAGGGAATAGAACTGAAAGGCATCGAACATCTTGGCACCGGAATCTACCTTGTTGACTGCCAGCACAACCGGTTTCCCGCTTCTGCGGAGTAGGTCTGCGATTTCTTCATCATAATCAGTGATTCCTGTTGAGGCTTCCACCATGAAAAGTACCACCGAAGCCTCTTCAATTGCGAGTACCACCTGCTTGCGGATTTCCTCTTCGAAAATATCGTCGGAGTTGGATGTATATCCTCCAGTATCGACGACGGAAAACTCCGTGCCGCACCATTCGCATCTGCCGTAATGCCTGTCACGGGTTACTCCGGCAGTCTCATCCACAATCGCCTGACGCATTCCGACCAGACGGTTGAAAAGAGTGGATTTGCCGACATTCGGCCTTCCCACTATAGCTAAAAGACTCATAATGAATATTTTGGTTAATCACCTTCCGGTGGTTGCACATACCGCCTCACGGCGGCTTACATTCCGCAGGCATGGCAGTCTCCACATCCGCTGCCTGCGCAGTCCGGGGCTTTCTTCTTCCTGCCCCATATCTTCATCTCCTCCTCCTTGGCACATTTGATGCCTCTCTTGCGCATCTCAGTGTTCCTTTCGATTTCCGTCTCAGGGAATTTCCCGTCCTTGCGGAAGATAATGTTGAAACACATGCCGAAAACGCAGAGCGCGACGAGGATTATGGCTGCGATGAAGATTTCCATCAATTTATAAAGCTGGAGCTTATAGGCTCGTAGTTGTAAACTTTCTCAATGATGTCGGCGAATGTCTCCGTCATGCTGAGCACCGTGATCTTGCTCTTGTCCTTGGCAGGGTCAGAACTGAGAGGAATGGTATCGGATACGATGACCTCCTCAAGAGCCGATTCTGCTATCCTTTCATAGGCTGGACCTGAGAAAACGGCGTGGGTGGCACATGCCCTGACACTCAATGCTCCCATTTCCTTGAGCACGTTGGCTGCCTTGGTGAGGGTGCCTGCCGTGTCTATCATATCATCGACGATGATGACATTCTTCCCTTCAACATCCCCGATTGCGGTGATGGACCCTACAACATTGGCCCTTTCCCTTGATTTATGGCAGATTATCACAGGGCACTGGAGGTATCTTGCATATGCGTTGGCCCTCTTTGCGCCTCCCATGTCTGGAGCTGCAATTGCGAGATTCTCAATGTTGAGGTTCTTCAGATATGGAAGGAATACGGAACTTGCATAGATATGGTCAACAGGGAAGTCGAAGAATCCCTGGATCTGGTCTGCATGCAGGTCGCAGGTCATTACCCTGTCGCAGCCGGCTGCATGGAGCACATTAGCCACAAGCTTGGCCCCTATGGAAACCCTCGGCTTGTCCTTGCGGTCCTGTCTTGCCCAACCGAAATATGGCATTACTGCTATCACCGTGTGTGCGGAAGCCCTTTTTGCCGCATCTATCATCAGAAGCAGCTCGAACAAATTCTCCACAGGAGGGAAAGTGGACTGGACGATGAATACGGTGGCTCCCCTGACACTTTCGTTGAAAGATGGCTGGAATTCACCGTCGCTGAAAGTCAAAACATCTGAAGCGCCAAGCTCGATGTTCATAGCCTTGGCTACCTTGACTGCGAAGTCCTTGGAGGCTCTGCAGGTGAAAAGCTTGATTTTGTGTTCGTTGTGCATTATTATTGAGGGTGTTGGTTTTCTTGTTCAATTGTATTCAGAACGGAATCGATGTAGTCGAGGATTTCCTCTCTTCCCATACCGGTCTCCGCGGAACTTATGAATACCGGAGGAAGTTCCTCCCAATATTCCAGAATCTGCTTCTTGTTCTCCTCTATCCGGGCAGCAAGCTTCTGCGTGCCGCTCTTGTCCGCCTTCGTGAATATTATGGCAAAAGGTATCCGGCTCTGACCGAGTTCTATAAGGAAATCCATGTCAATCTTTCCGATCTCATGCCTTGAATCGATGAGTACGAAGAGCATGGTCATTTCCTGGGACAGGTTCAGATATGTCCTTATGACCTGTTCGAGCTTCTGTTTTCCGGTTGCCGAAATCTTGGCGTAACCATATCCGGGCAAGTCCACGAGATACCATTTGCGGTTTATCAGGAAATGGTTGACAAGCCTTGTCTTGCCCGGTTTGGAAGATGTAAGGGCAAGTTTCCTGTTGTTGCAGAGCATGTTTATCAAGGATGATTTGCCTACGTTGGACCTTCCGATGAAAGCAAATTCAGGGAATTTCTGCTTCGGCTTCTCGGAAATCCTTGTGCTGCTGCCAGCAAAAAGCGCTTCGGTAATCTTCATAAACGGACAGTGCTTGAAAACAGTCGGCAAAGATATTAAATTTTATCGAATAATGAGGGCGGTGTGAGAAATTTTGCTAATTTTGTAGTCGCCTCAATACGGCCTGTGAAGTTGAAACATTGTGAGCTTTTATATGAAACGGGATTTTGTTGACCTTTTTGAGTTCCAGACAAGGATGAAGGAGGGGATAGAATGTCTGTTTCCTTCCCGTTTCTGGCTCAGGGCAGAGATTAGCGCCGTGAAGGCAAGGCCGGGCGGGCACTGCTATCTCGAACTGTCTCAAAGCAATGATGAAGGCCTTACGGCAAAGGCTTCTGCCGCAATCTGGAGTTCAAAATACAGGTTCATAGCTCCATATTTCGAATCGGTAACAGGATCGCCGATCAACGAAGGCATGACGGTGCTCGTTCACGTGCAGGCTACATACAGCCAGATTTACGGTTTCACTCTCGTAATAGATGACATCGACCCTGAATATTCCCTCGGACAGAAGGAAATGGAAAGACGCAGGACCGTGGCTCGCCTGAAAGAGGAAGGTCTGATGGACTTGCAGAAGGGCCTGGAGTTTCCGGCTCTGCCTTATCGCTTCGCCGTGATTTCTGCTGAGGACGCTGCCGGCTACAGGGATTTCATGAGGCATCTCCATGAGAACCCTTATGGATTTACTTTCTGCACCGATTTGTTTCCTGCCCTGATGCAGGGGAGCGGTTGTCCAGGTTCAATTGTGGCTGCGCTTGATTCCGTAATGGATGCAGGTGAGGATTATGATGCTGTGCTTATCCTGCGTGGAGGGGGCTCCAAACTGGATCTGTCGTGCTATGATGATTACGGACTTGCTTCCGTGATAGCCCAGTTCCCGCTTCCGGTTCTGACAGCAGTCGGGCATGATCAGGATTTCCATGTTTGTGATATGGTGGCACATACGTATGTGAAGACTCCTACGGCGCTTGCCGATGAGATAATTGCAATATATGAGGATGAGGATGCAAGGCTGTCTTCGTTCGCATTGAGGATGAAGATGGCATTTTCGGGCCGTATCTCGGATGCCATGGGCACGATTGCCATCCTTCATTCGAAGATAAAGTCGTCCTTCTTCCTGAAGATTTCAGGAATGGAGTCCGCTGTCGAGGTGCTCAGGACGAGGATCGAGGCTGCAGACCCTGAAAGGGTACTGGAGAGGGGATATGCCCTTGCTCTCGGGCCTGACGGGGCTGTGATGAAAGGAGTCTCTTCTGTTGTTCCTGGTGACAGGGTGGGCGTAATGTTCGCTGACGGTACACTCAGGTGCCGCGTGGAAGATATTGAATATAAATAATTTGGGCTTCGCCTTTCCGGAGCTTGAGAAATGATGTAGATGGAAAAAGAGCAAGAAAAATTCGATTATGCCGCTGCCGTTGCCGAACTGGAGGCAATAGCTGCCAGGGTTGAGGACCCAAAGACCCCTGTGGAGGATATGGAGGCGATGATTAGGAGGTCCGTGGATCTGATTGCAGCCTGCCGTGCATATCTGCGCGGGGCGAGGGAGAAAGTTGAGCAAATGGACAGGGAACTGTCATGATGATGAATAACACTAAACATAACAATAATGTCCACAAAAAAGAAAGCCAATATGATTTATGACTCTGACAAATGGCTGATGCCGTTCAAGGAGGCGATTGACGCAAGGCACAAGAGGATTCTCGACATGAAGGCAAGGATTGCCGGTGAGGGTTCTCTTGCCGATGCGGTGAACAACCATATATATTATGGAATGCACCGGGATGCCGATGGACGATGGGTGTTCCGTGAATGGGCTCAGAATGCTACAAAGATTTATCTCATAGGAGATTTCAACAATTGGAAACGCTCCGAGGCTTATGCTCTCAAACCTGTCGGTAACGGCAACTGGGAGATTGTTCTCGAAGCGATGTTCCTCAATCACGGTTCGTTGTACAAACTCTACATCGAATGGCCCGGAGGGGGAGCGGAGAGGATTCCGGCTTATGTGACCAGGGCAGTACAGGACCCCGTCACCAAGCAGTTCTGTGCCCAGGTATGGTCTCCGGAAAAGCCATACAGATGGCGTCACCGCAAGCCTGGCAAGAGGCTGCATCCTCTTATATATGAGTGCCATATCGGAATGGCAACGGAAAAGGAGAAGGTCGGTACATTCGAGGAATTCAGGACCGACGTGCTTCCTAAGGTTGCAGATCTGGGCTATGACACCATCCAGATAATGGCTCTCCAGGAGCATCCATACTACGGTTCATTCGGCTACCAGGTGTCCAATTTCTTCGCTCTCAGCTCCCGTTTCGGCACGCCTGAGGAGTTCAAGGCTCTCGTGGATGAAGCCCACGGGCTCGGGATAGCGGTCGTAATGGACATCGTACATTCCCATTCCGTTGACAACGAGGCGGAAGGTCTCGGCAAGTTCGACGGCAGGGAGGACCTGTATTTCTACCGCGGTCCTCAGGGACGCCATCCTGCGTGGGGATCGCGCTGCTTCGACTACGGCAAGGATGAGACCAAGTATTTCCTTCTCTCGAACTGCAAGTACTGGATGGAGGAATACCATATCGACGGTTTCCGTTTCGATGGTGTGACCAGCATGATTTACTGGGACCATGGCCTCGGAAAGGATTTCGTGGGATATGACAACTATTTCAATGCCGGTGTAGATGAGAATGCGGTAACATATCTTGCCCTCGCCAACATGCTCATCCACGAGATGAACAAGGATTCCTTCACCATCGCCGAGGATGTCAGCGGTATGGCAGGTCTTGCCGCCCCGTTCGATTGCGGAGGCGTTGGCTTCGATTTCCGTATGAGCATGGGTGTTGCCGACAACTGGATCAAATGGATAAAGACCCTCTCGGACGACCAGTGGAGCATGGGAGAAATATGGTGGCAGCTCACCAACAAGCGTGCTGACGAGAAGACAATCAGCTATGCGGAGTGCCATGACCAGGCGATGGTGGGTGACAAGACCATAGCTTTCAGGTTGATGGATGCCGAGATGTACACTTCGATGAACAAGGAGTCCCGTTCTCCTGTCGTGGACAGGGGCATCGCCCTCCACAAGATGATAAGGCTGGTGACCCTCGCCACATCCGGGGACGGATACCTGACGTTCATGGGCAACGAGTTCGGTCATCCGGAATGGATAGACTTCCCGAGGGAGGGGAACGGATGGTCGTACAAATATGCCCGCAGGCAGTGGTCACTTGCGGATCCTGATTACTTGAGGTATCGATATCTCAGGAATTTCGACAAGGCTATGATAGGGCTTGAAAGAGCGGAGGACTTCCTGTCCGTGAAGCCAGAGCTTCTGGTACAGGATGAGCAGAAAAAAATATTGATTTTCAAAAGAAAAAGCTGTATCTTTGCGCTCAATTTCAACCCCACATCCTCTTTTGCGGACTACGGTTTCGCGGCCCCGTCCGGGAAGTATCAGGATGTTCTGAATACAGATCGAAACGAATTTGACGGCTTCTCCAGAATAAAGGACGGTGAGGTTCATTTCACTGTGCCGGAGAAGAGCCCTAACGGGAACGGAAAATATGACTCGACCCTTTACCTCTACCTGCCTTGCAGGTGTGCCGTTGTACTGAAGAAATTGGATTGATTATAACCTAAATATATAAAGTATGGCTTTTCTTAAATTCAACAAGTCCGAACTTGTAAACCTTGAATACTCGCTCAAGAGGGAGATAATCGAGGCCAACAAGTCTGGCGCGTATTGCAACACGAGCATCGTGACCTGCAACACAAGGCGCTACCACGGACTGCTGGCCGTCCCTGTTGCAGAGTTCGGAGGCGGGAAGTATATGCTGCTTTCCTCCCTTGACGAAAGTCTGGTGCTCGGCGGCAAACAGTTTAACCTGGGCATACATTGCTACGGTGATACCTATGAACCGAGAGGTCACAAGTACATCGTGGACTTTGATGCGTTCCCGGTTCCTGTGGTGACCTACAAGGTAGGCGGCATCCTGTTCACCAAGACCATCATGATGGTTCCGGACAATGATCAGCTGCTGATTAGGTACGAACTTCTGGAAGCTCCTTCCAAAGTTTCCCTGACCCTCAAGCCGTTCCTGGCCTTCAGGAGTGTCCATGGCCTCACAAGCCAGAATCCAAAGGCTTATACAGGCTATGAGGATATCGACGGAGGAGTGGCTTTCCGAATGTATGACGGATTCCCTGACCTGAATCTCCAGGTTTCCGGCAAGGCTGCCTTCAAGTATCAGCCTTATTGGTACAATGGAGTCACCTATTCCGACGAATACCGCCGCGGCTTCGACTGCAGGGAGGATCTGTTCGTCCCAGGCGCGTTCACGACCGAGCTGAAGCCGGGGGATTCCGTAGTGTTCTCCGCTTCGGTAAACGAGGTCAGCCAGAAGACTTTGAAGAGGAAATTCACCGACATACTCAAGAAAAGAGGTGATGTGAACTCATATCATGAGCTCCTCGTCCGCAATGCAGATCTCCTCAAATGCGAGGTCGGAGGACGCGAGAGAATCAACGCAGGCTTCTCATGGCTGGAGACAGGCCTTCTCAGGGAGACCATAATGGCCCTTCCTGGCCTTACCCTCTATGCCAACGGTGACAAGGAGGAGTTTGAGAGAATCCTCGACACTCTCATCGCTGACGAGCAGGAGCGTCTTTTCAGGCGCACAACCCAGGTTGAGTCTCCGTTGAGACTGACTGACACAATCCAGCAGTACATACATTTCGGCGCTGACGAGAAACGTGTCTGGAAAAAATATGGTGAGACCCTCATGGGAATCATCGAGAGCTATGCCCCTGGATGCAGAAAGGAAGTAGCCATGCATCCGAACGGACTTCTCTGGGCCCAGATGGACGGTGTGGCTCTTTCATGGATGAATGCATATGTCCATGGCCGTCCGGTGACTGAAAGGGCAGGCTATCAGGTGGAGACCAATGCCTTCTGGTACAATGCTCTCTGCTTTGCCATCGACATGGAGACCAAGTACGGACCTAAGAAGAGCACATTCGTAGCAAAATGGACTCCTGTGCGTGACCTCGTCAAGCAGAATTTCCAGCCTACTTTCTGGAAACCGGAGTGGGGCTATCTTGCTGACTGTGTGGGCAACGGCCCGGTTGATCCTGCTGTCCGTCCGAACCAGCTCTTTGCTGTATGTCTCGACTATTCGCCGGTGGACGAGGAGATCGTTTCCGAGGTCGTGATGACAATCAATGATGAACTTCTCACCAAGAGGGGAATCAGGACATTGTCGCCGAGGAACGAGGCCTACAGGGGTGTCTATGAAGGTTCCCAGATAGACCGTGACCTCGCATACCATCAGGGATGTGCATTCCCTGCTCTACTTGCTCCGTATATTGACATCAACTTCAAGATGATGGGCAGCACCTTCTACAAGAGGGCTGAGTATCTTACAGAGGGCTTCTATCAGGACATCAACAAGCATGGTGTCGGACTCTTCTCAGAACTTTATGACGGAGACCCGCCTCACGAGCCGCACGGCGCCATCTCTTGCGCTTGCAGCACGTCCGCGCTTCTTAGGATAGATTATATCATGAACCAATACAAGGAGGAGAAATAATGAAAGTTCTGATGTTTGGATGGGAGTTCCCTCCTCATATCGCAGGAGGTCTCGGAACGGCCTGCTATGGTATGACCAAAGGTCTCGCCTACAATAATGTCGATGTCATCTTCGTGATGCCATCGGCCTCAGGTGACGAGGACCAGTCAGCCGTCAAGATTATCAATGCGAGCGATGTGGCCGTAGATACGGTGTCCGCTACTGTGGACGAGTTCCTCGGGAAGGTTCAGTTTGTACATATTGGGACCAATATGGTTCCTTATGTTGATCCTCAGGACTTTACCAAGATGGTAGAGGAGGAGAGGAAGCGCCAGGTCAAGAGCTTCCGCGTACAGTACGGACAGAAATACAAATTCTCCGGCAAATACGGCGCCAACCTAATGGAGGAAGTTGCACGCTATGCTATGGTCGGGGCGACAATCGCCCTCCAGCACAAGGATGAGTTCGATGTCATCCATGCCCATGACTGGCTTACATATCTTGCCGGTGTCGCTGCAAAACAGCTTACAGGCAAACCTCTTGTCGTACATATGCACGCCACTTCGTACGACCGTGCGAGCGACGACCAGGTGGATACCCGCGTCGTTGACATCGAGACGAAGGGCATGATGGCCGCCGACAAGGTGATGGCCGTGAGCGAGCTGACAAGGAACATCTGCATCAACCGCTACGGTATCGATCCTGACAAGGTGGTCGCAGTCCACAATGCCGTCGATTTCAGTGGCAGGGAGAAGCTTGAGGTTGAAAGGAATGTGAAGGAGAAGGTTGTTACCTTCCTCGGTCGCGTTACCTACCAGAAAGGACCTGAATATTTCATTGAGGCTGCCGCCAAAGTCCTGAAGAGATGCAACAATGTGCGTTTCGTGATGGCTGGAAGCGGAGACATGCTCAACAGATGTATCCGCCACGTGGCCCGTCTGGGAATTTCAGACAAGTTCCATTTCACAGGCTTCCTCCGCGGTATGGAGGTGCACAAGATGTTCGCGCTGTCGGATGTCTATGTGATGCCGTCGATTTCGGAGCCATTCGGAATCTCACCGCTTGAGGCCATGCAGACCAATGTGCCTTCGATCATTTCCAAGCAGTCCGGCTGTGCCGAGATTCTGAAATATGCCCTGAAGGTGGATTTCTGGGATGTTGACGCAATGTCTGATGCTATTTACGGCCTTCTGAACTATCCGGCCATTTCCAACCTTGCCGCCCGCTGCGGTTACGACGAGGTGAACAGCATCAAGTGGAATGATGTCGCAGCGAAGATCAAAGGTATTTATCAGGAAGTTATTGACAAGAATTAAAATTTGTTTACGATATGAAAAAGAGTTTATGTCTGTATTTTCAGGTGCATCAGCCGGCCAGATTGAGATTGTACAGATTCTTCGACATAGGAAAGGATTCACATTACTATGACGATTTTGCCAACAGGACCATCCTCAGGAGGGTTGCACAGAAATGCTATCTTCCGATGAACGCCCTCCTGCTTGACCTCATCAAGGAACACAAGGGAGAATTCAAGGTTGCATTCTCCATTTCAGGAACAGTCCTCGAGCAGTTCGACAGATATGCTCCGGAAGTGATTGAGAGCTTCCGCAAGCTTGCTGCCACAGGTTCTGTGGAGTTCCTGTCCGAGACCTATTACCATTCGCTTGCATCCCTCTCTTCAGAGCAGGAGTTCAAGCATCAAGTGCTCAAGCACAAGGCTGCCATCGAGCGTTATTTTGGGGTTACTCCTACCGCTTTCCGCAACACCGAGCTGGTTTACTCTGACGCAATCGGCCAGATGGTACACGAAATGGGCTTCAAGACAATGCTCACCGAAGGTGCCAAGCATGTCCTCGGATGGAAGAGCCCTAACTTCGTATATAGCTGCGCACAGGCTTCCGGCCTGAAGCTCCTTCTGAAGAACTCATCCCTGAGCGACGACATCGCATTCCGTTTCTCCGACAGGTCATGGCCTGACTGGCCTCTCACCTGCGACAAATATGTGTCGTGGATGAAGTCTGCCGCACAGAACGATGACATCGTGAACCTCTTCATGGACTACGAGACATTCGGAGAGCATCAGAAGGCCCAGAGCGGAATCTTCGATTTCATGAAGTTCCTTCCTGAGGCAGTGATTGCAGACGGTCAGTTCGAGTTCGTGACTCCGAGCCAGGCCACGAAGAAACACAGGTCAGTCGGCGAGCTCGATGTTCCGGATCCTATCTCCTGGGCTGACGAGGAGCGCGATGTGACAGCATGGCTCGGCAACGAGCTTCAGAACGAGGCATTCTCCAAGCTTTACCAGCAGACCGAGAAGCTGTCCATCCTCAATGATGAGGCTCTTTGGGCTGATTTCGGACATCTTCAGGAGAGCGACCACTTCTATTATATGTGCACGAAGTTCTTCTCTGACGGAGCTGTGCATAAATATTTCAACCCGTATGATACTCCGTATGAGGCATTTATCAACTATATGAATGTTCTTAGTGATTTTATTTTGCGAGTTGATGATGCAATTTCCGTTTCAGATGTTAACTTTGCAGCCGCAAAAGAGGAAGCTCCTGTGAAGAAAGCTCCTGCCAGGAAGGCAGCGGCAAAGGCTCCGGCAACGAAGAAGGCCCCTGCAAAGAAGGCTGCCCCGAAGGCTCCTGCAAAGAAGGCTGCCGCCAAGACTTCAGCCAAGGCTGCACCTAAGAAGGCGGTGAAGAAATAATGACGGGTACCTCTTCCGCCGAAGGCGGAAAGTAGTTTGAAATAATTCCCCGGACGGGACTGATGAAGTCCCGGCCGGGGTAAATAAGTTAAATTATAAAGAACAAATGGCTAAAGAACAAATCAAACCGGACTACCTGTTTGAAGTGAGCTGGGAGGTCTGCAACAAGGTCGGAGGAATCTATACCGTGATTGCAACAAAATCCCTCTACCTCAGCAGTGAATTCAAGAGAAATCACATCATGGTAGGTCCGGATGTCTGGATGGATACAGAAACGAATCCGGATTTCATAGAAGATCCGCTTCTCTACAGGTCCTGGAGGCTTCAGGCTGCCTCCGAAGGTCTCCGTATCCGTATCGGAAGATGGAATGTGCCGGGAAAGCCTACTGCTATTCTCGTTGATTTCAAGCAGTTTCTGACTGTCCAGAATGAAATTCTGACCGACTTCTGGAAAAAATTCGGTGTAGATTCCCTCACCGGTAACTGGGACTACCGCGAGTCCGCTCTTTTCGGCTATGCAGCCGGAAGGGTGATTGAGAGCTTCTACAGATACAATCTCGACACTTCGGACAAGGTCGTTGCACAGTTCCATGAGTGGATGACGGGAGCTGGACTTCTTTATCTGAAATCCACGGACGTGCCGGTGGCTACGGTGTTCACCACCCATGCTACGGTAATCGGTAGGTGCATTGCCGGCAACAACCTGCCTCTGTACGACCACATGGACCAGTACGATGCTGACCAGATGGCGCAGCGCTTCAATGTCATCGCGAGACATTCATTGGAGAAGAAGGCTGCACAATACAGCGACATCTTCACGACCGTAAGTGAAATCACCGCTCAGGAATGCCGCCAGTTCCTCGGAAGGGAAGTAGATGTAGTGACCCCTAATGGTTTTGAGCCGAGCTTCACTCCGGCTACGGATGCAGAGTATGACCTGGCCCGTGAAGCGGCAAGACGAAGACTTCTTACGGTAGCGTCCGCGATGAGCGGGGAGGAGGTGCCTGACAATGCACTCCTTGTCGGCATCGGCGGAAGGTACGAGTGGAAGAACAAGGGTATAGATGTATTCGTGGATGCTCTTGACAAGATCAACCACACGGATTTCAAGGGCAAGTGCATACACGCATTCATCATGATTCCGTCAGGACACAACGGCCCTGACAAGCAGCTTGTATCAAAGCTTGCCGGCAACCCTTCCGGCTATGTGACGAGGACTTCCCACTATCTGATGAATCCTGAGTACGACTCTGTGCTCAGGAGACTCAACGACCTGAATTTCAACAATGCCCTCGGCGACAAGGTAAAGGTCTATTTCATTCCTTCATATCTCAACGGGAATGACGGAGTATTCAACATGACATACTACGACCTGCTTGCAGGACTTGACCTCACACTCTTCCCATCTTATTATGAACCTTGGGGTTATACCCCGCTTGAAAGCCTTGCTTTCAGGGTTCCGACTCTCACTACGAGCCTTGCAGGCTTCGGCCTGTGGGTGCGCTCCCATTACAAGGGCGAACATCCGGGCATCACGGTCCTCGACAGGAACGACACCAACTATTTCGATGTTGTCGCCGGAGTGGCCGATCGCGTTATCAACATGGCATCAATGCGCAAGGATGTCAGGAAGAAATACATGCTCAATGCAAAGGATGTATCCAGGATAGCCCTGTGGGAGAACAACATCGTATATTACAAGGAAGCTTATTCCAAATCATTGGAAAAAATAATTTCGGTCAAAGGTGTATATCCTTCGGCTAAGAACGAAAAACATATGCAGTACAGAAAATTTGAAGTAAACCAACCAACCTGGAACAGCGTATTTGTATCACGCCATCTTCCAGACAGTCTCAAAGATCTCGAAATCCTCTCCAAGAACCTCTGGTGGTGCTGGAATGAATCTGCGAAGAATCTTTTCCAGTCAGTGGATCCACAGGCTTGGCAGGCATCAGGGCAGAACCCTATCGCCATGCTCGACAGAGTCAGCCTCAAGAGGTATCAGAAACTCGAAAAGGACACTCAGTTCCTTGCTGACCTGAAGGCTGTTACTGATGAATTCAACGAGTACATGGCTCTCAAGGCCAGGAGAACCAGCCCTTCAATCGCATATTTCTGCATGGAGTACGGTCTTGACACATCCCTCAAGATTTACTCAGGCGGTCTCGGCATCCTTGCAGGTGACTACATCAAGGAGACTTCCGACATGAACACCAACCTTGTGGCAGTCGGTCTCCTCTACAGATATGGATATTTCAACCAGAAACTCACAGCTCAGGGCGAGCAGGTAGCAGAGGATGTTGCACAGGACTTCATGAAGATTCCTGCAACTCCGGTACGTGACGAGAACGGCAACTGGGTGACCATCAGCGTGGCATTCCCTGGCCGTAACCTCAATGCAAGGCTTTGGAGGGTGGATGTAGGCCGTACGGAACTCTACCTTCTCGATACTGACATTCCTGACAACCTCCCTGAGGACAGGTCAGTCACATACAACCTTTATGGCGGAGACTGGGAGAACCGTCTGAAACAGGAGCTCCTTCTCGGTGTCGGCGGTATACGTGCACTCCGCAAGCTGGGCTTCAATCCTCAGGTATATCACTGCAACGAGGGTCATGCAGCATTCATCGGTCTCGAGAGGCTCCGTGAGCTCATCAACGACCAGAACCTCGAGTTCCAGGAGGCATTGGAGGTAGTAAGGGCTTCATCTCTCTTCACTACTCACACTCCGGTTCCTGCAGGTCACGATGCTTTCGACGAGGGACTTCTCCGCAAATACATCGGTCATTATCCACAGCGCCTGAAGATTGACTGGGAGACCATGATGGGACTCGGAAAGAACAACGGTGCCAATGTGAACGAGAAATTCTCCATGAGTATCCTTGCAGCAAACATCTCACAGGAGGTGAACGGAGTTTCATGGCTCCATGGTGAGGTCAGCCGCGACATCCTCGGACACATGTGGCCTGGCTATCTTCCTGAGGAGCTTCATGTAAGCTATGTTACCAACGGTGTACACTATCCAACATGGACAGCACCGGAGTGGAAAGAAGTACATGCCAAGGTGTTCGGTGAGGAGTTCAAGACACACCATTACGACAAGTCATGCTTCGACGGAATCTACAAGGTTTCCGACGAAGAGGTATGGAACATCAGGACATCCCTCCGCAAGAAACTCATAGATGAGGTCAAGAGAAGACTTTCAGATCCATCGGCTTCCAACCATTATTCACCTCGTCAGGTAGTCCGCATCAAGGAGACACTCCGTGACGATGTCCTCACAATCGGTTTCGCAAGGCGTTTCGCAACATACAAGAGGGCTCACCTTCTGTTCCGCGACCTCGACAGGCTCGACCAGATCGTGAACGATCCTAAGCAGCCGGTGCAGTTCCTCTTCGCGGGTAAGGCCCATCCTGCCGACAAGGCCGGACAGGACCTCATCAAGATGATTGTCGATATCTCAAAGCAGGAAAGGTTCATCGGAAAGATCGTGTTCGTTCCTAACTACGACATCACCGTTGCCAAATATCTCGTACAGGGTGTCGACGTATGGATGAACAACCCTACACGCCCTCTCGAGGCTTCCGGTACATCCGGAGAGAAAGCTGCGATGAACGGTGTAATGCATTTCTCAGTACTCGACGGATGGTGGGTTGAGGGATACAAGAAAGGCGCAGGCTGGGCTCTTCCTATGGAAAGGACCTATGACGACCAGAACTACCAGGATGAGCTCGATGCCGCAACCATCTACAACATCATTGAGAACGAGATTGCTCCTACATTCTACAACAAGAGCCTTTCAACTGGCCGGTCAACCGACTGGATCGAGTACATCAAGAACACAGTGGCAATGGTCGCATGCAACTTCACGACCAACCGTATGCTTACCGATTACATCAACCAGTACTATGACCCTCAGTCAGCAAGGTATGACCGCATCATTGCAGATGACTTTGCCGAGGCACGCGAGATTGCAGCATGGAAGAAGAGACTCCGCCGCGAATGGAAGAATGTAGAGGTCGTGTCTGCGAAGATGCCGGACAGCAACAGTGACAATGTGGCAATCGGAAACGACTACAAGGCAGAGGTCGTCCTCAATATCGGCAACCTCAATCCTGAGGAAATCGGAGTCGAAGTTCTCTTCGCTTCAGCCGACAACAAGGGCAAGCTCCACATCCAGGAGAGATATGAGTTCTCACCGGTAGAGTCACAGGACGGACAGGCCAAATATGTTGCAACCATAAATCCTGACAGGTCAGGACTTTATCAGGTGGCCGGAAGAATTTATGCCAAGAATCCTAAGATGCCTCACAGACAGGATTTCGAACTTGTAAGATGGTTGTAGCAACCGGATTTTTCGACGGTGTCCATATCGGACACCGCCTTGTAATAGAGCAGCTTGTAAAGGCTGCGGCAATACGCGGGGATGAAAGCATGGTCATTACGTTCTGGCCACATCCCCGCAATGTATTGCAGCAGGAAGCCCGTTCCTTGAGGCTGCTTACCACATTGGAGGAAAAGAAGTCCATGCTTCACAGACTCGGTGTGGACCATGTCGAGGTGCTTCAGTTCACCAAGGAGTTCAGCCGGATGACGACTGAGCAGTACCTTGACGGAATCGTACGCGGGCGTTTCGGGGCTACGGCCCTGCTTCTTGGGTATGACAACAGGATGGGCTCGGATGCGTCTGCAAGCGATGATGTCGCCCAGACTGCCGAACGGCTTGGAATAGAGGTCATAAGGACCGGGATGGTGCCTTTCATTGGAGGGAATGCCGTCAGTTCCACCAAGATAAGAGAATGTATAAAGGCCGGTGACATAGCTTCTGCGGAGGCCATGCTTGGATACCGGTATTCAATGACTGGCGTAGTGGTGGAGGGCAACCGGCTTGGCAGGACCATAGGGTTCCCGACCGCCAATATGCAGTTGTACGAACCTTTGAAGTTGATTCCCGGAAATGGCGTGTATTTTGTGGAAGTGAAAACGCTTGGACGGACATTCAAAGGAATGTGCAACATAGGGTGCCGCCCTACCCTCGGGAAAGGCAATGCGCGCACCATAGAGACCAATATCTTCGATTTCGACGAGGATATATACGGACTTGACCTTGAATTGACTTTCATAGCCAAGATTAGGGATGAAATGAGGTTCGGCTCGCTGGAGGAACTTGCCCTGCAGCTGAAGACCGACCGCGATATATGCAAACGGTCATGAGAACGGCAATCGGTATAATCTGCCTGATTCTTCTGCTGGCTTTCAAGCTCATAGAGAAGAAATTGCAGAAGGCTTCCACCAAGGGTGGATCCTCCCGCGCGCTTGAGGAGGAACATGCTCCGGAGAGCATCCAGGAGGCGTTTCCTGTTTGGTCTGAGGAGGCGTTCGAAAAGGAGAAGGCAGAGCAGGTGAAGCGGTCTCCCGGGAAGACTGTACGGACGGAAGTCACCAAACCGGTGCCGAAGAAGCCTCTTCTGGTCGAGAAGTCAGAAGAGAATAAGCCCCGCAAGCATGCAATCGACCCTAAGAAGCTGGTGATTTATTCGGAGATAATGAAGCCGAAATATTAAATTATTTTCTTATCTTTGCAATCAGTCAAAGGGTTCTGTTCTCGCAACAGAACTCCTTGTTTATTATAATAACACATAAAAATCAAAGCTATGGAAATCCATTACATGACCCAGGACGGTCTTGACAAGCTGAAAAAGGAACTGGCTGATGCGATTGCGCAGCGCCCGGTGATTTCAGCACAGATAGCGGAGGCGAGAGACAAGGGCGACCTGTCAGAGAATGCTGAATATGAATCTGCAAGGGAGGCTCAGGGCCTTCTTGAACTCAATATCGCCAAGCTCCAGAACCTTGTAGCCAATGCAAGGGTGATTGACGAGAAGCAGATTGGTACCGACAAGGTGCAGATGCTCAACAAGGTCAAGGTCAAGAATCTCTCTACAGGACAGATCATGAACTTCACTCTCGTGGGTGAGAGCGAGGCAGACTTCAAGTCAGGCAAGCTCGCTGTCAAGACCCCTATCGGACAGGCCCTCATGGGACATTCCGCAGGAGAGGTCGTTGAGGCCCGTGTCCCTGCCGGAGTAATCAAGTTCGAAATCCTTGAAATCACGCTGTAGTACCATGTCAACCATTTTCACCAAGATAGCCAAAGGGGAGATTCCGTCATACAAGGTGGCGGAAAGCGAGGACTTCTATGCATTCCTCGACATCAACCCGCTTGCCCCAGGACATACTCTTGTCATTCCGAAGAATGTCGAGGATGACTATATCTTCAATCTTGACGAGACTGTATATGCCGGTCTCTGTGCATTTGCCCGCAAGGTAGCTCTTGCGCTTGGCAAGGCTGTTCCTTGCAAGAGGGTGGGAGTGGCAGTGCTCGGCATGGAAGTGCCCCACACGCATATCCATCTCGTGCCTCTCAATTCTGAGGCTGATATGGATTTCCGCAAGAAGAAACTTGAAATGACTCCGGAGGAGTTCTCACGGATAGCAGCATCAATATATGAAGAATATGTCAAGATTGCTTAGATTCCTGCCGGCTGTGCTGGCGCTTTCATTGGCTGTGTCATGCTCCGATAAGGCCACTGTCAAAGGTACCCTTGCTCAGGCTCCGTCATCGGAAGTCATTGTCAAGGTGCTGGATGTGAATAGGTTAAATATTGTGGATACGGTGGCTGTCGGGAGTGACGGACGTTTTGCATGCAAGGTCGCCGTGCCGAATGGTCAGCCGGAATTCGTATATATCTTCTACGGAGACAGGAAGATTGCTTCCCTGCTTCTCGAAAGGGGTGACAAGGTCACGGTCGATGCTGACACTCTTGGAAACTTCACTGTTGCAGGCTCTGAGGAGTCCGTGAAACTTGCAGCCGTGGAGAAGGATTATGCTGATGTGGAGAAGAAATTCAGCGTCCTTTCCGAGGCATATGCCTCAGCCGGAGAAGGTTCTGCAGAGGCTGCTGAAATCAGGCGTCAGATGGGCCAGGAGTATGTGGCATATTACAGAAGCCGCGTGAAATACATAATGGAGAACAGCCATTCACTCACGGTCGTGCCGGTCTTTTATCAGAAAATTGGTAATCTGCCGGTTTTCGGCCAGAGCACCGATGCCATCCATTTTACCAACATCTGCGATTCATTGGAGACAGTATATCCTGACTCTAAATATGTCAAGGCTCTCAGGGCCGAAGCGCGCGACCGCAACGGATATCTGGAGCTTGAGACCAGACTCAGGGGCGCAGAGGAAATCGGCTATCCGGACATCACTCTTCCTGACGTGAACGCTGCGAAAATCCAGCTGAGCTCAGTGGATGCAAAGGTAATCATGGTGCAGTTCTGGAGTGCTGCCGAGGCTGCCCAGAAGATGTTCAACCTTGATGTCCTGAAGCCTGTATATGATGAATACCACAAGAAAGGATTTGAAATCTACCAGGTTTCCCTCGATGCCGACAAGGCATTGTGGGCCCGTGTGGTCAAGGAGCAGAAGCTGCCTTGGATCAGCGTCTGCGATTCGAGGGCTTCGGCATCACCTTATGTAACCTTGTACAACATCCCGGGAGTACCTGCCACATATATCATCAGTGACGGCGCCCTTGTTGACGGCAAGGTGATAGACACGAAATCACTCAGGAAACTGCTCGACAGACTTCTGAAACAGTGATAAGGAAAACAAAAAAAGAGAGCGGAAGCTCTCTTTTTTGTTGCTCCTGAACCAGGACTTGAACCTGGGCCCCTCTGATTAACAGTCAGATTTGCTCTCTGCGGCCTCCAAATGCTCCGCATATGCAGACTACCAACTGAGCTATTCAGGAATATGTTGATTATCTGTTACTTAAGAAAATCAATATCTCTATTTCTTGAACAAATCTGAGTGTGAATTCGCGTAAGGGATCCTGACTGTAAAATTATTCTTAGGACCATAAAAATTTGCAAAAATTTATGGTTTCAACCACAAAATAAGTATCTTAGCAGTGAAATTCAGCATTGACAGTTATGGAACAGATTGAACTGCAACCCTTATTTGATACCTACCACAGAAAATTGGCGAAGGTGAGCCTCCGATTCAAGAGGTATCTTTACAGTCAAATCAATTGGAAATCCCGGATTATCAGCATCAAGGGAGCACGCGGTGTGGGTAAGACGACTATGCTTCTCCAGAACATTCTGGAGAATTATGAAGATGTTGATAAGACTCTCTACGCTTCTCTGGATAATCTCTGGTTTGCCTCTCATAGCCTGATGGATTTGGTGGACTGGGCATACAGGCACGGAATCACGCGCCTCTATCTGGATGAAGTTCACCGCTATGAGGGATGGGCTGCGATACTTAAAAATATCTATGACGGTTTCCCTGATATGAGCATTGTCTATACAAGCAGTTCGCTTCTAGTTATGGACAATGCCAAAGTGGATATGTCCCGTCGTCAGACCCCGTATACCCTTTACGGGCTCTCTTTCCGAGAATATCTTGAGTTGGAAGACATATACCACGGGGAGGCTATTTCACTTGACCAAATTTTGTCCAGTCACGTCAAAGAGGCTATGCGGATTGTTAGCAAGATTAGAGTGGCCCCTCTATTTGAAGCTTATCTTGAGCACGGATATTACCCTTTCTATCTTGAATCTCTGGAAGATTTTCCTACCCGTTTAAGGGAAACAGTCACAGTTGTGATAGATTCAGACCTTCCCGCTGTTGAAAGAGTTACCTTTGATACACTCCAGAAGGTTAAGAAGTTGTTGATGATTATCAGTGAGCATGTTCCATTCGAACCGAATATGTCGGAGCTATGGCGGCAACTTTCTACCGACAATGAGTTGGGATTAAGGATGTTGTATGCCCTTGACAAAGCGCAGGTGCTTGGGCTTCTTTCTGCAAAGGCTAAGAACTACAAATCCCTGACTAAACCAGAGCAGATATTCCTTGGTAATACGAATCTAATGCACGTGCTCTGCCCTGTAGTAGATAAGGGCAATGAGCGGGAGACCTTCTTCTTAAACCAATTAAAAGTGAACCACGACGTCACCTTCCCAAAAAACGGAGACTTTCTGATTGATGGGAAACATTTGTTCGAGGTAGGAGGCAAGGGCAAAACATTTAACCAGATTGCCGATATCCCGGACAGCTACCTTGCAGTAGATGATACAGAGGTCGGGCTTGGCAACCGTATCCCGCTTTGGCTATTTGGCTTCTTGTATTAGTGTTCTTTAAGTTCTTCGGCCTGCGAGAGAGAGACGTGGAGTGGTTCCGCATCGAAGAAGTCCAGAAGGACTGACTCCGGGATCCCCGGAAAACGACAACGGCTGGCGATATGCCAGCCGAACTTATTGGAAATAACGAAAAAAGACGCTAAGCAATCTACCATTTAATAGGATATCCGCTATTGTGTATCTGGAGATCGTAGATTTTCCCTGCCTCAATATTTTTGGTAGAGTTCAAATAAATAGTTTTTGAAAAAGTCTGATTCGAAAAACCTCCAGTCTGGTCAACAGTTTGGATATAGACCATCGGAGGTACTGCAAGGTAAACCGTAGTTTCTTTGTAGTCAACATTTCCATTCGCCTTGTATACTGTATTCCATTCAAGTTGGGAAAGGTCTGTCATATAGTATGTTATGTTCGCCGGATAATTGTTGACAAAAAAGCCCTTAGCGGATATTCCATCAGCTATTTTGGCATCATAAATATTAAGTTGGATTTTATCATTCTTCAATAGTTCGTTAATAATTTCCAGACCCTAAGCGGCTCTGGCAGTAAATAAAA
>JBJEBN010000017.1:16339-21527 GCA_051870095.1 Candidatus Cryptobacteroides sp. | reverse complement strand
ATATCGCCCTTGGGCGAAAATATATCAAAGATTTTCATGTTCGGTTTCATATCAATCAATTTTTCAGTTGCGAAACAACCATTTCCGAAATAGCGGTTTCGCAACTGCAAACATACATATAATATTTGACAAAACGAAAATAATTATTAAAGGGCTGACCCAAAAGTTCCTGTCTGTCATCTCGACTAAGCGAAGCGCATGGAGAGATCTTTTTAACTAATTGATTATTAATAGATATCTCGACTACGCACTTCGTGCTTCGCTCGATATGACAGGCTTTTTAGTCAGCCCCTTATTCAGTGTATTTTTTATATCAGAGAGATCTGATATAGCTGTCAATCGCGGATGCAGCCTTGCGTCCTGCACCCATGGCCAGGATTACGGTAGCTGCTCCCGTAACGGCATCACCTCCTGCGAATACACCTGCACGGGTGGTAACGCCGGCCTCATCTGCGACAAGACATCCTCTGCGAGTGGTTTCCAAACCGGATGTAGTTCTCGCAATCAGCGGGTTAGGCGATGTGCCGAGCGACATTATCACGGTATCTGTCTCGATTTCGAATTCCGAACCTGCTACAGGCACAGGACTGCGTCTGCCGCTCTCGTCCGGTTCACCGAGCTCCATCCTTATGCATTTTACAGCGCGCACCCAGCCTTTCTCGTCAGAGAGCACCTTAACCGGATTGGTCAGCATGGCGAACTTGACACCCTCTTCCTTGGCATGGTGCACCTCCTCGCGACGGGCCGGAAGCTCATTCTCAGTGCGCCTGTAGACAATCGTGGTATCCGCTCCGAGCCTGAGCGCAGTCCTGGCGGCATCCATTGCCACATTGCCTCCACCTACTACCACAACCCTCTTACCGGCATGGATAGGAGTCATATAGTCATCCCTGTATGCCTTCATGAGGTTGTTCCTCGTAAGGAACTCATTGGCAGAGAACACGCCGTTGAGATTTTCTCCGGGTATGCCCATGAATTTAGGAAGACCTGCACCGGAGCCGATGAATACAGCATCAAACCCTTCATTGTCCATCAGGGAATCCACAGTGACAGTCCTGCCGACAATGACATTGGTCTCAATCCGAACACCGAGCTTGCGTACAGCCTCAATCTCGGCGGCAACGACCTTGTCCTTTGGAAGACGGAACTCCGGAATGCCATATTCCAGCACCCCGCCAGGGCGGTGCAAAGCCTCGAAAATCGTCACATCATATCCCGCCTTGGCCAGATCGCAGGCACAGGCAAGACCTGCAGGGCCGCTTCCGACAACTGCCACCTTGTGACCGTTGGCAGGAGCCTTCTCCACGGCAATCCCCCCGTTCTCGCGGGAATGGTCTGCCACGAAACGCTCCAGCTTGCCGATTGCCACAGGCTCGCCCTTGACGCCAAGCACGCAGCTTCCCTCGCACTGGGTCTCCTGAGGACACACCCTTCCGCAGATTGCAGGCAGGGACGAATCCTCGGCAATCTTCAATGCAGCACCGGCGAAATCACCGGCAGCGACCATGGCTATGAAATCAGGAATCTTCACGCCCACCGGACAAGCCGACACGCAGCGCGGATTCTTGCAATGAAGACATCGTGAAGCCTCCAGAACAGCCTCGGAGGCATCATAGCCGTAACATACTTCCTCGAAATTGGTCGCACGGACCTTTGCATCCTGTTCCCTGACAGGGACTCTCGGTATCTTGACAGCCATTATTTTCCCCTCCCTATTTTACATTTATGACCGGCCTCCTGTTCCTCGCTCCTGTACATGCCCTGACGCCTCATGGCCTCGTCGAAATCCACATCATATCCATTGAACTCAGGACCCTCGACACAGGCGAAACGGGTCTTCCCGGCAACCGTCACACGGCATGCTCCGCACATACCGGTTCCGTCAACCATCAATGTATTGAGGCTCACGGTAATAGGAAGTTCAAGCTTCTTTGCGGTGAGAGTCGTAAATTTCATCATTATCATCGGTCCGATGGCTACGGCCTGGGTATATTTCCTGCCATCCTCCACAACCAGTTTCTCAAGCAGGGCGGTCACCATGCCCTTGAAGCCCTCTGATCCGTCATCAGTGCAGATGAACAGATTGTCACACACTTTCTCCATCTCGTCCTTGTAGATGACAAGACCAGAGTTCTTCGCTCCGACAATCACGTCAACCGCCACTCCCCTTTCGTGAAGCCACTTGGCCTGGGGATATACGGGAGCCGTTCCCACACCTCCAGCGATGAAGATGAACCTTTCGCCGGCAAGCTGTTCAGCGCTCATCCCGGTGAATTCTGAAGGTACTCCGAGAGGGCCGGCCACATCGGCAAAAGACTCTCCGGCCTGCATGGCGCAAATCTCGGTAGTGGATGCTCCGATTTGCTGTGTCACGATGGTTACAGAACCATCTTCCTTGTCGTAGTCACTGATTGTAAGCGGGATACGCTCTCCGTGCTCTGTAGCGCGCACAATCAGGAACTGCCCCGGCATTGCCGAAGAAGCAATACGCGGGGCATTCACTTTCATCCGACATATTGTCGGAGTAAGCATTTCCTTGGATATGATTTTAAACATTTTTATATATAATTCTAATGCTGATGCCCGTCATGGTGGTGGTCATGGGCTGGATCCGAAGTGCTTTTCACCGGATAGCCGAGTGACTCTACCGCGGCCTTGAGGGTTGCCTCATTGGTCTTGGCGGCATCATATTTTATATCTACTGTCTGATTCTCGAGGGACACATCCAGTCCCTTGACGCCTTTCTCGAAGGAAATGTTCTCCCTGATTTTCTTTACACAGTTCTCACAATGCAGGTGTACGTTGAACACAACTTCCTTGATTTCTGCTTTTTTCTTGTCTTTCTTGTCATAGCTTGCCTTTGTGGCTGCATTTGAATCAGTTGAGATGGCCGTCATGTCGGCTGCCGCGGCACCAAAGGTCGATGTTGTCAGCACTATGGCTGAAAGAATGGATGTCAGTTTCATATCTTTGCAAATTTAACAAGTTATTATTTATTTTCAAATAATTATAGTCAGGCCTTTTTCCAAAGGGTGAAGCGGAAACCGACATTCGCCCGGATGCCCATCAGTGGTCCCCATATGCAGCTTGCATCGAACGACGGCTGACGCGGGCTGACCACCCCATGTTCATCCTTCACCGAACCTGCAATCACATCCTTCTGGTGGAAATTGGTAAGGTTCTCCGCCCCGATATATACGTCCCAGCCTTTGAACCTGCGCGTAACCTGCGCATACAGAAGAGGATAGACCGGTGAATAATAATTTCCGCCCTTCTGCTTGATTCCGTGCATGTCCTTCATGAAATCATATACCCTGCAAGGTCCGTTTACAGAAGCCGTGAAATCGAATATCCATTTGTTCAGGTTAGTCGCATACTGGAGGTTGAGCACTCCCTTGTAGCGGCTGGTCATAGGTTTCTCCACCAGTCCCCTGTCGGCAAGTTCCACCCTCGCATCGGTGTAGCGGAAAGTGAGGGTGATGTTGAAGCGCTCAATAGGATCAACAGAGAAGTCCACCTGATAATTGTTTGTATATGAGCGTTTTCCATCAAGGGCATAGAAGTCTATGGTGTTGGCAAAATGTTCATAGTCTACAATCATCTGCTGCACGAACTGCGTCCTGAAATAATCGAAGCTCAGATAGGTGTTGGACGATGCTCCGAAAGGCATGTAATAGGTAATGTTGCCACCGAATGTCCACGCATCCTCGAGAAGGTGGTCGTTGTAGGCCCCGTTGAAGAGCTTGCCTGTCGAGAAGACTCCGATGTTGTCGATCAGAGGGGTGGAATACCTGAGTCCCCTTCCTCCGTTGGCCCTGAGGACGATTTCGTCTATCGGGGCATATTTGAGAGTCAGACGCGGGGAGAATCTGAAACCGGCCTTGTTGTACCAGTCGCCGCGGACTCCGGCGATGGCCGAGAACTTGTCACCTGCGTGGAAGGTATATTCGCCGAAGATTCCGAGGTCTGCAAGGTTCGTCCTGCCGCTTTTCTCTGCAACGTTCTCACGGGCGTCGAAGAACAATGTCCTGTTGAAGTACTCGTTGTAAGCGTCAAATGTGCCACCGAGGCCCAGGGTGAACTTGTGGGATTCATTTATTTCGTTCTGGTACAGGAGGTTGCCGAATACGGAGTGCTGTCCTGCAAGGTATTTGGTGGATCCGAAATATGAATCCATGTCCTGGTAGCTGTAGTCGGCTACGAAGGCGATGTTCTGCGAATTGTCTTCAGAAAGCGGAATGCCTATCTTGAAATATCCGTTCACTGACCTGTTCAGGATGTCGGATCCCCATGGGTCGATTCTGTCGGACGGATAGAGTGAATAGGTATCCTTGTTGTAATATGTCTTGCGGCCGTCCTCACCTGTGAGGGCCTGGCCTCCGATACGGGCATCGCGAAGGGCACGGACTCCGAAACGCACCTGCACACCGTTGTCGGCCTGGTAGAGCCAGCGGTTTGCAAGGTTGAACTGAAGCATTCTTGGATCATCCATGAAGCTGTCGTGATTCATGTCGAATGTGGCTATGTTGCCGGAAACATGACCAAGGATGACGGTGCTCCATTTGTAGCCCATCTGGAGGGAGGAAGCGATGTTCAGGTCCATCTTGGTGTCGCTCATGACCAATCCGTTGATGAACAGAGGCTTCTCGTCCGTCGGCTTGCGGTGCTCGACATTGATCTGGCCGGTCATGGATTCGACGCCGTTTATCACGGAGGAGGCTCCCTTGGCAATCTGGATGCTTTCGAGCCATTGGCCCGGGATGTATGAGAGTCCGAAAGGTGCTGAAAGTCCGCGCATTACGGGGCGGTTCTCGTCAAGCATCTGTGTATATGTGCCCGAAAGGCCGAGAAGGCGTATCTGGCGTGCTCCGGTAACGGCGTCGGAATAGCCTACGGTCACGCTCGCGGAGTTCTCGAAACTCTCGGCAAGGTTGCAGCATGCCATTTTGCAGAGGCCGGCCGCTGATATGACTTCCGTCCTGATTTCCTTTCCTTTGGAAAGATAATTGCCCGCCTGGCGGGATACGAATACGGCGGCGTCGAGGCTGTCCTGGCGCTCTCCGTATATTCCTGTGGTGTCTATGTCCTGGGCTGATAAGGTTATGGAACATAGCACACCCAAAAGTATTGGGATATATTTTTTCATTTTGAATTCCGTTATTTGGTTTATAGATTCCTCGACTTCGCT
>JBJEBN010000017.1:0-16239 GCA_051870095.1 Candidatus Cryptobacteroides sp. | reverse complement strand
AGAAATCTAAACCCTCCAGACTCCGGAAACCGAAAGAACATCCCGCGAAGGCACAATCAGCCCTGCGGAATCTATGAAGGAGAATGAAAATTGCGGCATGAAGACAGGAGAAACCACGGATGCTGTCGCCTCGATGCAAGGGCAATGTCCGCAGTGGCACTCGTCATAATGACGATGGTCGTCGTCCGAACGGCTTCCTGTAATCCAAAGCACGTGATAATGGTTTGAACAGCAATCGTTTTCAGAATATGTACCGTCGGAATGGTTGCCGGGATGGGATTTATGGCAATCCTGACAGCCGGCATCGTGATGGTCACAGCAATGGCTGCATTCATGACCCGGATGGATATCCTCACAGTCAAACCCCTCTATGAAGGTGGATACGAACTGACTGTCGGAAACGGCACAGGTATGCACATCGAAGCCTATGACACTGAAGCAGTACCACAGGACAAGCAAGAATGCAGATACCTTTATGAGTCCTTTCCTGACCATCAATTCATGCAGTTTAAATAAATTCAAAATTTCAACAACTTGCAAAATTACAAATTTCCTGCAAATAACAAGCCGATATTGCATTAAAAAAAACAATCTCCGGTTTTGAAGATACCATATTAATATATATTTTTGCAATATATCATAATATCCATGAAATACAGAATCTTAACTTTTCTTTGCGCCATTGCAATAGCAGTAACAGCCTGTGAACCACCATATATCCTGCCCTCGGACCCCGAAAAGCCCGAAAACGGAAACAACAATTCCGAACCTGAACCGGAACCAGACCCAGAACCGGATCCCGCGCCGGGGCCTGCAGTCATTTCCGACGAAGGACTGGAATATGTATGGGACGAAAGCGTAATCCCGGAAATCCGGATAAGCATCAGCCTCGACCAGTGGAACGCCCTGCTGAAAAGATTCGACGAGAACCCGAATAATGTGGACTATTTCCACTGCGACATAACATATACCAAGGGTTCCGAAGTGACATCCATCGAAGATGCCGGAATCAGGCTCCGCGGCAACACATCCCGCAGACGCCCCGAAGGGTCATCCGGCCAGCCCCATGTCAAAGACGGAGCAGACTGGCACCACTGCCACTTCGGCATCAATTTCCGCAAATTCAATAAGGACAAAGCCCACACTGTCAAGGGAATACGCAAGGTAAACCTCAAATGGTTCAAGGACGACCCTTGCTATGTCCGAGAGCTGTACTGCTACGACCTTTTCCGCAGATATGGAATCTGGACAGCTGCATTCGACGTATATTGCAGGGTATGGGTACATGTGGAAGGAGATTCACAGCCTGCGTATTTCGGTGTATATGAGATGATTGAGCCTATTGACGACAAATTCATCCAGAAGCGCGTGGACGGAATGTTCGGGAGCGAAGAAGGCAATCTGTGGAAATGCGGATGGTCATGGGCAGGAGCATATCTTGACAATCAGAACGCACATTTCGGGCTTGATGAGGACACCGGCGAGAACATGACCTATGAATACAAGGGAGAAGCCGAAAACTATGAGACGGCCAAGGCCCAGCTCCAGGACTTTATCGCAAAGCTTACTGGCAAGAGCGACGAGAGCTTCACGAAATGGATCAAAGAGGTATGCGACGTGGAATTCCTTCTTAAGACCTATGCCGTGAACGTAGCCGTCGGGATGTGGGATGACCATTGGAACAATGGAAACAATTTCTATCTGTATTTCAACAGCATGGACAAATATGACTACAAGGTGTTCCTGATTCCTTACGACTATGACAACACTCTGGGTACCAGCGCCAATTGCGGAATAATCAGCGACTCCGGCAGACAGGACCCTTACAACTGGGGCGACGGAGGCCGGCTGATGGAGAGGCTGATGAAGATTGACGAGTTCAAGGCCATTTACAGGGATGCCCTGAAGGAAATCGCCGCAAGGGAGAACAATCTGTTCCACAAGGATGCAAGCATGGCGAGAATCAAGGCATGGCAGGACAGAATCAGTCCTTATGTGGGCAATGATACCGGTGAGGATATGAAAATCGAAGATAAACCTGCTTCATGGGGCAATCATGGCGAATATCGGATAATGACAGACGATCCTGACAATTTCTTTGAAGTGAAGACATCGGTCATAAACGGCATGAAATAAAGTTGGATTTTTTTCTCGATTTTTGTCCCAAAAGTATGATTTTGGCAAAATCAAGATGACCGGGTTTCAAAGGGAAAGATTTTTGTACATATATTTGCACTTTATCGCAGCACAATTTATTGCGACAATTGGACAGTGTACTAAAAGATGAATAAGAAGAACCAAGACCGGAAATCTGAAGTGGGGATTTGCTATGCGTTGTTTAAGAAATATCTCAGATTCCTTCACGACAAGGTATATTACAGACATACCTGGCGTATTGATAAAGAAAACATTCCAGCGAACGGGACCCCGCTCCTCATAGTCGGGAACCATCAGAACTGCCTGAACGATGTGTTCGGAATATTGTTCAGCATAAACGACCGCAAAGTGAGGTTTCTAACCAGAGGGGATGTATTTGCACTCTCACCGTTGGCAGCCAAGTTCCTGTATTCGATAGGACTTATGCCGACATTCAGGCTTCAGTACGAAGGGGCCGAAAGCCTCGACAAGAACAAAGGGACCTTCGATGTGACGGAGAAGGCTCTGCTTGACGGATGCACCATCGGATTATATCCGGAAGCGGGACACCAGGACAAGAGGTGGCTCGGTACTTTTTCCTACGGATACACCCGTCTGGCATTCGAGGCCGCAGAAAAGGGCGGTTTCGAGAAGGATGTGATGATTCTCCCGGCCGGAAACCATTATTCGGACTATTTCGGTATCAGGAACGATTACATGGTAAGGTTCGGCACACCGGTTTCCCTCAAGCCGTACTATGAACTTTACAAGACGAAACCAAGGACAGCACAGCGTCAGGTGAGTGCTCTCATAAGGGAGCAGATTCACAGCATGATGCTGGACATCAGGGATCTGGAACATTACGACCAAATCGATTTCCTGCGCGGCACCTACGGGATTGACTATGCTTCCCGCCACGGATTCAACCCGGATGCGCTTCCTGAGAAGCTCGAAGCGGACAAGATTTTCGTCCAGGCTCTCGCCGATGCCCCTGCTGAAGCAACGGACAGAATCTTCAGCGACACGAAAGAGCTTATGGACGGGATAAAGAGCCTGGGCATATCCGACAGGGACCTCAGGCGCAGTCCTGGCATCGGGACGGTGGTCCTCAAAGGCATGGGAATGGTAGTCCTGCTTCCTTTATGGATTGTTTCACTCTGGCCTTCACTACCTATGTATGCCATCGCAAAGGCACTTGCGAAAAGGACTCATGACAAGATGTTCGAAGGGACATTCCTGTTTGCAATCAGCGCATTGTTCACGATTCCGATTTTCGGGATTGCGACAATTGCAACGCTCTGGTGCCTCGTCGGATGGTGGGCCGGCTTGCTGTGGCTTGCCGCTTTCCCTGCGCTGGTCATATTCGCCTGGGATTATGCCTCATGGGCGAAGAGACTGTTTGAAGACATCCGATTCCTTGCCCACCGCAAGGCTGCAGGGAGACTCAAGGATTTGAGGCAGAGCATACACTCCGCTCTCGACGACATCCTGCTTACAGGGAAGCAATCCCGGTAAAATGCAACACAACCTATCGGATGACAACAACTTACGGAATTAAGTTTACAAATATGAAACCGAACATAAAATCTTTGATAGTATGAAACCGAACATGAAAATCTTTGATATATTTTCGCCCAAGGGCGATATCAAATGATTTTCATCGTGAGAGTGAGCGATAGCGAACGGCTATCATACTCTCACAAAATTTTTATAAATGTAAAAATTTTTGATAGTATGAAAAGAGTAGTGATAACAGGAATGGGTATCTATTCCTGCTTGGGTAAGACGCTGGACGAAGTCAGGGACTCGCTCTATGAGGGCAGGTCAGGCATCATCTTCGATCCGGCAAGAAAGGAAATGGGATTCCGTTCGGCACTCACCGGCAAGGTAGAGGTTCCGGACCTTAAGAAAGAATTGAGCCGTTCTCAGAGGGTATATATGCCGGAGCAGGCCAAATATGCTTATTGCGCGACCCGTGACGCTCTGGCAAGCGCCGGAATCGATGAAGAGTTCCTGCATACGCACGAGGTCGGCCTTCTTTACGGAAATGACAGTTCCACCGTTCCTGTGGTGGAAGCCGTGGACAAAATCAGGGAGAAGAAGGACACCACCCTATGCGGGTCGGGAGCCATCTTCCAGTCCATGAACTCGACAGTCACGATGAACCTTTGCTGCATATTCAAGCTCAAAGGCATAAGCCTCACTGTGTCAGGCGCTTGTGCAAGCAGTTCACATGCCATAGGACTCGGCGCCCTGCTAATCCAGAACGGGCTCCAGGACACTGTGGTCTGCGGAGGAGCCCAGGAGGTGAACCCTTTTGCAGTCGGTTCGTTCGACGGTATATCAGCATTCTCTACAAGGGAGGATGAGCCGACCAGGGCAAGCCGTCCTTTCGACCGCGACCGTGACGGACTCGTGCCGGGAGGCGGAGCTGCAACGGTGATTCTCGAGAGCTATGAATCAGCCGTGAAGCGCGGAGCGCCTATAATTGCCGAGGTCCTTGGATATGGCTTCTCGTCCAACGGAGACCATATTTCATCACCGAATGTGGACGGTCCTGCAAGGTCTTTGATGATGGCTATAAACCGTGCCGGAATATCCATCGATGAAATCGGTTATATCAATGCCCATGCGACTTCAACCCATATCGGTGACACCAACGAGGCAAAGGCCATCTACAGTGTCATCGGTGATAGGAGGATTGAGGTTACCAGCACCAAGTCACAGACTGGACACGAGATGTGGATGGCAGGTGCGAGCGAGGTTATCTATTCAATATTGATGATGAAGAACGGGTTCATCGCGCCGAACCTCAATTACGAGAATCCGGACGAGGATTCGGCGAAGCTGCTCATTCCTTCCAGGAGGGTGGAGAAGAATTTCGATACATTCCTTTCCAATTCGTTCGGGTTCGGGGGGACCAATTCTACGCTGATTATCAGAAATTTATAGCAGAGACATCTTTCAACAAGTAACAGTATAATTTTATAAATATTAATAAATTAAATAAAATAAAATGGAAAAACAGCAACTAATCGACCAGATAAACGAAAAACTGGCAGAAGAATTTGAAATCGAAGTATCCGACATCAAGCCGGAAGCAGACATCAAGACCACCCTCGAGCTCGACAGCCTCAGCCTCGTGGACATGGTAGCCCTCATCGACTCTGAATTCGGAGTCAAGATCGGAGGCGGTGAAATCTCACAGGTCAAGACTTTCGGTGCCCTCTACGACTTCGTTTACAACAAGATGAACGCCTGAGGGGCGCCCGATGACACTGAGTGAAACAATAAAGGTAAGGGTACGGTTCTCCGAAGTGGACTCCATCAAGATGGTCTGGCACGGGAACTATGTACAATACCTCGAAGATGCAAGGGAAGCTTTCGGAAGAAAGTATTCCCTTGAATATTTACGCTTCTACGACAACGGATTCCTCATCCCGATGTACGACCTGCATATGAGATATGTCAGGAGCGCATCGGTTGACGACATTCTCTCGGTCAAGATAACATGGAAGGATGTCCCGGGAGCCAAAATCGTATTTCAATACGAAATTCGCCGTGACAGCGACTCTGAACTGATTCTGTCCGCCGAATCCGTCCAGCTTTTCACCGACCTTGAGGGAAATCTCGAAATTGTTTGTCCCCAGTTCTACGAAGACTGGAAGGCCAAATGGATGAAATAATTGAAAATAAAATAATTTAAGTTTCGTAAATTTGCGAGATTTATCAAAGTGGATTTCGCAAATACAAAACTTGATTAAAATGACAAAAGCGGTAATTGCAATATACAATTTCCTGAAAGACAGGAAATGGCTGATGTACCTCCTGCTTGTTGCAAGCACGGCGGTATTTGCGTTTTTTGGCCTCAAGGTCCAATATGAAGAGAACATCGCAAAGCTCCTGCCCCCGTCCGAAAACGCGGGATCAAGTGCCATAGCCTTTGAGAATATTCAGGTAAAGAACAAGATATTCATTCAGGTCGTGAGGAAAGACGGCAAAGCCGATCCTGACGGGCTGCATGAACTCTGCACGGAATTCGCAGACTCCCTTCTGGCAAGGGACTCTGGCAATGGATATATAGACAACATCCTCTCAAGCATAGATGCCGACACGATGACAGGAGGCCTCTACTATCTGCTTGAGCATCTGCCTTCATTCATCGACGCCACCTGCTACAACGCCTTCGACTCACTCCTGACGGAAAAAGCCCTGACGCAGCAGATGGCATTGAATCGGGAAATAGTCTATAACGACATGACGGGCAGTGCCACAATGATGGTATCGACAGACCCTGCCGCCCTGCGCAAAGCTGCCCTAACGGCAATTGGGAGTGCTAAGGGAGCAGCCGGAGGATATGCAATCGTTGACGGCCAGCTGTTCTGTCCGGACACGACTGCCGCACTCATCCTTTTATCCCCGGACTTCAATTTTATGGACTCTCAAGCCGGGAACAAGCTCGTCAAGATGATAGAAAAGGAAGCTGACAGTTTCGGCAAAAGGCATCCTGAAGCAGAGATCCTGTTCCACGGTTCACCTGTCCAGAGCGTATTCAACGCCCGCAGGATCAAGATGGACCTGCTTATGACAGTCGGTATTTCTCTGCTTATTATCTGCATTTTGCTCGGAATCTGCTTCCGCAACAAATCTTCGGTCTTCCTGCTTCTCTCCCCTGTGGCATACGGAGCACTCTTCTCCCTTGCATGCATCTGGTGGATCAAGGGCGGTATGTCCGTGATGGCTCTCGGAATCGGTGCAATCGTGCTCGGAGTGGCCCTGAGCTACTGCCTGCACATTGTCACTCACTACAAATATGTCAACGACCCGGTGCAGGTGCTCAAGGATGAGACCGTGCCGGTAACGCTCGGAGTCCTCACAACGGTGGGAGCTTTCGTGGGACTGCTCTTCACTGACAGCGAGCTTCTGAAAGATTTCGGGATGTTCGCGTCGCTTGCCATGGCCGGGACCCTCGTGTTCATACTCATTTTCCTGCCGCATTTCTTCAATCCGGAAAACAACAAGCGCTCTGAAGCTGCTTTCAAGGTACTCGACCGCATCAACTCATATCCTCTCGACAGGGTAGGGTGGCTGAAATGGACAATTGTGGCAATCTGCGCAGTCAGCTGCATTTTCTCCGGAAAGGTCAAATTTGACAGCGACCTCAAGCATATCGGCTGGGACGAGCCAAAGATTACCAGAGCAAGGGAAAATTACGAGCTGAAGAACAATGCAGGCATGACTTCCATGTACTATGCGGCAAGTGCAGACGATTACGACTCAGCCCTCAGGCTCAACAGGAAGATCCTGGCTTTGATGGATTCTCTGAAGAACGCAGGAATCATAAATGAATATTCCGATATCTCACCGGTGCTTGTCAGTCAGGATGTCCAGAAGGAAAGAATCGGGTGCTGGAAAGATTATTGGAATGAAAAGCGCATAGCGGAAGTCAGAAGGATAATCAACCGCACTGCAAAGGCAAACGGGCTTGAGCTTGAGATGTTCGACCCGTTCTTCGCCATGGTGGAGGCTGACTATGAACCTTGCGACATATACAAAGACGAAGTGCTCCCGGAAGGCCTGCTGTGCAATTTCGTGGAAAAGACTGCCGACAAATGGCTCGTGTTTACTTCTGCCAAGATGCCGGCAGAAAACAAGGCCGATGTCAACACCGCAATAGACAGGGTCGGCGGGGCCGTGATCATAGACCCGTTCTGGTACACCAAGGACATGGCCGAGACCCTCAACGATGATTTCCAGACAGTGGTCTGGGTGTCTTCAATATTCGTACTGATTGTGCTTCTCATTTCGTTCAAAAGCCTGCTCATTGCACTGCTGGCATTCATGCCTATGGCACTCAGCTGGTTCACTGTCAACGGAATAATGGCACTTACCGGACTCGAATTCAACCTTATCAACATTGTAATTGCGACATTCATATTCGGAATCGGTGTTGATTACAGCATATTCGTGACCAACGGTCTCATCGACCAGGCCAAAGGCCGGGGAGACAGCCTGCTCACATGTCACAAGACAGCCATTTTCCTGTCAGCGGTGGTTCTGATAGTCGTGACAGGATCTCTCGTGTTCGCATTGCATCCGGCAATAAGTTCCATCGGGATGAGCACCCTGATAGGAATGAGCGCGACCATTCTGATAACATACGCCCTCCAGCCTGCTATTTTCCGCTGGCTCCTGAAATTCAGAAGATTCAGGGAAAGGAACGGATTCACACAGATTGACTGAAGATGAGAGGCAGGCGGGTGATAATCATAGGCTCCGGATTGGGCGGACTGGAATGCGGCTACATCCTTGCCAAGAACGGCATGGACGTGACCGTGCTTGAACGCCAGAGGCAAATCGGAGGATGTCTGCAGAGTTTCCACAGGCGCTCCGGGGTGTTCGACACGGGTATGCATTATGTCGGTTCGCTTGCAGAAGGTGAATCGCTCGGAAGTCTGTTCAGATATTTCGGGCTCATGGACCTGCCTTGGAAGGAACTCGACCGCGACTGCTTCGATGAAGTGGTCATTGGTGATGAGAGCTTCGCCTTTGCCAACGGACATGATGAATTTGCAGCGCGCCTGACCGGACGCTTCCCTCATGAAAAGGAGGGAATTGACAGATATGTCGGACTTCTGAAAGAAACCGGAGACAATATATTCGGTTTTCTTTATCCTGACAGGTGGACTTCCCTTTCGGAGTCACTTTTCGGCCGTCAGGCATACGGATTCCTGTGTGAATGCATCAGCGATCCCCTGCTTCGAAAGGTGCTTTCCGGCACGTCGCTGAAGATGGAGCTTGAGGCGGAGACGCTTCCTCTCTATACATTCGCACAGATAAATGACTCGTTCATACGCAGTGCGTGGAGGCTCCAGGGAAGCGGAAGCATGATTGCCGACTCCCTCGCGGACAGCATACGCAGGATGGGAGGCCGGGTACTGCCATTGAAGGAGGCCAGGCAGATTTGCGAAAATGAAGCTGGTGTCACGGGTATCATGACATCTTCGGGAGAGTTCTTCGAAGCCGACTGGGTCATTTCGGATGCGCATCCGGCAGTCACAGTGTCTATGGCTTCCCCGGAAGGCAGGATGCGCAAGTCTTTCCGCAAAAGGGTCGCCTCTGCACCGAACACGGCTGGAATGTTCACGGCCTGCTTCAGTCTTCGCAATGACTCAATTCCTTACCTTAACCGTAACCAGTTCATTTTCAACGAAGATGCTGACCCTTGGAGTGCTCCTGACGGCACGGTTTCAAGGATAATGATCAGCTATCCGGTTCCTGAAAGTTTCCGCGCCGGAGACTGTCAGGCTTCCGGGAAAGTATTTGCAGACAGAATGGATATCCTGACTCCATGTTCATGGGATGAAGTCAGCCAGTGGCAGGGCACGCAGGTCGGACGCAGAGGCGACGACTATGTCAGATTCAAGCAGAAAAAGATCAGGAATTGCCTGAAAATTGCTGAGAGACTCGTCCCGGGAATTGCAGATGCCGTGAACGAAGTCTATACAAGCACTCCGCTTACCTATCAGAGCTACAATCTCAGCCCTGAAGGCAGCGCCTACGGACTGCGTAAGGACTTCCATTCGCCTCTTCTGTCTGTATTGTCGCCCCAGACCCCTGTGGATGGTCTGCTGATGACCGGACAGAGCCTCAACCTGCATGGGGTGCTCGGGGTGTCGATGACCTCCCTGCTTACCTGTGGATCCATCCTCGGGATGGACAGGATCAGGGAAGAATTGAGACCTTATATAATTGGATAACAAACAAATATAAATATTATGGCAAAATATGCTCTCGTAACAGGAGGCAGTCGCGGAATCGGCCGCGCAATCTGCCTCAAACTCGCAAAGATGGGCTATGACATACTCATCAACTATGTTTCAAATGATGCTCAAGCGGAGGAGACCCTCGCTCTCGTAAAGGCTGAAGGCGTGGGGGCGGAGCTTCTCAAATTCGATGTAAGCGACGCCCAGGCATGCAGCACTGCCATCAAGGCATGGCAGGAGCGCAATCCAGAAGGATATATCGAGGTGCTCGTGAACAATGCCGGCATCCGCAAGGACAACCTGTTGATATGGATGGAGAAAACCGACTGGGACAAGGTACTTGGTATCGGGCTTGACGGATTCTACAATGTCACCCGTGAAGTCATCCAGCCTATGCTCATCCACAAGAGGGGCCGCATCATCAACATGGCTTCTCTCTCCGGACTCAAAGGTCTTCCGGGCCAGTGCAATTATTCGGCTGCCAAGGGTGGTCTGATTGCCGCGACCAAGGCGCTTGCCCAGGAGGTAGGACGCAAGGGTGTGACAGTCAATGCCATAGCTCCAGGCTTCATCAAGACTGACATGGTGGAAGGACTCGATGAGAAGGAACTGAAGAAGACCATTCCGATGAACCGCTTCGGCGAGCCGGAGGAAGTTGCCGCCCTCGCCGGATTCCTTGCATCAGATGCAGCTGGCTACATAACCGGAGAGTGTATCTCCATCAATGGCGGATTGTATTCTTAAACTCACTGACTATGAAAAAAATCATAACGGCAATAGCCGCATCCCTCCTCCTGGCAACTTTCGCATCAGGAGCCGACAATGACAAGGCCCTCAAGACCTTGGAACAGAAAAACGCATCAATGACCGGATTCCAGGGCGACATCCGGCAGACAAAAACCCTTGTGAACAAACACGAGATAAAATCCGCCGGCACACTCTATTTCGCCGCCCCGGACAGAATGTCCATGATTTACAGCGAACCATCAGGCGAGAAATTCATCATCAATGCCGACAAGATGCTCGTCAAGCGAGGCGGCAAGGCCAATATCTTCGACCTCACGAAGAACAAACTCATGAACAGCCTCGCCGTCACCCTCCTCTACAGCATGCAGGGCCGCATCGCAGAACTCTCCGAACTCTGCGATGCCGACATCGAAGCCACGATGGATGCCTCCGGCTGGAACATAACCCTCACAGCCCGCAAGAAAGCCCCCAAAGGCTATTCGCGGATAGACCTCCGCTACAGCCCCGACGGCAGCATAACCTACATGAAAATGACCGAGTTCGCCGGCATCTCCACCACCTACGAAATGCCGACCCTCACCCACGCCCTCCCCTCCGACCCGGCTGTTTTCAACATCAAATAAATGCCACTCGGAACTTTCATCCGTTATTTTTCCGTTCAGACAAGACCGGTTCAGGATGAGGTGAGATTTTTTTGTCACTGGTTTCTAGTTTTATTATATTTGCAGTTTGTGTTCCGGATATTGGACGGGGCAATTTGCAACATAAGACGAAAAATATGAACGAACTTGAAACTTTTCAGGCGCGTGGTCTCTACTCCCCAGAATATGAGCACGACGCCTGTGGCGTAGGTCTGGTCGTGAACATCAACGGCAGCAAATACCACGACATCATCGAAAAGGGTCTCACCGTACTTGAAAACATGGCCCACAGGGGCGCGGAAGGCGGAGACAGAAAAACCGGCGATGGAGCCGGAATCATGGTCCAAATTCCGCACGAATTCATACTCCTGCATGGAATACCTGTTCCTGAAAAGGGGCGCTACGGTGTCGGGATGGTGTTCTTTCCCAAAGACAAGAGGGACAACGAGAGATTCAACGAAATCATAAACGAATGTGTCGAGGCCAATGGTCTGTCCGTAATGCACAGCCGTCAGGTCCCGGTCAACAGCGACATCCTCGGCGAGATGGCAAGGGCTACGGAACCGGAAATCCGCCAGCTGTTCATAGTGGGATGCGACGACCAGAAACTCCTTGAAGACAAATTGTATCTTGTCAGGAAGGCCGTCGAGCACAAGGTGACATCATCATCGATTGCCGACAAAGGCAGCTGCTACTTCGCCAGTCTCTCGACAAGGACCATGGTGTACAAGGGAATGCTGACCTCCCTCCAGCTGCGCGAATATTTTCCGGACCTGACTGACAGATATTTCACCAGCGCAATCGCTCTCGTACATTCACGGTTCTCCACCAACACATTCCCGACATGGAGCCTCGCCCAGCCGTTCAGGATGATAGGACACAACGGTGAAATCAACACCATCAGGGGCAACAGGCTCTGGGTCAAATCAAGAGAGGCCCTTCTGAGCACGGAGAATCTCGGCAAGATCACCGACAACATAAGCCCGATTCTCGAACCGGGAATGAGTGACAGCGCTTCTTTCGACAACATTCTGGAATTTTTCACCAGGACGGGACAGTCGATTCCCCATACGCTATCAATGCTCATACCGGAAAGTTACAAGGAAGGCAATCCGCTGAACCATAAGCTGAAATGCTTCTACGAATACCATTCCATATTCAATGAGCCGTGGGACGGACCGGCAACCATCATTTTCTCTGACGGACGATACGCCGGAGGAATGCTGGACAGGAACGGCCTGAGGCCTTGCCGATATTTCATCACAAAGAGCGGAATGCTTGTAATGGCTTCCGAAACAGGTGTATGCGGGGTGGATCCAAAGGACATAGCCTCCAAAGGCAGGCTATACCCGGGAAAGATCATGATGGTGGACACCCATAAAGGCAAGATTATCGGAAACGACGAGATCAAGGCGGCCCTCGCTGACGCCCATCCATATTCAGAATGGCTCCATGCCAACAGGATTGTCTTGAAGGACATCCGGAGCGGCAGGAAGGAAGAACACGCGGTGCCGGAATATGACAGGCTGCTTAAAGCGTTCAGGTACAGCAAGGAGGACATCGACAGAATCATCGTGCCGATGGCAGTGAACAGCGCCGAACCTCTGTACGCAATGGGTGACGACACTCCCCTTGCCGTCCTTTCCAACAAGCCTCAACGGTTCTTCAATTATTTCAAGCAGAAATTCGCTCAGGTGACCAACCCTCCTATAGATCCGATGAGGGAGACTTCGGTGATGTCGCTCACCAGCTACATAGGAGCCGTCAAGGGCAACATCCTCAATCCTTCACCGGATCTGTGCAAAGTCGTGAAACTTAGCTCCCCAATCCTCTCGAACGGAGAATTGGAAACGCTCAGGAACTTGAGGTACAAAGGGTTCCGCACCATCACCCTGCCTATGATTTTCGAGGCGGAAGGAGGAGAGGAGGCCATGGAAGCGGCAGTCGCCAATCTCTGCAAGAGCGCGGCAAAGGCTGTCGATGCAGGGTACAACTACATCATAATCAGCGACAGGAACGTGGACGAGAAGCATGCTCCGATTCCGTCCCTGCTTGCCATGGCTGCGGTCCACCATCACCTGATACATTGCATGAAAAGGGCTCAGACCGCTGTTGTGGTCGAATCGGCGGAAGTATGCGAAGTGATGCATGTGGCACTGCTGATCGGCTACGGAGCAAGCGCCGTGAACCCGTACATGGCATTTGCAATCCTCGGCAAGCTTGTGGACGACAAGGCCATACAGCTTGACTACCCTGCTGCCCAGGAGCATTATATCAATGCCATCAACAAAGGTATGCTGAAGATTCTCTCAAAGATGGGAATCTCCACAATACGAAGCTACCGAGGTGCCGCCCTCTTCGAGAATCTCGGCGTAAGCTCCTCAGTACTTGACAAATACATGGGAGGCGGCATCTCCCAGATAGAAGGCATCACGATGGAGGACATCGCTGGCGATGTCCTCGCGGCGCATAGCGCCGCCTTCGGCCCCGCCGAAGGTCGTGATGCCGCCCCGGAGGACCTGGGGCTGTACGCGTACAAGAAAGACGGAGAGCTTCATGGCTGGGACCCGCGCAGAGTGAAACTGCTTCAGAAAGCCGTAAGGGAAAATGACTGGGACACCTTCAAGGAGTTCTGCGTAGCGGCCGAAAACAGGGAGACTCCGATGTATCTGCGTGACCTGATGGAAATTGAAAGCGACAGGGAGAGCATACCGGTCGAAGAGGTCGAAAGCGAGGAAAGCATAATGAAACGCTTTGTCACGGAGGCGATTTCATTCGGAGCCATAAGCAAGGAAGCCCACGAGACCATCGCCGTCGCGATGAACAGCTTCGGGGGCCAGAGCAATACCGGAGAAGGAGGAGAAGACCCTGACAGATATGCACCACGGCCGGACGGGACATCTGCGAGAAGCGCCGTGAAGCAGGTAGCCTCAGGACGTTTCGGAGTGGATACATGGTACCTTGTCAACGCCGACGAAATCCAGATCAAGGTGGCTCAGGGAGCGAAGCCAGGAGAAGGAGGACAGCTGCCCGGTTTCAAGGTCAACGAGCTGATAGCCAAGACAAGGCATTCAATCCCCGGCATCACGCTCATCTCGCCTCCGCCTCACCATGACATCTATTCCATCGAGGACCTCGCCCAGCTGATCTACGACCTGAAGAATGTGAACAGCAAGGCCCGCATAAGCGTCAAGCTCGTATCAGAGGCAGGAGTCGGCACCATCGCCGCCGGAGTCACCAAGGCAAAGGCCGATGTCATCCTCATAAGTGGCGGAGATGGCGGCACCGGAGCAAGCCCTGCAAGTTCTGTCAAGCATGCAGGAAGCCCTGCAGAGACCGGCCTCGCCCAGATCCAGCAGACCCTTGTGATGAACAATCTGCGCGGCAAGGTAAGGCTTCAGGTGGACGGAGGCCTGAAATCCGCACGAGACGTGCTCTTCATGGCACTCCTCGGAGCTGAAGAATTCGGATTCGGCACCGCCCCGATGATTGCGATGGGCTGCGTGATGTGCCGCAAATGCAACACCAACACATGCCCTGTAGGCATAGCGACACAGAATCCTGCCCTGCGTGAAAAATTCGCAGGCAAGCCTGAGCATGTAGTCAACTATTTCAGATTCCTTGCACGCCATATCCGCGAATACCTTGCCCTGATGGGCTACAGGACGCTTCAGGAAGTCATAGGAAGGGCCGATCTTCTTCACAAGAGAAGCTATCCGGAAGGGGCGAAGGCCAACAAGGTATCCCTCGACCGCGTGCTTTACATACCGGAGGAAGCCAAAGGAAACGACAGAGTCTTCACTACCGCCCAGGAGCACAAGATTGACGAAATCAAGGACAGGGAACTTATGGCCATGATAGAGCCTGCAATCCAGGCCAGCAGGAAAGTCAGCATAGGGGTACCGATTCTCAACACCGACAGGAGCGTTGGCGCAATGATAAGCGGACACATAACCCAGCTGTACGGCAGCAAGGGACTTCCGGAAGACTGCATCAACGTCCGTTTCAGCGGTTCCGCAGGCCAGAGTTTCGGAGCATTCCTATGCAATGGCATGACATTCAGGCTCGAAGGAGATGCCAACGACTACATGGGCAAAGGCCTGTCCGGAGGCAAGATCATTGTCACTCCTGACCCGGAGTCGGACTTCAATGCCGAAGACAACATAATTGCCGGAAATACAATTGGTTACGGTGCTACATCAGGTCAGATGTACATCAACGGACAGGTCGGCGAGAGATTCTGTGTCCGGAACAGCGGAGCCACTGCAGTCGTGGAAGGAGTCGGAGACCATTGCTGTGAATATATGACAGGAGGCCGCGTCGTCGTACTCGGAAAGACGGGCAGGAACTTCGCGGCAGGAATGAGCGGAGGAATCGCCTATATATGGAATCCGGACGACAACTTCGATTTCTACTGCAACATGGATATGGTGGAACTCTCGCTTCTCGAAGACAGGACCGACCGAGAAGAGGTATTCAACATGATCCAGGCCCATTACAAATATACAGGCAGTTCCCTCGCCGCCCGGATGATTGCCGACTGGGATCTCTATGCCCGCCAGTTCATAAAGGTCCTGCCGGTGGAGTACAAAAAGACTATTTGAGTTCGAGTCATGAGGGGGGGTGCATAAAAGAAAAGAGGTGGTCCGTCTGGATCACCTCTCTTTCGTGCGGATGGCGAGACTCGAACACCGGCAATGCCGGTGTATTGCCTTTTTCGTAGTCCCCCAGTCCGGCATTCGCCGGACAGCCCCTCGGGGTCGTGAGCGAAAAGCAAAACAGTCCAGCGGACTTTTTGCAGCGAGCAGCCGACGGCAGGAGGACACAGAGTTCGAGTCATGAGGGGGGGGTGCATAAAAGAAACGAGGTGGTCCGTCTGGATCACCTCTCTTTCGTGCGGATGGCGAGACTCGAACTCGCACAGGAAAACTCCCACTACCCCCTCAAAG